>CAKUCX010000001.1 GCA_934643865.1 uncultured Kiritimatiellota bacterium
GCCCTCCGGCCGGTCAACACGGAGCGCGCGGAGACACGGGGACACGGAGATGGTTTTGAGGCTGGCTTGCGCGCGGCTTCATCCGCCACCTCGTCCGCCAAAAGGGTTTTACACGCACGACATCCCCACGCCTCCCGACGGCCCGGCGCGGGTCGTCCGATAGCCAACGGCCATCCCCAGCCGGGGATCAAACAGCCCATGACTGATGTGCGTGTAAAACAACTCTCAACCTCCTCCGTGCCTCCGTGCCTCCGCACGCTCCGTGTTAACCGGCCGGAGGCTTTCAAGTAAGATTATTACGCAGTGAAATCTCATTTTGCGCGGCGCGGGCGGGTCGCGCGGCCTCCGGCCGGTCAACACGGAGCGCGCGGAGACACGGGGACACGGAGATGGTTTTGAGGCTGGCGGGCGCGCGGGACGCGCGCCCCTACCAACGTCGGGGGCCGACGTGGGGGTGGGTCCGAGGGGACGTCCCGCGCCGGGGCGGCGCGGGCCTCCCGCCCCTCCTCCACCGCCGCGAGGCGCAGCGTCCCTTCGCGCGCGGCCCTCCCCTCAGGCGTCCGTCTCGTCGAGGGCGGAGAGAAGCGCCTCCGCCGTCACGGGGCGGCCCTTCATGCGCAGGACGAGGATGCGGGCGATGAGGGCACTCTCGAATTCCGTCAGGCGCACGCCGTCCTTGCGGTCCTGGAGAATGCGCAGCAGGTTGTCCGGCGTCACGCGCTCGCGGGCGCGCGGACGCCCCGCGAAGAGGCCCGTCACCGCCACCGCAAGGAACGTGAGCGGCGCGAAGGCCGCGCTGAAGACCCGGTAGACGGGGGCGAGGCGGAGCGTCCGGCGCAGCGGCCGCGCCGAGCAGAAGAGCTTCGGCAGGAACTCGCCGCACACGAGCAGCGCGACCGCCGCGCCCACGCCCCACGCCGCGCGCGCGCCGGCGGCGTCACCGAAGAGGCGCGCGGCAAGCGCCGCCGACGCGGAGGAGTAGACGACGTTCGCGAGGTTGTTGCCCACGAGGATGCCGGTGAGCGTGCGGGAGAAGTCGAGGCGCGCGCGTTCGATGATCTTCGCCGCCGCGCTGCCCTCGCGGGCCATGTGGCGGATGCGGCCCAGGCTGACGGAGGAGAACCCCGTCTCCGTGCCGGAGCAGAAAGAGGAAAGCGCGAGGGCGGCGAGCATCACGCAGACGAGGAGGGCGAGCGCGATCATGCGTCCTCCTCCGTCTTCTCGACGGCCTCGTCCGTCTCGGCGAGCAGCTCCTCGTCGGTGTCGGCCTTCGGGTATTCGACGACCTCCAGGCGCACCTGCACGACGCGGCGGCGGCGGCGCTTGAGGACGGTCGCGCGGCAGCCGTCCGCCTCGATCTGCTGCCCCACGTGGGGGATGCGCTCGGCGTGGAAGGCGACCCACCCCGAGAGGCGGTCGGCGTCCTCGGCCTCCAGCTCGATGCCGAGTTCGCGGTTGATCTCGTCGAGGCTCGCGCGGCCGTCGATGATCCAGGCGTTCCGTCCGACGGGGCGGATGGAGGGCTCGTCGTCGGGGCGCGCGAAGACGCCGGGGCCGACGATGATCTCCAGGACGTCGTTCGGCGTGATGATGCCGGCCGTGCCGCCGTATTCGTCGAGGACGACGGCGAGCGGCTTGCCGCTCCGGCGGAAGACGACGAGGAGGTCGTCGAGCGTGATCTGCTCGGGGACGAAGAGCGCGTCCTCGACCTTCCCCGTCTTCACGTCCACGATGCCCTCGATTGCGTCCGGCGTACGGTTGAAGACGGGCAGGCAGGCGTGGCGCGCATGGGCGAGGACGTCGGCGCGCACGGCCTCCGGCCGGTCCGAATCCAGCCCCTCGATGTCCACGCGCGGCGTCATCTCGTCGTTCGCGTGCAGCTCCGAGAGCCGCAGCACGCCCTCGATCATCTCGGCGTCCGCCACCGCGAACTCGCCCTTCTCGGCGGCGGACTCGACGACCGAGACGAGTTCGGCGTCGGAGAGCGCCCGCCGTTCGCGCGCGAGCGCCGGCGCGAACGCCCGCGACGCGAGCGAGAAGGCCTTGTTGAACGGCAGCAGCGCGGCCCGCCAGAAGAGGAGCGCGAGCGCACAGGCGGGCGCAAGCGCCTCGGCGTGGCGCAGCGCGAGGCGCTTGGGCGTGATCTCGCCGAAGAGCAGCAGCAGCACGGTCGTCACGGGCACGGCGGCGAAGCCTCCCCAGGCGGGGAAGGCCTTCACGAAGAGCCGGTAGGAAAGCGTCGCAATCGCGAAGTTGACGAACGTGTTCCCGACGAGGAGCGTCGAGAGGAGCGCGGCGGAATCGTCCACGCACCGTCCGATCCAGCGGTCCGCCCGCGCACTGCGCGCGCGGATCCGCGCGCGCTGCACACCCGTGAGCGTGAAGAGAATCGTCTCCGAACCTGAGAAGAACGCCGAGAGGCAAAACAGGACGGCAAGCGCGGCGAGGGAGAGACATGTGTTCATGCGTTGAAGTCCGGGGGGCCTCCCTACACGCCGAAGAGCGCAAGGGCGTTTGCCGTCGTCAAGGCGGCGAAGGCGTCGAGCGCGACGCCGCGCACGGCGGCGAGGCGGCGGGCGGTGTGGACGAGGAAGGCGGGCTCGCAGGGACGCCCGCGAAAGGGAACGGGCGCGAGGTACGGCGCGTCCGTCTCGACGAGGATGCGGTCGTCGGGCACGTAGCGCGCCGAGGCGCGCACCGTCTCGGCGGACGTGAACGTCGCGATGCCCGAGAACGACACCATGAACCCCCGGTCGAGGAGCTTCCCCGCGAACGCGGGCGCGCCCGTGTAGGAGTGGATCACGCCGCGCAGGCGGTCCCCGTGCCGCCACGGCACCTCGTCGAGGACGCCGCGCGTCGCGTCGTCCGCCTCGCGCGTATGGACGACGACGGGGAGACCCCGCGCGTCCGCCAGCGCGAGCTGCTGCGCGAAGAGGGCCGCCTGCGCCTGCAGCGTCTGCGGCGCGTAGTGGCCGTCCAGCCCGATTTCGCCAATCGCCGCCACGCGCGCGGCGTGCGCGTCGAGGAGCGCGGGCAGCTGCCGCATCCGCTCCGGCACGTCGTCGAGCTGGTCGCGGTCCCATCCCAGCACGACGCGCCCCGGCGTGCGCAGCGCATTGCGGTTCAGTTCCTCGCTGCCGCCGACGGCGAGGATGTGCGCCACGCCCGCCTCGGCGGCGCGGGCGCAGAGGGCCGCCACGTCGTCGCCGTCCGAGAAGTGCGCGTGCGTGTCGTAGAGCGTCACGCCGTCTCCTCCAGCAGCGCGACGCAGTGGACGGCGATGCCGAGGCCCGCGCCCACGTCGTCCATCCGCTCGTTCGTCTTGCCCTTCACGGAGACACGCGAAACGGCGACGCCGAGCAGCGCCGCCAGGCGCGCGCGGATGGCCGCGACGTGCGGACGCAGCTTGGGCGCCTCGCAGATCACCGTCGCGTCCACGTTGCCCACGCGGAATCCGTTCGCCGCGAGTTCGGCGACGACGCGCACGAGCAGCTGCGCCGAGTCGGCCCCCGCCCACGCGGGATCCGTGTCGGGGAAGTGCGCGCCGATATCCCCGCGCGCCGCCGCGCCGAGCAGCGCGTCGATGAGCGCATGGATGAGGACGTCCGCGTCGGAGTGGCCCGCGAGCCCCCGCGCGCCGGGGATCTCCACGCCGCCCAGCTTCAGCGTGCGCCCCTCCGCGAAGCGGTGGGAGTCGTAGCCGAGGCCCACGCGCATCAGCGCGCCCTCCCGCACGCCGCCACGCGGCGGACTTCAGTGACAATCGGTCTCATGGCTTTCTAGTTTACCACATTTGGGTGCCGACGTCTGGAAATGCTATAATGCCGGCCATGTTCTCCGAACGGAAAGGCAACATCCGGGACGTCCTCGCGACGACGCTGCCCCTCGTGCTCGCGATGGGCGCGCACGCGATCAACCAGTTCACCGACCGCGTCTTCCTCGCGCGCTACTCGGACGACGCCATCCAGGCCTCCCTCCCCGGCGGCATCCTCAGCTGGCTCTTCATCTGCCTGCTCGTCGCGACGGCCAGCTACTCCGGCACCTTCGTCGCGCAGTTCCACGGCGCCGGCGCGAAGCGCGACGCTGCCGCCGCCTACGGCCAGGGCCTCTGGCTCGCGCTCGCGGCCCTCCCGCTCATCCTCCTCTCGATCCCCCTCGGGTACGCCCTCTTCAACCTCGCCGGGCACGCCCCCGCCATCCTCGCCGACGAGAAGGCCTACTACGGCATCCTCCAGCTCGGCGGCGTCTTCTGCGTCTTCCAGGCCGTCCTCGCCGGCTACTTCGCCGGACAGGGCAAGACCCGCCTCGTAGGCGTCGCCACCTGCGCCGGCAGCCTCTCGAACGTCCTCCTCGACTGGATGTTCATCTTCGGGCACGGCGGCTGCGGGCGCTGGGGCATCGTCGGCGCGGGCTGGGCCACCGCCCTCGCCGCCGCCGTCCCCTGCCTCATCCTCGGCGCGGCCACCTTCTTCGAGCCCGCCCTGCGCGGCCGCCGCTACCTCGTCGCGCTCCGTCCGCGCCCCGACCTCCTCCGGCGCATCGTCCGCTACGGCCTCCCCTCCGGCCTCCACCAGTTCCTCGACGTCGCCACCTTCACCGTCTTCGTGATGGCGACCGGCCGCCTCGACGCCCTCTCCCTCGCCGTCTCGAACATCGTCTTCTCCGTCAACTACGTCTCCTTCGCCCCCCTGCTCGGGCTCGGGCAGGGCGCCACCGTGCTCGTCGGGCAGTACCAGGGCGCGCACGACGCCGCCGCCTCGATCCGCGCCACGAAAAGCGCCCTCTTCCTCGGCGCCGCCTACGTCGCCCTCTTCGCGGCCGTCGTCTTCCTCTTCTCGGACGCCCTCATGGACGCCTTCCGCGGCCCCGAGACGGCCTTCGACGCCGCCGCCTTCCGCGCCCTCGGCCGCACGCTCATGTGGATCATGCTCTCCTGGGCCTTCTTCGACGCCGTGAGCCTCATCGTCGGCGGCGCGCTCAAGGGCGCGGGCGACACGAAGTTCGTCATGTTCGCCCTGCTCGCCATCTCCCTCGGCCTCTGGATGCCCGTCGTCTTCCTCGTCCTGTGGCTCGCCCCCTCGATCACGTTCCTCTGGCTCACGATGCCCTTCTACTGCGGCGTCTGCGCCTTGGCCTGCATCGTGCGCTTTGCCCGGGGCCGCTGGTGGCGCCTGCGCCTCGTCGACGACCTCATCGAGCCCCCGCAGGAACGCCCCGCAGGGGGCCGCCCGATGCGCCGGCTGGCGGATGGGGACGGTAGACGATGAGCGGACGGTCGCCCGCGAGGTCGAAGGCGTCGCCCGTCGTGCGGTTGAGCGTCCCCCGCCAGAGCGCGTCGAGCGGCACGCCATCCAGCGGCCAGGCGAGCCCTCTGGACGTCGCATGCGTCGCCGGATCGGGCGCGAAGACCGAGACGGCCTCGCCGGGGCGGCAGGCGTAGCGGCGCGCGCCGGCGACGACCGTGAACGTCCCCGCGTCCGTGACCAGCGCGATGTCCGGCGCCGTGCGCGCAAAGTCCGGCAGACGGAAGAGGTTGCCGAGGAAGTGGTCTTCGCGCAGGCCGCCCGCGCCGAGCAGAACGACGCCCGCGCCGCCGAAGCGCGCGACGGCCGTGCGAAACGCCTTGTCGAGGTCGTTCGTCTCCTGCTCGGCAATGTGGACGAAGCGCACGCCGAGCGCCGCGCGGTCCGCCGCCGCGAGCGAATCGCCGTCGCCGACGACGAGGTCGGGGTCGCGTCCGAGCGCCCGCGCCGTCCGATACGCCCCGTCGCAGCAGACGAGCCGCGCCGCGCCGGCGAAGACCGCGCGCGCCAGCGGGTGCGCCGGCGGGGCGCCGTTCGCAAGAATCGCCGTTTGGGCCATGTGCGGGAGTATACCACATTCTCGCGGCCCCGGCGGACGCCTCCGGGCGGTCCGGGGACCCTGGGCGGCCTCCATCGCGATTGACGGACGCGCCGAGACGGGCGTATACTGTCGCGCATGGACCTCCGCGAACTTTTCGACCGCCTGCCCCTGTCCGGCTGGCTGGCCGCCGCACGCGAGCGGGAACTCGCCCACTGGGCCGAAACCAGCCGCTTCTGCGGCCGCTGCGGCACGCCGCTCGCGCGCCATCCAGACCCCGCCGAGCGCGCGATGCGCTGCCCGAAATGCGGGCTGCTCGCCTACCCGCAGATCACACCGGCCGTGATCGTCCTCGTCAAGAAAGGCGACACGATCCTCCTCCAGCGCAACACGCACTACAAGCTGCCGCACTGGAGCCTCGTCGCCGGCTTTCTCGAACCCGCCGAAAACCTCGAAGAGGCCGTCCGGCGCGAGATCCGGGAAGAAGCCGCCCTTGAAGTCGGCCACATCCGCTACTTCGGCTCGCAGATCTGGCCCTTCCCCTCGAACGTCATGATCGGCTTCGTCGCGGACTGGGTCTCCGGCGATCCGACGCCCGACGGCGAGGAGGTCGTGGAAAGCGGCTGGTTCGGCCGCGACGACCTTCCGCTCCTTCCCAAGCGGATCTCCCTTGCCCGCCGCCTCGTCGACGCCTGGCGGGAGCGGCTCGTCTAGCCGCCGCGCATCAGCGCGCCGACGCGGCGACTTCGTAGTTGAGGACGGCCGAGGGCGGCGCCACTTCGACCGTGAAGACGAGACGGTCGCCTTCCACGCGGGCGGGAACGCGCGCACGGCGCGCGCCCGACGTGTCGAGCGCCCAGACGTCCAGCGAGGCGGGCGCCGCGTGCGCGAGGCGCACCTGGGCCTTCCCCCGCCGTGCGAGCGGCGGGGACTTGCCCCACTTGAGGAGTACGGTCTTCGTCTCGTCCGCGTAGACGTTGCCGTCCGCCTGCACGTCCGTCAGGTGCGTCACGAGAATCCGCTTCGCGTGGCGGAGGTCCGTCTTCTCCGCGTCCACGCTGCTCGCCCACACCGTCGCGGGCGCGCCCTCCACCGTGAACGACACCGCCCCGCCGTCGAGGCTGCCGGACGGCGCGAAGCCGCCCGCCGTGCGCGGCGTCGCGAGCGTGAAGGTCCCGCGCGCGCGGTCCAGCGCGCAGCCGGGAACCGGCGTGTACGCGAACGGCGCCCTCTCCGCGCCGTACAGCGCCTCGGTGATCGGCAGCTCCGCCATGTCCGGCGGCACGCGCGTCGCCGCGCCCGCCGTCGCGACGCGGCGGTGCCACGCGGCATCACCCCACGCCGGGCGCACAACGACCGCGCGGTGGGCGTTCGTGGTCCCCGCCACGGCGGCGTCCGTCACCCGCAGGGCCGTCCCCTCCGCAAGCGGCGCAAGGTCGCGGCGCAGGAAGAGGCAGACGCTCGCGCGGTCGGCGGCCTGTCCGAGCGGATCCGTGCCGACGTTGAAGTAGCCCGGCTTGCAGGGCCCCTCCGCGAGATCCTTCGCGCCGTGCGCGTAGGCGAAGCGCCAGAGGCCGTCCCAGTCCTGCAGCGCGGAGAGCGCGCCCGTCATGATGCCCCCCACGCCGCGGTACATGCCCGGCCCCGAGAAGTTCCATTCGGTGATGCAGAACGGCTTGTCCGCAAGGCGCACGAACGCGGGCCCCACGAGCGCGAGCTTTTTGTCGAGGACGGGGTTGAGGTTGCCGATCTTCGAGGGGAGGCGCCAGCGCCGTTCGAGGAAGTGGGGGTGGTCCACGTAGAAGTGGTCGTCCACGTAGTCGTAGAGGTCCGCGCGCACGTTCTGCATCGCGACGGGGTGCGGACCGTTGTTCGCGTTCGTGAAGAGCGCCTTCGAGCCAAGCGTCCGCAGATAGGCGATCATCCGCGCGGCGCTGCGGCGCTCCACGTCCGCCATGAAGAGCGCCATCGCGTTGCCGTTCGCGCCGTAGAAGCCGAGCTTGTCGGCCGTGGCGGGCGCGTACGGACAGAACGCCGGATCGGACGCCCGCCTCTCCGCGAGCCACTTTACGTAGGCCGCCTGCACGGCGGGCTCCTCCCGCGCGCCGCGTCCCCAGCCCATCGTAAGCTGCCCCTCGTTGATGAGCGAGAGGAGCGGCAGGGCCGGTTCGTCCAGATAGCGCCGCCCCGTGTAGGGGTTGACGTGTTCGAGGAACCGCTTCGCGAATGCGCACCAGTCGGCGAACGCGGCGTCGGACACCGCGACGAGGCACTTGTAGACGGCCTTCTCCTCCACCACGCCCGCGCGGTCCGGATAGCCGATGTCCGCCCAGCGGACAGGACGCGACACGAAGACGTCCGTCGTCACGTACAGCCCCGCCGCGATGCACTTCGCCATCAGGTAGTCGAAGCGGTCCAGCGCCGCCGCGTCGAAGTCGAGTCCGCCCTTGGGGCCCTCCCTGAGCAGGTCGCGCTCGTAGTGGTGGACGCGCACCGTGTTGTAGCCGAGGCGCACGAGGCGCGTCACCAGTTCGTCCGCCACCGCCCGCTCCGGCACGTTCGCGCCGAAGCAGAGGTTCACGCCGTAGAAGCGCTGCGGCACGCCCGGCAGCCGCTCGAACTCGAAGTGCCCGCCCACGTTCCGCAGCCAGCCATGCTTGCCCGCCGGGGCGTCCTGCAGCCCCTGGTTGGAGAAGTCGAGCGCGCTCCCCGCGAGGATGTTCTTCCGGTAGTCGACGGGGATCCAGTCCGGCCCCGCCTGCACGACGGTCGGCTTCGCATACGAAACCGCAACACCGTCCGGCGCGGAAAACGAAAACGCGAACGTGCGCCGCGCCTCCTTCCCGAACGGCACGCGCCCGTTGAAGAGGCGCACCGTGAAGACGTCGCCCCAGCGCCGCCCGTCCTGGATCAGCACCGCAACCGGCGCGGCGAAGGAGAAGGCCAGCCGCCGCCCCTCCCGGTCCGTCAGCGCGAGCGTCGAGCAGGTTCCGTTGAAAAGCCCCGTGCGCGTGCCGTTGAACGCGCGCGGCAGTTCCCCCGCCTTCGCGTCCGCCGCCCACGTGCCGCCTCCGAAGCGGTCCGCCGGCAGCTCCACGCTCCACACCACCGCCTCCGGCCTCTGGTCGGCATCCGAGACGACGACCGCCGCCACGGCGGCCGCGTCGTCCGCCGCCGCCCGCAGGGTGACCGTGCCGTGGGCGAACTGCGCGGCGTCCGCCTTCCGCGACGCAAGCCCCCGCCACTGGGCGAGGCCCTTCTGCGCGTCGGGGAAGCGCCGCGTGGGCTGGGGCTGGACGTCCAGACTCCCCTTCCAGCCCTCCGCGTGGATCTTCACGCCCATTTCGACGCCCAGAGCGGGCAGCACGACGCGGCCGTCTCCACCCAGGCGCGCCTCCGTCGCCCCGAAACCACAGAAAGCCGCGAGCGCGGCGCCCCACATCACGTTTGCCTTCATGTCACACCTCGCATCGATGGACGATGGCCCGCCGCAGCGTCAGCGGGTCGGAATAGGCGACGCCCGAGTCGGCCGGCAGGCCGAACGCGAGGCGCGTCACCCGCACCGGCGCGGCGGCGGACGGCCAGTCGCGCAGGGCCTCGGCCACGAAGCCCGCCGTCGCATCGCCCTCCATGTCCGTGGAGAGCGCCAGCAACACCTCCGCAAAGCCCTCGCGCGCAATGCGGTCCTTCAGCTCGCCGAGGCGCAGGCGCTCGGGCCCCATGCGGCGCGCGGGCGAAAGCTTGCCGCCCAGCACGTGGTAGCGCCCGCGGAACGCGCCCGCCCCCTCGACCGTCACGATATCCGCCGGCTCCTCGACGACGCACACGCGCGCCCCGTCCCGCGCCGCGTCCGTGCAGAGCGCGCACGGCTCGATGCCGCGCACGGTGAACGCCCCGCAGCGCGGGCAGCAGCAGACGTTCGCGCGCGCATCCCGGAGCGCAAGGACGAGCGGATCGAGCAGACGCTCCGGATCGCGCAGCAACGCGAGCGCCGCCCGCCCCGCGCTGCGGCGGCCGAGGCCGGGCAGACGGGCGAGCGCGCGCTCCAGCGTGTCGATCGGCGCGAGCATCGGCTCACTTGCCGAAGAGGTTCGGCATGCCGCCGCCCTTCATGGCGGCCATCATCTGCTCCTGCGTCGTCTTCTTCACGCTCTTGAGCGCGCCGTTGATCACGTTGAAGAGCATCGTCTCGAAGCGCTCGGGCTTGCCGCCCGCCGCCTCGGCCCACGTCTCGGGCGAGATCTTGATGGAGGTGATCGTGAAGTCGCCGCGCGCCGTGACGGAGATGCCCCCGTTCGCGTATTCCACGTTGATCTTCTCGATCTCCGCCTGGATCCTCTTGGCCTCGTTGCGCATCTGCATGGCCTGCTTCATCTGGTCGAAAATGCCCATGTTTTTTATCCTGTCTTTTTTCGTTGTTTTGCCTTGAAAGCCTGTAATCCGTACTTCCGCGCCTTGTAGGCGACGACGCGCGGGGTGGTCTTCAGCGCCCGGGCCGCCTTCGCGGCGAACCCGCCGTGCGCGGCGAGAGCCTGCGCGAGGATCGCCTTCTCGAAGCCCTCGGTGAGGGCCTTCCAGCTCTCGCCGCGCCAGATCCAGCCCGCGAACGGGCCGGGCGGGCGGGCGCGCAGCCAGCGCCGCACGGGAAGCGGCAGGTCGCCCGTCTCCACGCACGCGCCGAAGGCGACGAGCTCCGCCTCCGCGCGCGCCCGCGCCTTTTCGCGCGGATCGCGCCACGGGTAGGCGTCGAGCGCGGCGGCCGCCGCCTCAGACCAGCGTCTTTCCACTCAGCTCCTCGTACGCCTTCACGTAGATGTCGCGCGTGCGGGCGATGACGTCGTCCGGCAGCACCGGGCCCGGCGGCTGGTGGTTGAAGTGGATCGCGTCGAGCCAGTCGCGCACGTACTGCTTGTCGAGCGAGGGCGGGTTCGCGCCCACCGCGTAGGAGGCCTCGGGCCAGAAGCGCGAGCTGTCGGGCGTCAGCACCTCGTCCGCAAGGATGAGCGAACCGTCCGCGTCGCGGCCGAACTCGAACTTCGTGTCGGCGATGATGATGCCGTGGGCCCGCGCGTAGTCCGCCGCGCGCGTGTAGAGGCCGATGGTCGCATCCTTGAGGGCCTTCGCGAGGTCCGCGCCCACCAGGGCCTCGGTCTGGGCGTAGCTGATCGCCTCGTCGTGGTCGCCGATCGCCGCCTTCGTCGTGGGCGTGAACAGCACCTCGTCGAGCTTGGAGGCGTTCTGGTAGCCCGCGCGGAGCGTCTGCCCGTTCACGGTTCCGCTCTTCTGGTACTCCTTCCAGCCGCTGCCGGTGAGGTAGCCGCGGGCAATGCACTCCACCTCGACCATGTTCACCTTGCGGACGAGCATCGAGCGCCCGCGCAGATCGTCCTTCACGCACTGGAGCGCGGCGGGGTACTGGTCCACGTCGGCGGTGACGAGGTGGTTCTTCACGCCGAGGAAGTCCAACCAGAAGAGGGAGAGCTGGTTGAGCACCTTGCCCTTGTCCGGCACGCCGCAGGGGAGGATCACGTCGAACGCGCTGATGCGGTCGGTGACGACCATCAGCAGCGTGTCACCGAGGTCGAAGACGTCGCGCACCTTACCGCTCTTCGGCGGCGGGAGGCCGGGAATCGCGGTCTCCAGCAGCGCGTGGTTCTTGTCGTATTTCATTCCGGGAATCCTTTCCAGATAAAACGGCGGACAATTATACCATAATCGCCGCGTCAGTGGCGGATCGTGCCGTTTGCGACGGCGGCGCGGCCGTCCGCGACCGTGCGGGTTCTCCTCTTTCCCGGGCCCTTCACGCTAGAACTCGAGCGCGGCGTACATCTTCGCGAGGAACGCCTCGTAGGAGAGGCGCTCCTGCTGCATCGTGTCGCGGTCGCGCACCGTGAACTTGCCGTCCTTCGGCGACTCGGGGTCCACCGTGAGGCACCACGGCGTGCCCGCCTCGTCCTGGCGGCGGTAGCGGCGGCCGATCTGCCCGGACTCGTCCCAGAACGCATTCACCTTCTTGCGGAGCCTGCCGAAGATCTCCTTGGCCATCGCGTAGCTCGCCGCGTCCTTCTTGACGAGCGGGAACACGGCGACCTTGACGGGCGCCACCTTCGGGTTGAAGTGCAGGACCGTGCGGACGTCCTCCTTGCCCTTGTCGTCCGTGAGCTTCTGCTCCTCGTACGCCTCGCAGAGGAGGGCGAGCATGAGGCGGTCGACGCCGGCGGACGGCTCGATCACGTGCGGGATGTAGCGGCCGTTGAAGAGATCCTGGCAGAACTTCTCCGCCGCGATCGGATCCTTGCCGCGCGCCGCCCAGTCGGTCTGCACCTTCTCGATGAACGCCTTGCGCGCGGCCTCGTCCATCTTCTTCGCGGCCTGCTTGAGCGGGTCGTCGAAGACGCTCTGGGGCTCGCCGGAGAACTTCTGGTGCTGGGAGAGGTCGAAGTCGCTGCGGGCGGCGATGCCCTCCAGTTCCTGGCGTCCGAACGGGAAGTCGTACTCGATGTCCACGCACGCGCGGGCGTAGTGGGCGAGTTCGTCGGGCTTCTGCCAGTACTCGACGAAGCGCGCGGGCGGCAGGCCGACGGCCGCGAGGAACTTCTTGCGCTGCTCGACCCAGTACTTGTGCCAGACCTCCCAGCCCCAGTCGTCCTGCACGGGGCCGTCGAGGTCGGGGTTGTCGGCGAGCGTGACGACGTGGCCGTGGAGGATCTCGACGGCCTCGTCCGGGCGGATGAAGAACTCCAGCTCCATCTGCTCGAACTCGCGGCTGCGGAACGTGTAGTTGCGCGGCGTCACCTCGTTGCGGAAGCTCTTGCCCATCTGCGCGATGCCGAAGGGCACGCTCTGGCGGGAGGTGGCGAGGACGTTCGTGAACTGGGCGAAGATCGCCTGCGCGGTCTCGGGGCGGAGGTAGGCGACGTGGGAGGGGTCGTCGATCGGGCCGACGACCGTCTTGAACATGAGGTTGAACGGCTTGGGCTCGGTGAGCTCGCCGCCGCAGTAGGGGCAGAAGAACGTCGCGCCCGCGACCTTGGGCTGGGGCTTCTTCCTCTGGTCGGCGTAGATGTCCTTCACCTGGTCGGCGCGCATGAGCTTCTTGCAGTCCTTGCACATCGTCATCGGGTCGGCGAACGTGT
The DNA here is from genome assembly GCA_934643865.1 of uncultured Kiritimatiellota bacterium. Classification (GTDB taxonomy): domain Bacteria; phylum Verrucomicrobiota; class Kiritimatiellia; order RFP12; family UBA1067; genus RUG572. The sequence continues at coordinate 12,978 of CAKUCX010000001.1, forward strand.
CGAGGTGGCCCGACGCCTTCCAGATCTTCGGGTGCATGATGATCGTCGCGTCAAGGCCGGCGACGTCGCTGCGGCCGCGCACGGTGAACTGCCACCAGGCCTGCTTCACGTTCTGCTTCAGCTCGCAGCCGAGGGGGCCGTAGTCCCAGAACCCCGGCATGCCGCCATAGATCTCGGAGGAGTGGTAGATGAACCCGCGGCGCTTGCAGAGCGCGGCGAGCGGGTCGAGGGTGGACTTGCTGTCTTCTGCCATGTCTTCGTTGTTCCTTTCGTGCGGAAACGGCTGACCTGCCGCCCCGCTTAAGTAAATAAGTATACCACGTCTGGACGCGGCGTGCAGACGAGAGACGCCGCGCGCGCCGCCCTACCTGAATGCGACCTCCGCAGGCTTGAGGCCCTTGACGGCGGCCTTCAGGACGATGGGCCCGGATGCGCCCTTGTCGCGCCGCACGACGGCGACGGCCTTGCCGAAGGAGAGCGGGTGCGAGGCGACCTCCGTGAACGCCTCGTGGGCACGCGGATCGGCGTTGCCGACGGCAAGGATCCTCCCCGGCCCGGTCAGCGTGAACGACACGCGGTCCTTCGCCCACGGGTCGCGCGTCCCCTTCGCGTCGACGACGTCGACCTGCACGAAGACGCACGTCTCGCCGTCGGCCGGCAGCTCGTCCGCCTCGGCGGCGAGCTTCACCGCGACGGGCTTCCCGGCCGTGCGCATCACGGCCTCGCCGACCATCGCCCCGTCCTTGTAGGCGACGGCCTTCAGCTCGCCCGGACGGTAGGGCACGTCGAGCCAGCGCAGGCGGTAGCGGTCGCACACGTCGTAGTAGGGGTTGAGCCGGAACGCCTCCGCGCAGTCGCTCACGACGACCTCGCGGATGGACGGCCAGGTCCCCTCCCGGAGGTCGTCGAAGACGACGCGCACGAACCGGGCGCGCACCGCCGCGCCGGCGACGGGCTTCTGCTCCGCGCCGAGCGCCTTCTTCGCGAAGTCGCGCCACGCCTTGCCGTCGTCCGAGACGCGGATCGTCCAGGCGTAGCTGCCGTCCGCCTGCTCGCCCGAGACGAGGACGGTGCGGAACGCGCGCACGGCGCCGAGGTCAACCTGCCACCAGGCGCCCTTCTGGGGGCCGCTCGCGCACCAGCGCGTGCCGTTTTCGCCATCGACCGCGTGGGACGGGGCGTTGACCCGCTCGGCGCGCCGCTCGACGCTGCTCGCGTCCACGGGCCTGCCCGCCGCGAGGTTCACGGGGCGCTGCACCACGCCCTTGCGCCGACGGCCGAGCGAGGTGCCGTTCAGGAACAGCTCGGCCTCGTCGCCGTCCGTGTAGACGTAGACGGGGACGGTGGCGGGTGCGCCGGCCTTGGACGCGGGATCGGGCCAGTTCCAGTGCGGCGTGATCTGGACCGTGTGGGCCTTCTTGTTCCAGTGCGAGCGGTAGAGCCAGTAGCGCGCCTTCGGCAGGCCCATGAGGTCGGCGATGCCGAAGTAGGAGCTGCGCGCAAGCTCGCTCTTCTTGAGGCCCTTCATCATCGGGAAGCTCTGCGCGCCGACGTAGGGCGTCGGCTCGCCGAGGTAGTCGATGCCCGTCCAGACGAACTCGCCCGCGCAGTAGCGATCCTCCTCCATGCGCGCGAACTCGACGTCCGGGATGTCGCTCCACGGCGCGGCGTTGTGTTCGTAGGAACCCACCTCGCGCCGCGCGACGGCGTAGTCCGTCTTCGACGAAGCCGGCGGCTGCTCGAAGAAGCCGCTGCTGCTGAGCGCGCTCGCGCTCTCGGAGTAGACGACGGGCTTGTCGGGGTGGCGCGCCTTGACCGTGCGGTACTGCGCGCCGTAGTTCCAGCCCGTCAGATCCAGCTCCGCGAACATGCCCGTGTCGACGGCCGCGCCGTGGCAGCAGCCGATGCCGACGGGGCGCGTCGGGTCGAGTTCGCGGATTGCGTCGCGGAAGAGGCGGAAGCGCGCGGCGCTCATGCCGTCCTGGGCCTTCGGGTCCTTCCCGTGCCAGCCCCAGCCGTTCGGCGGGATCTCGTTGCCGATCGACCAGACGACGACGCTCGGGTGGTTGCGGTCGCGGCGCGCGAACGCGCGCAGGTTCTCCGCCACGTAGTCCTCCAGCTTCTCGTCCTTCCGCCGGCCGCTCGTGCCGTCCCACTTGTCGAAGCACTCGTTCCAGACGACGAGGCCGAGCTCGTCGCAGAGGTCGAGGACCTGCGGGTCGCAGGCGTTGTGGCTCGTGCGCAGGGCGTTCGCGCCCATGTCCTTCATGATCATCAGCTGGCGGCGCATGACGCTGCGGTTGAAGGCCATGCCCAAGGGGCCCATGTCCGAATGGAGGTCGACGCCGTTGAGCTGCACGCGCCGTCCGTTCAGGTGGAAGCCGTCGTCCGCCGTGAATTCCGCCGTGCGGATGCCGAAGCGCACGGTCTCGGCGTCCAGCGTCCCCTTCGCCCGCACGCCGACCGTCGCCGTGTAGAGCGCGGGGTTCTCGACGTCCCAGAGCTGCGGGTTCGCCACTTCCAGGTCGAAGACGAACGCCGCGCGGCCCTTCGCGCCGATCCGCTTCGCTCCGCCCGCCTTCGCGTCCACGCCTTCGACGCGCACGCCCGCATCCACCGAAACGGCCCTGTCGAGGCGGTTCGTGACCTCGAAGGCGACGCGCACGCTCGCGCTTTCCCGCGCGACGCCCGGCGTCGTCACGAACGCCGTCCCCGGGACGACGTGGACGGCCGGCGCGGCGACGAGCCGCACGGCGCGGTAGATGCCCGCGCCCGGATACCAGCGCGAGTGGTGGTCGCGCGTGTCGGCGCGCACGGCGAGGACGTTCGCCCCCTCCCGCACGAACGGCGCCGCGTCCACGCGGAAGCCCATGTAGCCGTAGTTCCACCCGCCCGCGCGGCGCCCGTTCACGTACACCTCGGGGCGCGCCATCACGCCGTCGAACTCCAGCCAGAGGGCGCCGCCCGCCTGCACGGCGCGGCACGCCGCCGCCGGCACCTCGAACGTGCGGCGGTACCAGCCCACGCCGCGCCAGGGCAGCTTGCCCGAACCGCCGTCGCTCTCGGGGTCGAACGGGCCCGCGATCGCCCAGTCGTGCGGCACCTCGACGGCCTGCCACGCCGCGTCGTCGAAGTCCGCCGCAGCCGCCTGGAGCGCGCCGCCCGCGTCCTTCGCGAAGCGCCAGCCGTCGCCGCAGAGCGACGTCGTCCGCCGCGCGTTCTCCGTCTCGTTGCATCCCGTCAGCGCCGCCGCAAGCGCGGCAAGCCCCGCCGCCGCGCGGCATTTCCTCATGTCCATGGCATTCTCCCTTCCTCGCGTTGAAGCGTTAGTCTTGAAATCCATCCGCTCACCAGCGGCCCGTCTCCTGGAAGATCATGACGGCAAGATACGCGGCGAAGGCCAGAATCCAGAGGACGCCCTCCCCGCGCGTGACGCGCCCGAGCGCGGACGGGCGGCGCCAGTTGAAGCCGAAGACGAAGAGGAGCGCCGACATCGCGAACATCGCCGGCAGGTCGCGCGTGACGACGTAGCGGCTGTAGCCGCCGAACGGCGAGAGCGTCCCCGCCACGCCCACGACGGCGAGCGTGTTGAAGAGGTTCGAGCCCACGATGTTACCGATGACGAACTCGTGTTCGCCCCGGCGCGCGGAGGCGAGCGCGCTCGCGAGCTCTGGGAGGGACGTCCCGGCGGCGACGACGGTAAGCCCGATGAGGAGCGACGAAACGCCCAGGACGTCGCGCGCGACGTCCACGCAGCCCCAGACGAGGAGGTGCGACGAGGCGACGAGCAGCACAAGCCCCGCGACGATCCAGAAGGCGTCGGCGGCGCGCGCCTTGGGCCGCGCCGCGCCGGCCGCCGCATCCGGCGCAGCCCCCTTCTTCTGGTCGAACCAGCAGTAGAGGGGCATGATCAGGAGGAAGGCCGCGAGCAGCACGACGCCGTTCACGCGCTCGAAGGCCATGTCGCGCACGAGGACGTAGGAAAGCGCCGTCACGCCGAGGAGAAGCGGCACGCCGAGAAACGAGACGGACGGCTTCACGGCGATGGGCGAGACGAGCGCCGTCACGCCGAGGATGACGCCGAGATTGAAGGTACACGAGCCGTAGGCGTTGCCGAGGGAGAGGTTCGACTCGTCGGCGAGGGCCGAGAGGACGGAGACGGCCAGCTCGGGCGCGCTCGTCCCGAAACCGATGATGACCATGCCCACGATGAGCGGCGAGACGCCGAAGGCCCGCGCGAGGCGCGCCGACGCCCCGACGAAGCGGTCCGCGCTCCAGGTGAGCGCGGCGAGGCCGCCCACGATGAACGCGAGCGACAGCCACAGGGGGACGTTCCGGCTGATGTCGAACATGGCAAGGCCTCAAGCGGAAGACGTTTGCGGGAAGCGTTTGCAGCCGCCGCGCGCGCCGGGGGGCATCAGTCGGAGGCGCGCTGCGGGCAGACGAGGCCGACGTCTTCCGGCGCATGGTTGACCGGCCAGCCGGCGGCGGGCTTCTGGCCGAACACGTCGCGCACCGCCTCAAGCATGCCGAAGCCGTGCTCCTGGTTCGGATAGCCGATCGACCCCTCGCCCCACTCGTCAAGCGGCCCCAAGAGGAACATCCGGTCGCCCGTCTCGTCCGAGTACGTCTTCGCGTCCGCGCAGATCCGCTTGAAGTCGGCGGCGTTGACGCCCGTGATCGCCCAGCCGATCTCGCCGCGCCACGGACGGTCGTCCCATGCCGTCGAGAGCGACGGCAGGAACGGCAGCACGGAATTCTTCTTCAGCGCGCGCCAATGCGCGAGCGAGGTGTCCGCAATCCACTTGTACGGGCGGCTCTGCCCGGGCCCGATCGGCACGCCCGCGATGCCGCCGGTGTATTTGTAGACGCACGTCATCTCGAAGCCCTTGTCCTTGAAGGTCTTCAGGAAGCCCGGATCCTCCGAATCGGGGCCGCGCACCGCCACGAAGTAGATGCCCTTGAAGCCCGCCGCCCTCGCGACGCGCTGGGAGACCTCCAGGAGGGCCTTGCATCCGCCCTGCCCCGCCATGTCGGCCTCCATGCCGCCGGGGCTCCAGATGGACACGACGGGCCGCCCGTCGATCATCTGGTACGTCGGGTCGCGGAAGTAGTTGTCAATCCAGTACTGCGTCACCTTCTCCTGGTCCGCGACGGAGTGCGACCCCTTCCCGTTGTGGTTCGCCCACATGAGCGACCACTTGAGGAACCGCCGGTAGCGCGCCGAGCGGAACGCCGTCATCCAGTGGTTGAGGTGCGTCCGGCCGCGGCACCAGTACCAATCCACGAAGACGTACGAGACGCCGTTCTCGACGAGGTGCTTGATCTGCCAGTCGATCGTCTCGCTCTTCGTCTCGTCGTACCAGCCGAGAACGGGCTTGCGCCACGGCGCGTGAGACCAGATCGCGTGCCAGCGGTGGGAGGTCCATCCCGGGAAGAGGAACGCGCCGATCTCGTAGGGGGCCGTCGAGACGGGGCGCGGCTCGGCGGGATAGTCCGTCGGCGCGAGCCCAAGCGAGGGCAGCACCTTCGCCTTCACCTCCACGCGCTGCGCCGGGACGCCCGTCGCCCGCAGCGTCACACCGAACGTCTTCTCGCCCTCGCCGAGGTCGGAGAGGAGAAAACGGTAGACGCGCTCGTTGACAAGCGCCGGACGGCAGTCGTTGTGGATCGTCTCCGAGCCGTCCGACCCGGGCAGCGCCGCCGCCGGCGCAAGCGCGGAGGGGTTGAGCACGGAGACGCCGGCGGGCAGGCGGTCGAACGCGAAGACGAGGTTCTCCGCCGCGCGCGTCCCGAAGTTCCGGACGACCACCTCCACGGGGAATGGACGCCCCGCGCGCGGAATCGCGTCGGCCGGTAGGGCGCTCGTGATCGTCGGATCCGCCGGCGTGTCGGGCTTCTCGTCGAGGAAGACGAGGTTCTTCGCGGGGAGCTCCCGCTCGTAGTGGGCCTGCTCCACGACGAACTGCGCGAGACGGCCTCTCCACGCCTTCCAGCCCCGGCGCGGCCCCCAGGCGCGGTAGCGGGCGTCCCGCAGGTCGAACCAGTAGGTGTGCGCGCGCCCGTCCGTCGCCGTCGTGAAGCTCTGGCTGCCGAAGCCCGGCTCGGCGTCCATGGCCCAGGAGAGCGTGCAGTAGTGAAGCCCGGGGGGCATCTGGAGCCGGAACGCGACGCCGAGCTTCTCCTTCGTGTCGATGTCAATGAGCGACCCTTCCTCGGCAATGACGAACTCCGCGAACGCAAACGGCGTTTCGCCCTTGAACCCCGGGGGGAAGTCGATGCGGATCGACTCAAGGGGCTTCGTCCCCGTCCAGCCCGGCTTGACGCGATACGTCTGCCATGCCTCGCTCCCCCTGTACATGAACGGCTTCTGGCGCGTCTCGGACGACCGCTCCCCCTCGCGCATCCAGAAGACCTGGCCGCGCCCGCCGCGCGGCGTCTTCATCTTCAAGTAGACGACGTGGTTGCCCTTCGGCATGAGCGGCGCAGGCAGCTTCGCGTACAGCTGCGCGTCGTTGCCCGTGACGACGCCCGTGACGACGCCCTTCTCAAAGCGCACGTCCCGGCACTGGCACGTGTGCCCCAGCCACGCCTTCATCGCCTCGCCGCGCAGGGCAACGCATTCGCCCGCGGCGCCCGTCCACGGCAGGGCGAGGACGCCCATGGCGAGCAGGGCCGGCCCCGCCCAGGCCAACGCCGCCTTCTTCATTATTTCTTCTCCTTCGCGGCCTCGGGCTTCTTCGCGGCCTCGGGCTTCTTCGCGGCCTCGGGCTTCTTCGCGGCCTCGGGCTTCTTCGCGGCCTCGGGCTCCGCCTCGCCCTTCTTCTCGGCCTTCGCGCCCTTTTCGGCGTCAATCGCCGCCTCGGCGGCGTTCGCCGCGTCGAAGAGCGAACGGGCCGCGCGCGCGGGGTCGTGGCGCTTGACGGCGTCGGCCATGCGCTCGATGCGCGCCTTCTCCAGCTCGTCCTTCGCCCCGGCCTTCAGCGCGTCGAAGTCCTTCGCGGCCCCGTCCTTGTCGCCCTGCAGGGCCTTGCAGCGCGCGGCGCCGAGCCGGGCGGTCAGAAGGAGGTAGGCGTTCGTGTTCGCCTGGGCGAAGGCGGCGAACGCCGCGCCCGCCTCCTTGTACTTCTCCTGGCCCTCCAGCGCGTAGGCGCGGCCGACGACGGCGATGTCCGCGAACGCGGCGTTGTCCCCGGCCTTGGCGACGAGGGCGTCGTAGACCGCGAGGGCGTCCTCGTAGCGCCCCGCGTCGTAGTAGGCCTTCGCGAGGCGCAGGCGCAGGGCGGGGCCGACCTTCGTGGAGCCGAAGTCGGCGACGGCCATCTCGAGGTCGTCGGCGGTGTAGGCGTTGACGAGCGCCTGGTTCGCCCGCGCGTCGCGGCCGCGCAGCCAGTTGCGCCCCGCGTAGAAGCCGATCACGACGGCGGCGGCGGCGAGCAGCATCGCCAGCGTGGACTTCCCCTCCTTCACCCACCAGTCCCACACGGGGAGAAGCTCGGGGGCCGCCTTCACGAAGGCGGGCAGATTCTCGTCGGGGCGCTTGTTCTCTTCACTCATGGTCTTTACCTTGTTCCTTGCAGACTTGACGGGACAGAGCGTCCCACTGATCCAAAATCTTCTCGTCGCGCCCTTCCGCGCGCGCCACGATGCGGTTGAAGTCGAGCATGTCCGGGAATTCCGGGTTGTGGACGAACCGCCGCCGGCTCTTCTGCGGCGGCTGCGCGAAGCGCCGGACGGAGTCGAGCATCATCGCCGCCGAGAAGTAGGTCGTCTTCGGGACGCGCAGATGCGCCGCCATCGTCCCGACGATCTCGCGCGCATGGCCCGGGTTCGCCCGCGCCATGGCGGCGAAGAGGACGGCCGCGCGCAGGCCGTTGGGCACCTCGACGCCGCGCGCCCTCATCGCCCGCTCGTAGCGGTCGAGGACGGCGAGATAGGCCCAGGTCGCCGACTTCGCACCGCCGTCCGAGCCGATGAACGCCGCCAGCTCGGGCAGAAGGTCGCCGAGGAGGCCGAAGTCGTACATCATGCGGAACGCCTTCTCGCCCGTCCCGTAGGGGAAGAGGCGGAAGACCTCCTCGCAGAGGCGCGGCACGGCCGCCGTGAGGATGCAGGCGTGCAGTTTGCGGATCGCCCGCTCCGTGCCGCGCTCGATCGCGAAGTCGAGGCGCGAGGCGAACTTGACGGCGCGCATCATGCGCACGGGGTCTTCGCGGAAGCGGATCATCGGGTCGCCGATCGAGCGGATGAGGCGCTTCTCCAGGTCCTTGAGCCCGCCCACCCAGTCGATGACCGCGAAGGTCTTGATGTCGTAGAAGAGGCCATTCACCGTGAAGTCGCGCCGGTAGGCGTCCGTCTCCGGCGTGCCGAACGTGTTGTCCTCGAAGGGGCCCTCGGCGGCGTGCTCGATGATCTCGCCCACGGTCTGCGAGTTCTGGCGGAACGTCGCCGTCTCGATGACCTTCTGGCCGAAGCGGACGTGCGCGAGGCGGAAGCGGCGGCCGATGAGGAAGCAGTTTCGGAAGACGCGCTTGACCTCGTTCGGCGTCGCGCTCGTGCCGACGTCGAAGTCCTTGGGCGCGCGGCCCAGCAGGAGGTCGCGCACGCCGCCGCCCACGAGGTACGCCGTGTAGCCGCGGTCCGAGAGCCGGTAGAGGACGCGCAGCGCGTCGGGGTCGATGTTCCTTCTGGAAATGCAGTGATCGGCGCGCGCGCAGATGACGGGCGCGCCGCTCTTCAGCTTTTTCCGCATTCCGAATTTTCCTAGAAAGCCAAACATGAATCGCCTTAGTATGCCAAATTGGCCGAATGGAATCAAGGACGGATTGGAAGCTTCCATGTCGGGCCCTCATCTGCATGCTGCCTCGTTCGGGCCCGCCACGTCCGGGCCCGCCACGGTCACGCATGCAGATCGTCCTGCCGGCGCGCATCCACCCCGCGCGCCGGCAGGGGCCTCACGTCGCGGCGTCCATCTCGGCGCGGATGGCGCGGGCGGCGGCAACGGGGTCGGCGGCGGCGAGGATCGGGCGGCCGACGACAAGGTGCGTCGCGCCGCCGGCCACGGCCGCGGCGGGCGTCGCGATGCGCTTCTGGTCGCCGGCGGCGGCGCCGGCCGGGCGGACGCCGGGCGTCACGAAGAGCGTCCCGGCGGGCAGCTTCGGGGAGAGGCCGCCCACGTCGAAGGCGGAGCAGACGAGCCCGTCCGCGCCGTTCGCGACGGCGAACCGGGCCATCGCCTCGACCTGCTCGGCCGGCGTGCGGCCCGCGACGCCGATGTCCGCGAGGTCGGAGCGGTCAAGCGACGTGAGGACCGTCACGGCGAGGATCTTCGGCGCCGCCGCCCCGTACTCCCCGGCGGCGGCGCGCGCGGCGGCGATCATCGCCTTCCCGCCCACGGCGTGGATCGTCATCAGGTCGACGCCGAGGCGGCCGGCGGACGTGACGGCCTTCGCCACCGTGTTGGGGATGTCGTGGAACTTGAGGTCGAGGAAGACCTTCTTCCCGAACCCCTTCACGGCCTTCACGACGTCCGGCCCCTCGGCCGTGAACAGCTCCAGGCCGATCTTGTAGAAGTCCACGGCGTCACCGAGGAGCGTCACCTTCGCCTCGGCCTCCGCACGGGTCTGCACGTCCAACGCGACAATCAGTTCGCTCATCGTCTCTACTCCATCTCGTTTCCGATATCCAAAGAATCAAGGTCCAGATCCCCCTCGAAGACCTTCTTCACAGGTCCCGTGAGGGTGAAGCCCGTCCCCTTCGCGCACCGCCAGTCGCCGTCGATCGTGAGGTTGAACCCCTGCGACGTGTGGACGTGCAGGGGCAGGGAAAGGCCCTTCGTCTCGACCGCCACGACGGCCGTCGCCACCGCCCCCGTCCCGCACGCGCCGCTCTCGGCCTCCACGCCGCGCTCGTAGGTGCGCAGGAGGATCTTGTTCGGCGGGATGAACTGGGCGAAGTCGACGTTCGTGCCGTCGGGCTCGAAGGCGGCGGCGAGGCGGAGCCGGCGCCCCAGCCCCTCCACGTCGACGGCCGCGACGCGCGCGCAGGGGACGACGAAGTGGGGGACGCCGGCGACGATGAAGTCGCCCTTCGTCCCCTCGACGTCCAGCCCGTAGCGGCGGCTGTGGGGCTCGGGCATCCACACCTTCACCTTGCCCGCGTCGAGGACCTCGGCGTCGACGAGGCCCGCGCGCGTCTCGAACGTCATCGCGCACCCCTTCGCCGCGCCGATCGCCCGCGCGAACGCCGCGACGCAGCGCGCGCCGTTCCCGCAGAGGTCGGCCTCCGTGCCGTCCGGGTTGAAGAAGACCATGCGGAAGTCGGCGACGGACGAGGGCTGCACGAGGATGACGCCCTCGCAGCCGATGCCCGTGCGCGCCGCCGCGAGCGCCGCGAGGCGCAGGTGGTCGTGGGCGGGGAAGCGCTCCGCGCGGTCGTCGATGAGGACGAAGTCGTTGCCCGCGCCATGCATCTTCACGAAGTGGACCGCCTTCATCACTCGCGCCCTCCCTGGAGGAGCTGGAGCCAGGCGGGGATGCGCGGCGGCTGCGCGGGCGCGGCGGGCGCCTCGCCGCCGCGCGTCAGGCGCGCAAGGTCGGCAAGCACGTTCATGGCCTCGGTGAGGACGATGTCGCGCTTCCGCGCGGCGGCGGCGTCCCGCTCGTCCGCCTCGTCCGCCTCGGGCGGCTCCTCGTCCTCAAGCGCGGCCTCGTCCGCCTCGTCGAGGATCGCGCGCTCCTCCTTCATCATCTTCTTGCGCGCCGCGCGCTCCAGGGGCGCCGTGCGGCGCTCGGAGAGGTCGCGGCAGAGCTTCACCACCTGCAGGCGGCGCGCCCATTCGGGGCTCGCCCGGACGCGGGCGGCGGAGAGTTCCTTCAGGCGCGGCACGAAGTCCTGCATGTTCCAGATCGCGTCGTAGCTCGCCGGCTCGATGCGGCTCCACGGCAGCGCGTTCGGCAGGTTGTCCTCGCCGATGTCCGTCCGTTCGTCGAAGGCGGAGGGGAGGCGGATGTCGCTCGCGACGCCCCGCACCTGCGTCGAGGAGCCGTTGATGCGGTAGAAGCGGGCCGTCGTGATCTTCATCGAGCCGTACTCCGCGCGCCCCATCGGCATCACGGTCTGCACCGTGCCCTTGCCGTGCGACTGCGTGTCGCCGAGGACGAGCGCGCGCCCCGTGTCCTGCAGCACGCCCGCGACGATCTCCGAGGCGCTGGCGGAGTGGCGGTCGATGAGGACGACGAGCGGCTTGCGGAAGGCGAACGTCGGCTGGTCCGGGAACGTGGGCAGCACGTAGAGGTTGCGCGTCTCGCGGATCTGCACGACGGGGCACGGCCCGGGGTTCGGCCGCACGAAGAGCGCCGAGAGGAGGACGGCCTCCTTGAGCGAGCCGCCCCCGTTGCCGCGCAGGTCGAGCACCATGCCGTCCACGCCCTGCGTGTTGAACCGCGCGATCCACTTCGCGACGTCGAGCGAGCAGGAGCGGTAGCCGGGGTCGTTCGGGCGCTTGTCCATCGTGCCATAGAACGCGGGGAGCTTCACGTAGCCCATTTTGTTCGACGCGCCGTTGAGCGTGACCTGCTCCACGCGCCCCGTCGCCGCCTGGTCCTCCAGCTTGATCTCGTCGCGGACGAGCGGCACGCGCCGGCGGGAGGAGCCGTTCTTGTCCGTCACCTCCAGGACGACCCTCGTGTTCTTCTTGCCCCGGATCTTCTTGATGGACTTGCGCATCGGCTTCCAGACGACGTCCTCCACGGGGCCGTCGCCCTGCCCGACGCCGACGATCTTGTCGCCCGCCTTGATGGAGCCCTCGCGCGCCATCGGCCCGCCCTTCATGACCTCCTTGATCTCCAGCGCGCCGTCGTCCATCGACTGCGAGAGGACGGCGCCGACGCCGCAGAGCGACAGGCTCATGTCCATGTCGAAGTCCTCCTTGCTGTCGGGCGCCATGTACCCCGAATGCGGGTCGTAGGCCATCGCCGTCGCGAGCAGGTAGCGCTCCATCACCTTCGTCTCGTCCAGCTCGGTCAAGACCCACGCGAGGTAGTGGCGGTACTTGTTCAGCAGGGCCTCCTTCGGCGTCGGCTCGGGCTTCTCGGCGGCGGCGACGGCGTTCGTGCCGTCCGCCTTCGCCTCCGCCTTCCCCCTGTCCTTCGTCGCCTTCCTCCCCCTGGCGCGCGCCTTCTTCTTTCCGCCGTCCGAGGCGGCGTCCTCCTCCTCGTCGAGCTCGCGGCCGAGCGTCTGCGCAAGAAGCTCGTTCTTGATGCGCCGGCGCCAGATGTCGTCGCGCGCGGCGTCGGTCTCCGGCCACGGGGCGTCCTTGCGGTTGTAGAGGTACGTCTCGTCGACGGCGAAGTCGATCTCGCCCTTCTCCAGGTAGTTCGTCGCGAAGGCGATGCATGCGCCGAGGCGGCGCACGAACGTGCGGTGGACGTCGTAGGCGAAGGAGACGTCGCCGCGCCGCAGCGCCGCGCCGATCCGCGTCTGCATCGGCGCGAAGCGGTCCAGGTCGCTCTGGAGGAAGACGGCGTGGTTGTAGTCGTACATCGTCACGAGGTTCGTCCATGCGCGCTGCGAGACCGCGTCGTCGAGCGTCTGCTGCGTGACGTGGTACGCGGGCAGCATGTTGGCGAGCTTCCGCGCGATGTTGCCGAAATGCCCCTGCGGCGCGAGCGCGAGCGCGCGCTCCAGCGAAGGCGCCTCCTCTGCGACGGCGGCGGACAGGCAGGCCGCCAGGCAGGCGGCGATCAGGATCCTCTTCTTCATAGACGTGTCTCCATCAAAAGGGCGAGCCGGTCGACCTCGTTCGGCGCGAGGGCGGCGGGGCGGCCCGAAAGCCACTCCACCAAGCGGGAGGCGTTGAGCGCCGTCGTGCGCCCGATGGACAGCCGGCCGTCCACCAGCGTGTCCGAGGCGAGGCAGAGGACGGGCGCGACGTCGCCCGTCCAGCCGGCGGCCTTCAGGGCGGCCTTCACCGCGTCCGCCTGGCGCGCGGCCTGCGCAAGCGGCGCGCGGTCCGCGAGGACGCCGTCGACGAGCATCTCGCCGCGCGCGGCCGTCACGCGCCCCCGCCAATTCTTCGTCTCCACGGCGTAGACGCCCGCCGGGCCGACGACGACGTGGTCGACGTGGCATGCGCCCGCCGCGCAGTCGTGGAAGACGTGCCACGTGTCCGGCAGGGCCTCCAGAACCGCCGCCACGCGCTCCTCGCCGCGCGCACCCTTGAAGTAGGACTCGACGCGCCGCAGCCCCTTCCGCCAGAAGAGCGCCGTCGCCGCGACGGTCGCCGCGAAGCCGAGGGCAAACCACGCGGGGTGGCGGCCGAGGACGAGCGAGGCCGCACAGGCACCGAGGGCCGTGCAGCAGAGGAAGACCGGCCAGAGGGACGCCATCGTCCCCCGCACCTTGGCCCATTCGCCTGGATTGCCGTGTCGAACCATTGGAGATTAAGTGGTTAAGTAGTTAAGTGGTTAAGTGGTTAAGTGATTAAGTGGTTAAGTGGCGGGATGCGATGCGGGCGGCGAGGGAGGCGGCGTCGAAGCCGTGGCGCCGCTCCAGCTCCGCGACCGCGCCGTGGCCGATGAACACATCCGGCCAGCCCAGGCGCAGGTCTGCGCCGAGCGCCTCGCCGAAGCCGCCCGCGACGCTGCCGTTTTCAAGGGAGACGATGAACGCGCCCGCCGCGCGCTGGCGCGCGAGGAGCGCGGCGTCGAAGGGCTTGACGAAGCGCGCGTCGACGACGCCCGCCGCGACGCCCCGCCCGGCGAGCCGCCGCCGCACCTCCAGGGCCTTGGGAACCTGGTCGCCCAGCGCCCAGATCTGGACCTTCGCCTCTTCGCCGCAGAGCGGCCGGGCCGCGCCGAGCGCAATCGTTCCCTCGCCCCGGTCCCCGCCCGCCGGCGCCGTGCCGCGTGGGTAGCGGATGACCCAGGGCCCGCCCGTCTCCAGCGCCAGGGCGAGCAGCCGCCGCAGGTCGTCCGCGTCGGCGGGCTGGCAGATCGTCAGGTTCGGCAGGCCGCGCAGCATGGAAATGTCGAACAGGCCGTGGTGTGTGCGCCCGTCGCGCCCGACGCACCCCGCGCGGTCCACGGCGAGGACGACGGGCAGCTTCAGGAGACAGACGTCGTGCATCACCTGGTCGACGGCGCGCTGGAGGAAGGACGAATAGACGGCGACAACGGGCCGCATGCCCGCCTTCGCGAGCCCCGCCGCGAACGCCACGAGATGCTCCTCGCAGATGCCCACGTCGAAGAACCGCGCCGGGAACGTCCGCGCAAAGGCGGCGAGGCCCGTGCCGTCGCGCATGGCCGCCGTCAACGCGCAGACCCGCGCGTCCGCGCGGGCGGCCTGCACGAGCGCGTCCCCGAAGACCTCGCTCCAGCACGGGGCCGCCGCCGGCCGCCGGTCCGGGTGCGCGGGGTCGAACGGCCCCACGCCGTGCCAGGCCGTGGGGTCCGCCTCCGCCGGCGCGAACCCCCTGCCCTTGCGGGTGACGACGTGGACGACGACGCTCCGCTTGTCGTCCCGCGCGACGGCGAACGCCTGCTGCAGCGCCGCGACGTCGTGCCCGTCCACGGGGCCGATGTACCGCAGCCCCAACGACTCGAAGAACGCATTCCCCAGCAGCATCGACTTCAGCGCCCGTTCGATGCGGTGGTAGAACCCGCGCAGGAACGTGAGGTGGGCCCGGTGCCCCATCCGCTCCAGGACCGCCTTCGCGCGGTTGTAGCGGATGCCCGTGAGGAGCCGCCCGAGGATCCGCGCGCACGCCCCCACGTTCCGCGAGATGGACATCGCGTTGTCGTTGACGACGAGGATCACCTTCCCCTTCAGGTTCCCGCAGTAGTTGAGGGCCTCCAGCGACAGGCCGTTCGCGAGCGCCGCGTCGCCGACGACCGCGACGACCTGCTCGTCGCCGCCCTTCAGACCGCGCGCCGTCGCCATGCCCTCGGCCACCGAAAGCGCGTTCCCCGCATGGCCCGCCACAAAGGCGTCGCACGGCGTCTCCTCCGGGTTGCAGAAGCCCGAAAGGCCGTCGAGCTGGCGGATCGTCCCCATCTGCGCGCGCCGCCCCGTGAGGATCTTCCAGGCGTAGGTCTGGTGCCCGACGTCCCAGACGATCCGGTCGCGGGCGGGATCGAAGACGCGCAGGAGGCCGATCACAAGCTCCACCGCGCCGAGCGAGCTTGCGAGGTGGCCGCCCGTCTTGGAGACGCACGCGATGATTTCGCCGCGCACGAGCCGCGCCAGTTCGGGCAGCTCGGCGGCCGGGAGGCGGCGCACGTCGGCCGGGCCGCGCACGGCGTCAAGCGAAACGCTCATGCGTGCCCTCCCATGCGGCGCTCGCGCCGCGCGTAGGCGGCAAGCGCGCCGTCGAACGCCGCGCGGTCGAAGTCCGGCCAGAGGACGTCCGTCACGAAAAGCTCGCTGTAGGCGCACTGCCAGAGGAGGAAGTTCGAGAGGCGGAACTCGCCCGACGTGCGCACGATCAGGTCGGGATCCGGCAGGTCGGGCGCATAGAGGCACTGCGCAAACGCCGCATCCGTCCGCTCCTCGGCGGGGAGCGCGGCGAAGCGACGCGCGGCGTCGGCGATCTCGGCGCGCCCGCCGTAGGAAAGCGCGACGACGAGCTGGCGCGTGAAGGCGGCCGTCTCCGCCTCCAGCGCGGCGATGCGCCGCCGCAGCGCGGGCGAGAGGTCGTCGCGGCGGCCGATGACGCGCAGGCGCACGTCGTCCGCGACGAGCCGCGCGCGCTGCTTGTCGAGGAAATGCCCCAGAAGCCGCATGAGCCCTTCCACTTCGGCCTTCGGCCGGCGCCAGTTCTCCGTCGAGAACGCATAGACGGTCAGGATCTCGACGCCCACTTCGCCGCACCATCCGAGGACGCGCTCCAGCGTCTCAGCGCCCGCGCGGTGCCCGGCGAGGCGCGGCTTCCCGCGCGCGAGGGCCCAGCGGCCGTTGCCGTCCATGATGATGGCGAGATGGCGGGGGACGCCGTTCATTTCGCCGCCTCCTGCGCGGCGCGGCGCGTCAGGAGGAGCAGCGTCGTCGCGTTCTGGCCGAAGTTCGGCTCGCGCGTCCGAAGCTCGTAGCGCGTCTTGAGGAGGTCGAAGAAGCGCGTCTGCTCCTCGAACGGCACCTCCGCGCACGTCGGCGCGGCGATCGCGAAGCCGTAGCCGCTGAAGGCGGCGGCCGTCGCGGGCGCGTCGGAAAGGAGCTGCGCCATCCGCTCGCGGTTGAGGACGTGGAGGGCGCGCGCCTCCTCGGTCTTCATGTCCGGGAAGTAGCTAAACGGCCCCATCTCAAGGCCGGGCGGCACCGTGCGCCCCGTCTCGACGGCGAGGTAGAGGTCCTGCGTGAGGAGCGTCGTCCCCTGCGGGTCGAGCGCCTGCAGTTCGCGCCCCACCAGGCGCAGCTTCGCGAGCTCGGTCATTTCCTTCTTCTGGCTCCAGAAGCGGTCCTGGCCGTAGGTGGCCCACTCCTGCAGCATCGGGGAGGTGAAGGAGACGAGCCCGGCGGCAAGCGCAACGAACCACATGGCCGCGCGCGGCGCGGCGGCCCGCCGGGCGAACCCCGCCACGATCAGCACCGTCAGCATCCCCATGATCGGCACCTGGTAGTCGTCGTAGGGGAACGGCGCGCTGAGCTGGAGGAGAAACACCGCCGCGAAGCCGAGGCCGAGCATCCACAGCACCGCCCGCTGCCCATCCCCGTATGCCTCCCCGGCGGACACATGGCCCCTCTCCCGCCGCATCCACAGCGCACACCCGGCGAAAAGCACCACGCCGAGCGCCGCATACCCCCGCGCGAGGCGGCTCACGCTCCCCAGCGCGAAGAACGGGTCGAACCCGCCCCGCGCCGCATGGTAGTTCTGCGCCGCGAGAAGCCCCCGCAGCGAGGCCGGATCGCACGCGAAGAAGCCGTAGGTCAGCGCAAGGCCCGCAACGCCGCCGAGCCCGAACCAGAGGAAGCCCCAGCGGAACGCGCGGAAACGGACGAGCAGCACACACCCCACCACGGGCAGGATCAGCAGCAGCGAAATGCGCGTCCCCGTCGCGCACGCAAGCGAAAAGCCACCGGCGGCGAGGAGCAGCGCGGATCCGGCACCACGGCGGACGCCCCCGCAGATTCCATGGGCGATCAACAGCAATCCGCCCAGCAGGAAGAGCGACCCGAGCGCGTAGGTCTTCGGAATCGTCGTGAAGTAGAGGTGGTAGAGGTTCCCGCCGAGCAGCGCGAAGACGGCGAACCCGGCGAGCGGACGGCGGTTCGGCGGCACGAGCCGACGGACGAGGGCGACCGCGCAGAAAGTCGCGAGGAAACCGAGGGCAAGCGTCACCACGCGCCCGCCGAGCAGACCGTGGAGCGGCGAGGCCATGCCCCAGACCGGCGCGAGAACGGCGTAGACGAAGGGCATCGTCGGCCCCTGCGTGAAGAAGAAGTCCCGATACGGCAGCTTCCCCGCGCGCACCATCTGCGCCGCGTAGAGATACCAGCCCTCGTCCTGGTTCAGCCCCCCGAACCACACCGCAAGGACGGCGCAGCAGACGGCCAGCGCCGCGGCAAAGAGCCACGGCGCGCGCGCCGACGTCAGGAACTCGCTCATCCGTCTCATGAGGTGAACGGGCATTTTACCATTTTTCGCTTCTGCGCGGAAGGCGATGTGCGCGCGAACTCAACCGCCTCCGGCGGCGCGTCGATTCCCCGCCCGGCGCAATGCGCCCTATTTGACGACAACACGGCCGACGGGGTAGCGGCGCCCGACGCCGCCCTTCAGCGGCAGCGCGAGGCGCGGCGTGCCGTCCCGGTCGCCGAGCGACACGGCGAGCGTGTAGGCGCCGGGCGTCAGGGTGGGGACGCGCGTGTCGGTCGCGAAGGCGCCGACCTTCTTCGCCTGCGTGTACACCCACACGCCGTCGTTCGCCTGCGGGATCTCCCCCGCCCAGCCGAACGTGCAGCGGCTCTTCAGCGCAACGGGCCGTTCGACGCCGTTGAGCGTCGGCTGCGCGTCCGCGAAGTCGAAGCGCTCGTCCGACGAAACCCACGCGACGCGCCCCCTGTCGTCGAGGAGCGTCCAGGCGAGCGTCGCGCCCTTGTAGCGGCGCGCGACGCCGACGTTCACCCAGGTGGACGCGAACTCGACCGGCTCGCCGACCGTCACCTCGTCCGGGAACGCCGCCTCGCGCAGCTCGAAGCGGTAGCCGAGGCGCCGCGCCGCGCGCGCGTAGGCGTCCTTCGAGCCGTCGAAGCAGACCTTCGGCCAGCCGTGGATGGAGAGCCACGAGGCCTGGTACGCCTCCACGCTCTCGACGAGCTTCTCGTCGCTCCACGCGCCGCGCTCGTTCGAGAGGTCGTAGTGTTCGTGTTCGACGAAGGTCGGCGCGGCGGGCGCGAAGTACTGCGCCCAGTCCGCGTGGAACCACCACGGATGCTGCTTCAGGCGCGCGGAGACCATCGACGGCGTGAAGACGAGGATCGAGTCGTCGCGGAAGCCGAAGCCGAGGTCGTGCGCGTACTTCATGAGCGGCACCTCGGCGGCGGGTTTCGGGTTCGACGAGCCCGCCTGGTCGTCGATGCAGAGGATCGTCGTGTTCGGCAGCAGGCGGCGGTGCATCTCGTAGTGCTTGAAGAACGCGGCCTCGGGGTCCTTCCCGGCGGCCTTCATCTCCTTCGCGTAGGCGCGCGTGTGCCCCTCGCCCCACATGCCGATCGTTCCCACGTCCACGAACGCGACGGACGGCTTGCCGTCGTAGCGCCGCGCGAACGCCTTGAGGAAGTTCTCCAGCTTGGCGAGGAAGACCGGGTCGCCGTAGTCCGGCTCCCAGATCTCCAGCTCCTCGCCCGGCGGCTCCTTGCCGAAGATCTTGATCATCTTCATCTTGAAGAACCACCCCTTCGCACCCGCCTTGCGCACCCACTCCGGCGTCGCGTAGGCCCAGCGCGACTCGCAGCAGGTGAGGCGGAAGCCGATCTGCTTGCCGGCTGCGATCCACGGCGCGGCGTAGCTGTCGAAGAGGTCCCAGCGGTAGACGCCCTCCTCGGGTTCCAGGAGGCACCACGGGAGGCGGAAGTAGGCGCAGCCCGTGCCGGGGAACCAGTCGAGGACGTCGCCGCGTTCCTGGAGCTGCCCGTACGCCCACTGCCGGTTCGAGTAGTGGTACATGACAAGCCCCATGTCCGGGTTGACCAGGATCTCGTCCGTGTTCGCTGGGCGGACCGTCGCGGCCTGCGCCCCCGCCAGCGCGCAGAGCGCCAGCGCCAGCATCGTCTCTCTCGTCCTCTTCATGCCTTCTCCTCGGTTGTTCACGGTCAGAATCCCGCCTGCTTCGCCCGGCAGGGCTCGCAGGCCGCCGTTTCGCCGTCCTGCGGCGCAAGCGGCCGCACGGGGCGCGTCGCCTCGATCTGGCGGCGCCAGGCGTTCTCGCGGATGTCCGTCATGCCCGCGCGGAAGCGTCCGTCGCGCGCGGGCGAGAGGCGCACGAGGTGCGTCGCGTGGCCGGGCACGCGCATCGTGTAGACGCCGCGCGCCTCGCCCTCGTCCTTCTGCCGCCAGAGGTCGCGCACGCGCCAGCCGCCCTCCAGCCCGGCGGCGGCGAGGTCGAACGTGACGTTCTGCGCGATGAGGTTCGCGTTCAGGAGGCCCACGGCCACCGAGCCGTCCGCGAGCGGGCGCGCCCAGATCTCGCCCATGCCGTCGGCGGCGATCTTCGCCGCGCCGAGGCCGAGCGCATCCTGATCGACGGCCAGCACCTCGTCGTTCGAGAGGAGGTTGAGCGTGAAGGCGTCGAGCCGCGTCATGTCGCAGCCGATCATGAGCGGCGCGCCCACGAGGCACCAGAGCGAGACGTGCGTGTACTGCTCGTTCGGCGTGAGGCGCGAGCCCTTGAAGCCGTTCCAGTGCATCTTGCCGACGCAGAGCATGTCGGGGTCATTCCACGCCCCCGGCTTCGACCACGGCCAGAGCGCGGCCTGCTTCTGGATGCTGCCGTAGACGCTGCCCCAGTTGTCGAACACGTCGCCCGTCGTGCGCCAGCAGCTGCCCCACACCGTCTCGCCCCAGGCGGAGACGTTGTCCATGCCGTACTGGCAGAGGGAGAAGAGGATGTCGCGGCCCTGCTCGCGCAGCGCCTTGCCCATCATGAGATAGGGGAAGCGCGCGCGGTCGAGGCCGCCGCCGAAGGCGACCTTCCCGTAGCTGCACCAGTCGTACTTGAGGTAGTCGAAGCCCCAGTCCGCATACGTCTTCGCGTCCTGGAACTCGTGCATCCAGCTGCCCGCGCAGCCGCCGCAGGTTGTCGGGCCCGGGGAGGAGTAGAGGCCGGCGCGCAGGCCCTTGGCGTGGATGTAGTCGGCAAGGCCCTTCATCGAGGGGAAGCGCGCGTTGGGGTTGATCGTGCCGTCGGCCGCGCGCGCGGGGCCCATGAGCGTCTTGTCCGCCTGCTCGCCGGGGCGGTTCTGCCAGAAGTCGTCGATGTTCACGTAGCACCAGCCGTGGTCGGCGAGGCCGCTTGCGACCATCGCGTCCGCCGCCGCCTTCACCTTCTCCTCTGTGACGCCGCCGCCGAAGACGTTCCAGCTGTTCCAGCCCATCGGGGGCGTGAGCGCGAGCGTGTCGCCCACGACGAGTGTCACCGTGCGCGTCGCGCGCCCGTGCGCGTTCCGGGCCGTGACGACGAGCGGGTATTCGCCGGGCCGCGCCACCGCGCCGTTCACGGAGGCGCGGTCCGCATTGAAGACGGCGCCGGGCGGCAGGCCCGCCACGGCGATCTCCATCGGCCGCTCCCCCGTCACGGGCACGCGGTAGAGAATCGGGCTTCCGGGCCGCACGCCCACGCGGCCGGGGCCGTTCACGCGCGGGGCCGCCGGCGTCTTCGGCGTCAGGATCCCCAGCTGCTCCGTGAGCGTGGCCGGCTCCGGCGGCTTCGTGCCGTCCTTGAAGAGGAAGAAGGCGTCCGCCCAGTCGGCGTGGTCGCTGTCGTTGCCGTCGCCGCCGTCCGTCACCTCAAGGGCGACGACCTGCACGCCCGCGAGGTCCACCTTCAGCTGCGCGGTGCGCGTCCGGCGCGCGAGGCGCCCCGACGTCGCGGCGAGCCGCCCGTCCGCCCACACCTTGAACTCGACGCTCGCCTGGCGGCGGCCCTTCATCTCGTCGTCGAGTCCCACCGTCGCCTCGAAGGCGAGCGCGTTCCCGCCGAGCGGCACGACGAGGAGGCTCGGCGCGTGCGTGCCGAGGCCGTGTTCGTATGTCTTCCCGCCAAGGGAGAGGAGGCCGCCCTCGACGGAGCGCGCGACGAGCGGCGTGCGGTAGCCGCACGTCATCGCCGAGCGGTCCACGTCCTCCAGCCAGATCTTCTCCGCCGCCGGAGCCGCTGCCGCGCAGAGCATCCATGCGGCCAATCCCGCCAAACGCATGTTCAAGTCCATGCCGTCCAGTTTAGCAAAGGACGGCACGGTTGTCCAACAGGGCCGGGGCCGTCAGGCGCGTTCGCATTCAAACGAGCGGCAGACGACGCCCGCCGAGCGGAAAATCTCCTTCACCGTCCCGAGAAACGCCGTGTAGTCGCCGCCGTAGACCACCTCGCGGATGCCCGCGTTGATGATGAGCTTCGCGCAGGTGAGGCAGGGGGAAATGGTCACGTAGATGGTCGAGCCGGAGACGTCGATGCCGTAGCGCGCCGCCTGGCAGATGGCGTTCTGCTCGGCGTGGACGCACAGGCACTCATCCAGCCGCGTGCCGCTCGGCGCATGGCCCGAACAGCGCGGGCATCCGCCGTCGAAGCAGTTCTTCACCCCGCGCGGCGTCCCGTTGTAGCCCGTGGAGAGCAGGTGGTTGTCCTTCACGACGACGGCCGCGACCTGGCGGCGCGAACAGTTCGACCGCTTCGCGACGACGTGCGCGATTTCCATGAAATACTCGTCCCACGAAGGGCGCGGATCGTTTTTCTTTTCGGGCATTTCCCTCTCCGTCGCTTTTTCGGCATTGTACCACGTCCTCGCCGGGGGGACAAGGCCGGAAACGCGCCCCCCGCTTCGCGAGGCGGCGCGCCCCTAGTCCCGGTTGCCGAGGAACAGGCGGTAGGCCGGGTTGCGCGACACGTCGCGGAAGGCGTAGCCGAGCTTCTGCAGCGCCGCCGTGAAGGCGCTCCGCTCGGCGGCCGGCACCTGGAGCCCCACGAGGACCTTGCCGTGGTCGGCGCCGTGGTTGCGGTAGTGGAAGAGCGTGATGTTCCAGCGGTCGGAGATCGCCTCCAGGAAGTCCATCAGCGCGCCGGGGCGCTCGGGGAACTCGAAGGTATAGACGACCTCGTCGTGGATGCCGCGCGTATGGCCGCCGACCATGTGGCGGATGTGCTCCTTCGCGAGCGCGTCGTCGGAGAGGTCGATCGTGCCGATCTTCGCGACGGCGAGCTGCTGGACGATGCGCCGCGTCTCTTCGCGGTCGGCGACGGAGAGGCCCACGAAGACGTAGGCCTTGTCGGGGTCGAAGTAGCGGTAGTTGAACTCCGTGACGTTGCGCTTGCCGATCTTGCGGATGAACGCCTTGAAGGCGCCGCGCACCTCGGGGATGCGGCATTCGAGGATCGCCTCGCGCCTCTCGCCGATCTCCGTCTGCTCCGAGACGAAGCGGATGCGGTCGAAGTTCATGTTCGCGCCGGAGACGATGCAGGCGTACGTCTCGCCCCGCGCCCCCTTCCCGGCCGCGTACTGCTTCGCGGCCGCGAGCGCAAGCGCGCCCGCCGGCTCGCAGATCGCGCGCGTCGCCTCGAAGATGTCCTTGATCGCCGCGCACGTCTCGTCGGTCGTGACGCGGACGATGCCGTCGAGGAAGCGCCGGCAGAGGTCGAAGGTGATCTTGCCCGGCTTCTTGACCGCCACGCCGTCCGCGAAGAGGCCGACCTCGGCGAGCGTGACGCGCCGCCCGGCCTTGATCGAGCGGTCCATGCAGTCCGAGTCGACGGGCTCGACGCCGAAGACCTTGACGTCCGGGCGCACGGCCTTGAGGTAGACGGCGACGCCCGCCGCGAACCCGCCGCCGCCGACGGGAACGAAGACGGCGTCGAGCGCGCCGGGGCGCTGGCGGAGGATCTCCATCGCCACCGTCCCCTGCCCGGCGATGACGTCGGGGTCGTCGTAGGGCGGAATGAACGTGTAGTCCTTCTCCTTGACGAGGCGCGCGGCCTCGGCCGCCGCGTCCGAGTAGGAGTCGCCCGCGAGGACGATCGACGCGCCGTAGCCTTTCACGGAGGCGATCTTGATCTCGGGCGTCGTGACGGGCATCACGATCGTCGCCTTGCACCCGAGCGTCTTCGCGCTGAGCGCGACGCCCTGCGCGTGGTTGCCCGCCGAGGCCGCGAGGACGCCCTTCGCGAGCGCGGCGCGCGGCAGCTGCGCCATCTTGTTGTAGGCGCCCCGGATCTTGAAGGAGTGGACGCCCTGAAGGTCTTCGCGCTTCAGGAGAAAGCAGTTGCCGAGCTTGCGCGAGAGCGCCGCCGCCTCTTCGAGCGGGCTTTCGATTGCGACGTCGTAGACCTTGGAATTGAGGATGCGGCGCAGGTACTGCTCCTGAAGACTCTTGTCGTTCATCACGGCTCCTCCATGCAAAAAACCGCCCCGGCCGGGACGGTTGATTTGGGGCAAGAGACGGGGCACGATCCCGCAACCCTCAGATCCACAATCTGATGCTCTACCGATTGAGCTACTCTCGCCATCGAAAACGGCGGACAGTATACCGAATTTCGAACGTGCTTGCAACGGCGATTTTCCCCTCTCGGCGGCGCGGCAAGGCCCCGCCCCAGAGCGTGTGGTAGCAGTGCGAGGGGCGCCCCGGCTTCTGGGGGTTGTGGCCGAACTCTGCGCCTTCCTGGCGCCCGTAGACCGGCTTGACCGTCGGATCGAGGTCGAGGATGTAGTCCTGGTCTAGCAGGGGCTCGGCCAGGCGCAGGTTCTCGTTCCATATCCATTCGAGACCCTCCTTCTCCGGGATCGCCTTGAGGTTCCTGCGGACCGAGTCGCAGGACATGAGCCTGCGCAGTCCGAACGCCTCGGCGGTCACCGCGTCGCCGGCCAGGGCGAGATGCGCATCTCGCCCTTTCAACTGCCGCGTTTAGGCTTAACTACTTAACCACTTAACTACTTAATTTCTTCTCGTTGCCGAGGTCCTTGTCCACGATCGCGCAGATGCAGCAGTCGCTCCACACGTTTTCCGCCGTCTCGATCATGTCGATGATCGTGTAGATCGGCAGGATCACGCCGAGGATCATGAGGTTGCCGTTCACGCCCGCCATGAGCGAGAGCGTGAGGAAGTAGCAGCCCATCGGCACGCCCGCGTTTCCGATCGCGCAGAGCGTCGCGATGAGGCACCACACGAGCATCACGGGCAGCGTGAGGACGATGCCGCACTCCGGCGAGTTCTTCATCACGAAGAGGGACGTCACGAGGATGAACGCCGCGCAGCCGTTCATGTTGATCGTGCAGCAGAGCGGCAGGATGAAGCGCGCGATCCAGGGTTTCGCCTTCATGTTCGCCTCCGCCGTCGCGACCGTCACCGGCAGCGTCGCCGCCGAGCTCTTCGTGAAGAGCGCCATCAGGAGCGCCGGCGACATCTGCCGCATCACCTTGTAGCCGTTCACGCCGCGCAGGTAGCAGAGAAGCGGCAGGATGACGAAGAACTGGATCGCGTTGCCGCCCAGCACCACGAGCACGTACTTGCCGATCGAGCCGACGACGACCCCGGCGGACATCTGCGCGGCGAGCTGCGCCGCGAACGCGACGATGCCGGCGGGCAGCGCCCAGATGAGCCCCTTGATCATCCCGAAGAACACCTCCTGCAGGCCGCACAGCGCCTTGTGGAGCGTCTTCACGTTGTCGCTCTTCTTCTCCAGGACGGCGATGGCGATGCCGATGCCGGCCGCGATCAGCACGACGGCGAGCACGTTCCCCGTGAGGAACGGGTTGACGAGGTTGTTCGGCAATGCGTTGAGGATGTGGCCGTAGACCGTCGCGGGCGTGCGGGCGAGCTGCGACATCGCGCCCGCGTCCTTCGAGACGGCCGCGAGCGCGTCCGGCGAAATCGTGCCGGGATCGACGAGCAGGAAGAGACCCAAGCCCACGAGCGCCGCCACGAACGACGTCAGGACGGTGAATGTGAGCGTCCGCGCGAAGACCTTCCCCATCGACTTGCCTTCGCCGAGGGACGCCATCGCCGTGAGGATCGCGAGCGCGACCGTCGGCACGGCGACGAACTGGAAGAGCCGCGTGTACGCCGATGCCACGAAGTCCATGAAGCCGTTGACCCAGCCCACGCCGAGCGAACCGAGGATGCCGCCCACGACGAGCGCGCACGTCCAGATGATGACCTGTTTGAATTTCATTGTTTGACCTTTCCAATTAGCCACTTAACCACTTAACTACTTAATCACTTAATCTCCCCGAGAGGACGGCGCGGGCGTGGGCCGCGTAGACGCGGCGGGAATCGGCGGCGTACGCCTCCAGCGTCTTCCGCGCCGCGCCCGTGGGGTCGCCGAGGCGGAAGAGCGCCCGCGCGACGGAGAGTTCGCGCAGGCAGTCGCTGCGCTCCTGGTCCGCCACGCCGAGGTGCGAGATGTCCTTTTCGTACCCCGCAATCGGCGGCACCGCGCGCGGCGCGAGGGCGTGCCCGCCCACCTTCGGCAGGGCGAGGAGCCGCGCGAGGTCGGGCGCAAGCGCCGGGTCGCCGATTCCCTCCGCCGCCTTCGCGATGGCGCGGAAGTGGGAGTAGCGGCTCTCGTCCGTGAGGAGGGCCGCCTTGCGGCGCACCGCCCCGATCACCGCCGCGTTCCCCTTCAGCGCGCGGCCGCACGCCCCGAGCGCGATGAGGTAGCTGTCCATCCAGCTCACGCTCCGCCCGAACTGGTGCATGCCCCGGAAGTTCCAGCCCGCGTCCCACGCGGACGCCCCGTCGAGCGCCGCGACGAGGTCTTTCCAGCCCGATGCGCTCCCCACGAGCCCGAGCACGTGCGCGTAGACGCGCCTCGCCCCCGCGTCCGCCGCCGCCGCATACGCCCGCTCCAGGAGCGGACGCGCCCGCGTCCGATCGGACAGCACCTTCGCGAGATCCCGGTAGTCCGTCCCGAGCGCCGCCACCGCCACCACTAGCTCTTCGTCGGAGAGCGGGAACACCTCGGACGCCTTCAGCTCCTCCGCGTGCAGGATCCCCGTCTCGACCAGCTCGCGCTGCAGTGCCTTCACGTCGATCGCGCGCAGGGCCACGCCCGTCCGCACGGCCTGGGCGGCGGCGAGCCCCGCCGTGTAGCCCTGGTTCTGGACGTCGGGCTGCATCCGCAGGATCGGCATCGCGTCGCGGTGCGCGCTCATGCCGAGCCCCGTCACGAGCAGCCCGTCCACCTTCGCCGGCAGCAGCGCGCGGTACGGCAGGTTCACGCGGCGCCCCTGATGCCCGGGATCCTCCACGAAGAACTGCGGATCGACGGTCTGGCCGTGCGTGTCGAAGTTCGAGTACGTCACGCCGATGAGGTCCGAGTAGTTCCGCCCGCCCATCGCGTCCTGCACCGTCACGTAGTAGGCGCCGTGCATCCGGCGGCGCTCGCGGCTGTTGACGACGGCGGCCTGGTCCCAGACGTGCGGGCCGAAGCTCGTGCGCGCCCGCAGCCATTCATACGAGATGTCCGCCGGGTCCGTGTCGTCCACGAAGAGGGCGTCCGTGTTCTGGTAGCTGCGCCCGAGGAGCCGGGGCGTGGAGCCCGCGCCCTGCACGGAGATCTCGTCCGCCGAGAGGAACTCCGTCCGCTCCCCCGCCGCCGCCGCGAGGAGCGCGTACCCCGTCGCGTCGATGACGGCCTTCGCCCGCACGACGCCGTACGTGCCGTCCGCGAGCGCCACGGTCGCGCCCACGACGCGCGCCCCTTCCGTCACGGCGCCCGTCGCCTGCGCCGCGAGCCAGATCTCCGCGCCCGCCCTGCGCGCCTCGGCGCGGAACCATTCCGCCTTGCAGACACCGTAGACGGCGCCCATCGTCTTGAGCGCCGCATCGAGCTCCGCCGTGAAGCCGCGCCGGAGGCCGAAGCAGTAGAGGCCGATCGCCCCCTCCGTCATCACGCCGCCAAGCCGTCCCGCATACTCGACGCAGAGCGTCTTCAGTCCCTTGCGCGCGGCGGCGATCGCGGCGGGCGCGCCGGCCGTGCCGCCCCCCACCACGAGCACGTCCACCTCCGCGAGCGTCGGCACGGGCGTCGGCGCGCGCGGCGGCACGCGCGTGATCCGGTGCGCCCGGTCGCATCCGGCGGGCGGCTGCGCGAAGAAGCAGAAGTCCCCCGCGTCCACCTGGTCGCGCGTCCACGTTGCGTCGCGCATCTCCTGCTCCAGGCGCGCGAAGGACCGCGCCGAGCCGTCGGCGAGGGTGCAGGCCTTCTCGCAGCGCCAGAGGCGCGCGTCGATGACGTCCGGCAGGTCCGGCGCCGGACGCAGCTGCGGCTGTTTCTCCGTGAGCGGGATCCGTTCAACCCCGCTCGCCGCCGTGGCCGTCAGACCCTCCGCCTGCGGCCGCGTCCCCGAGACGACGTGGCGCACGACCGTGTACACGCCGCCCGGAAGCGGCGGCAGCACGCCCGCGCGGCGCGCGAGCCCCGCGAGCGGCGTCGCGTCGATGACCGTCTTCGCCCGCACGAGCCGGCGGCCGTCGCGTCCGGCCACCCACAGGCCCGTCACGGCGCCGTCGCCGTCTGCCGCAACCTCGCACGGCTGCGTCCAGCAGCGGAACGTCACGCCCGCCCCGATGAGCGCCGCGTCGAGCGCCTTCTTGATCTGGAGCGGCGTCGCGCCGCCGAAGGAATTCCGCGCGGCGGGGTTTGCCGCGTAGAGGCGCGCGCGCAGGTCGGCGGGCAGCGCCGCGCCGTCCGACGGCTTCAGGCGCAGCGTCCCGGCCAGGTCCTCGCCCAGCGCGGCGCGCGGCGCGACGAGGCAGACGCGCGCGCCGCCCTTCGCGGCCTCCACCGCCGCCGCCACGCCGTAGGACGTGCCGCCGGCCACGACCACGTCGTAGGCCTCGCCGCCCGCCGCAGCCCACGCCATCCCCGCACACGCCAGCACGCACGCGGCGACCAGCTGTCGCAAAATCCGTCCGTTCATCGTTGCCGTCTCCCCTAGAGCTTGTTGAAGTAGGAGCAGGTACGGTCGAACGCGGCGCCGCCCGCGCCCACGCGGAAGAGGCGGAATTCGCCGGCGGCGGGCTTCACCGCCACGAGCTCGAACAGCATCTCCTGCGCGCGGTTGAACGCGACCGTGCGCGCGCCCCAGGGCTTGTTTGCGCGGTTGACGCCGCCGTAGCCCTGCGAGATCGTCCAGTTCACGCCCCGCAGCTCCATTTCGTTGTCGAAGTGGCTGTCGCCGCAGAAGTAGCCCGCGAGGGCGTTCGGACGCGCCTTCGCGAAGTTCTCCAGCACCGCCATGAACGCCGAACGCCCCTGCGCGTCGCAGTCCCGCTGGTACTGCTTCCAGTGCCCGATCTCGCTGAAGACGCAGAAGTGCCCGAAGACGGCCGCCGTCCAGTCCGGCGGCATCGAGGAAAGCGCCTTCGCGACGAAGTCGATCTGCCCCTGCGAAAGGCCGCAGTAGGCGCCGTCGGAGGTGTTGCAGAAGACCGCGCGGAAGCGCTTGTCCGGCACGTCGAAGTAGCCCCACGAGCGGTTTTCGCCGAAGACCACCTTGAAGCCGTGCCGCTCCGCGAGGCCGTTGAACGTGTCGCCGAAGCGGGCGGAGGAGATGGGGCGCGTCTTGCGGCCGAGGAACGGGCCGTGGTCGTGGTTGCCGAGGCAGAAGAGGACCGGACGCGCCGTGTAGTCGTGGTAGACGCTCTCCGCCACGGCCATGCGCGCGAAGGCCTCCTCGTCGCTCCTGCAGCCGTTGTCGTAGTCGTGGTCGCCGCCGTCCACCAGGAAGTCGCACCCCGCGCGGTCCGCCGCCGCCTGCGCGAAGAGGACGTGGTAGCGCGCGTTCGAGAAGTCGAGCGGCACGGCCTTCGCGGTCAGGTGGGAATGGAGGTCGGTCATGAACGTGAACGCAACCGCCTCGTCCGCGCCCTTCCACGCCCGGTAGCGCGCCACCGCCTCGTCGATCTGCCGGTTCGCCCACGCGGGCAGCCCCCCGCGGATGTCCTCTGCGGCGCAGACCCGCATCGTGGCCGCCGTCGCGGCCGTTCCGAGGAGGAACCCCTTCCGTGTCATGTTCATGTCGTCGCCTCCTTCCTGTCCTATTCCACTTCATTCGATCCGGAGCGTCCAGAGCTGCAGGCGCAGGCGCTCGGAGAGATGGGCGTCGCGGAACGCCTCCGTATGCACCCACGAGTCGGCAAGGTGCATCCGCTCGATGCCCGGCACCTCGCGGAACGAGCCGAGCTGTTCGCGCGGCCGCACCGTGACCCGCTCCGCGCCCGTGACGAGCGCGTCGAGCGCGGCCATCAGGAAGTCGGCCGGCCCGATCACCTGCCCGCCCACGCACACGTCGGGCGGGATGAACGTCTCAAGGTCCAGGGCCGCCGCCGCCCTCCTGAGGTCGTCCGCCGACACCTCCACCGCCGCCGCCACGCCACGGGGGCGCGACAGGAACCCGTAGACCTTGCCGGGCGGCGGCGGCGTCTCGCCGCGCAGGAGGCGCACCGCCGCCTGGAAGACGTCCGCGACGCTCCACGAGGCCGGCGCGCGCACGCACGTCAGCTCCCGCGCAAGGGCCGCGCGCAGGGCCGGCAGGTCCGCCCGCGTGACGGCGACGCGCGGGCGGAGCCCCCCCGCGATCGCCTCCAGGTCGGTCAGCGCGAAGCGCCCGTCCGCCTTGAGCGCGCGGATGAACGCGCGCAGGCGCGCGTAGAACGCGGCCGTCTCGGCGGCGGGGCGGTCCGGCGCCTCCTTCCACGCGCGCCAGGGGACGAGGTTGCCCTTCTTGTAGTTGAGGCTGTCCCAGTGGCACGTCTTGACGGCCATGTGCGGATGCATGTAGAGCCCCGCGAAGTCATGCCGGGCGAGGACGTCGAACTTCGCCGTGACGTCGGGGCAGGGCCGCCCCGCCTGCGGCAGGAACGACTCCAGCGGCAGGGCGAGATGGTACGGGAGGTGGTACATGTTCGCATACCAGAGGCCGAGCTTCTCGGCGCCGGGGCGCGCGAGGAACGCGCCGTAGGGCGACGTCCGGCCGCGCTGGAGGGGGCCGCCGTCGAACCCGCAGCCGGCCGTCATCCGCACGCCGAGGTCCGAGTAGACGTCCATCGCCACGGGCGAGACGCAGTTCCCGGGCGGGCAGAAGAAGAGGCACCGCCCTTCGCCGAAGACGGCCTCGATCATGCCAAAGGCGCGCGCCTCGTCGCGCAGCGTGTCGCGGTAGGCCCGCGCGTAGTCGGGGTGGTCGCCCAGCTCGGCGAGGTCGGGGTGGCGCGAGTGGTAGAGCGTCTGCGAGCCGAGGACGTGCGGGCGCAGGGCCGCGACCACGTCCTGGCGGCCGAGCGCGACGAGCCGCCCCGCGAGGTAGCCGACGATGTTGAAGTTGCCGCGCACGCCTTCCTCCGTGAGGAGGCGGGCGAGGTCGCGGATGGCGTCGTTGGACCGGTCGCAGGTGTAGTCCTCCGTGTCGAAGAAGAGGGCGACCTTCGTCTTCGCCTCGGCGGCGAAGAGGGCGAGCGCGGCGGCGGCGGCGGCGAGCGCGCGGAGGGAGGAGGGGCTAGACATCGAGGGCCTCCTCGTCTTTCCCCGCCCCGCCGAGGTCGAACTTCGCGAGGTCGCATGAAAGGACGCCCTGCGGCTTCGTCGTCCGCCAGGCGCCGCGCGTGAAGTCCGGCACGTCCATCGTCTTCGAGCGGCTGCGCACCGACGTCTCCGTCAGCTCGCAGAGACAGCTGGAGGCGGCGAGGTCGTAGACGTCCATGTCGAGCGGGATGCCGTTCTGCAGGCAGTACGCCCAGCGGAGGTCCATGATGAAGTCCATGCCGCCGTGCCCGCCCACCTTCTGCGCGACCGCGCCGAGCTGCTTCCAGAGCGGATGGACGTACTTCGCGCGCAGGGCCTCCGCCTCCTCGGCCTTCATGAAGGCATGGACGCCCTTGCCGACCTCCGCCTCGAACCCGACCTTGAAGACCGGCGGCTCCTTGCCGTAGGTGCGCCACGGCATGCCCCACCAGATGCCCTTCGTGCCCGTCAGGAGGTTGATGCGCGTGTACGGGCGCGGGCTCGACACGTCGTGCTGGACCATGATGGAGCGGCCGCGCTTCGTGCGGATGAGCGTCGTGTTCATGTCGCCCATCTCCATCACGGGGTCCTTCCGGCGCGGATCGTCCGGCGACATCGCGAAGCGGCGGAAGTTCTCGCAGTTCGCCTGCCGCGATTCAAGCGAGACGAGGTAGTCGAAGCAGTCGCCGCGGTTGATGTCCATCGCCTGCATGATCGGCAGAAGCCCGTGCGTCGGATAGCGGTTGCCCTTGTGCTTCATGTTCTCGTCGTAGCGCCACTCCTTCTCGGCATGGCTGCTGTCCGACGCGCAGACGGCGCGCAGGTCGTGGATGTAGGCGCCTTCGCCGTGGACGAGGTCGCCGAGCATGCCGAGCTTCGCCAGGTGGAGGCCGAGCAGCTCCATCTCCCCGTAGCAGCAGTTCTCAAGCTGCATGCAGGGGATCCGGAACTTCTCGCTCGCCTCGACGAGCGCCCAGCATTCGTCCGTCGTCAGGGCGCTCGTCACCTCGACGAGCGCGACCTTGCCGCCGAGGAGCGCGCGCAGCGCGACGGGCTGGTGGAGCGCCCACGGCGTCGCGCAGTAGACGACGTCGCAGGCGCCGAAGTCGCAGAGCGCCTTGTACGCCTCGTCGCCGACGTAGGTCTTCGGCACGGACGCATGCCCCTTCCGCTTCAGCCATTCGAGGTTGAGCGCCACGCGTTCGGGCTTCTTGTCGCAGAGCGCGACGATGTCCACGCCCGGCAGCATCGACACGCGGTGGACGGCGGCCGTGCCCCGGCTGCCGACGCCCACGAAGCCGACGCGGATGCGCTTGAGGGGGCGGAACGCAAAGTCCTGCATCGTCCCGCCCGCACCGAAGCCCAGGCGCTCCATGCGGCAGCCGGCGGCGAGCGCCAGCGCGCCCATCCACGCCGTCCCCTTCAGGAATTCCCTTCTGCTGTTCATGCCGTCCGTCCTCCTCATGTGGTGATGGCGCCGAAGTCGCCGTACGTGCGTCCCGACGTCCCTTCCCGCTTCCGTTCCGCTTCCGCCCCGCCGCGCGCAAGCGCGCGCAGGCGCAGCTGCCCGCAGGCGGCCGCGACGTCCCTGCCCCGGCTGCGGCGCAGCATCGTCTGGATGCGCGCCTTCATGAGCACGTCGAGGAAGGCGAGCTGCGTCGCCTCGTCGGGCGTCTCGAAGTCGGGCCGGTGCGCCACCGGCGAGAGCGGAATCAAATTCACCTTGCAGCCCGGCAGCGCCTTCAGGCGGCGCACGAGCGCCTCGGCGCACGCGCGCGAGTCGTTCAGGCCCTTCACGAGCGTGTACTCGAACGTGATCACGCGCCCCGTCGCGCGCGTGTAGGCGCGGCACGCCGCCAGCAGCTCGTCGAGCGGCCAGCGCCGGTTGACGGGCATGAGCTGCGAGCGGAGCGCGTCGTCCGGCGCGTGGAGCGAGACGGAAAGCTCGAACTGGAGGCCCTCGGCCGCGAGCTTCGCGAAGCCCGGCACGACGCCGCAGGTGGAGAGCGTGATGTGGCGCGCGCCGAGGTTGGGGCCCTTCCCCGCGTTGAGGAGCTTCAGCGCGTGCAGCGTCGCGTCGTAGTTCGCGAACGGCTCGCCCATGCCCATCACGACGAGGTTCGTGAGGCAGAGGCCCGAGCCCTGGCGGCGGTTTTCGGGCGTCGCGAAGAGGCGCTGCGCCGTCATGACCTGGGCGACGATCTCGTCGGCCGCGAGCGAGCGCACGAGGCCCCGGCTGCCGCTCGCGCAGAACGCGCAGCCCATCGCGCAGCCGACCTGGGTGGAGACGCACTGCGTGAGGCGGCCCTGCGCGGGGATGACGACCGTCTCGACGGCCTGGCCGTCGGCGAGGCCGAGGAGGAGCTTCGTCGTGCCGTCCCCGGCGCGGTCCGTCGCACGCACGGCGGGGACGACGAGGGGGAACTCGCGCTTGAGCGTTTCGCGGACGTCCTTCGGCAGCGTCGTCGCCGCGTCCCAGTCCTGGATCCAGTCGCGGTAGAGCGCCTGGAGGATCTGGTCGGCGCGGAAGGCGCGCAGCCCGCGCGCGACGAGGAGCGCCTTCCACTCGTCGGGGAGGATGGACCAGGCGGGCGTCATCGCCTCTCGATCCCCTTCAGGATCTCGTCGATGCGGTCGAGGACGTCCGCCTGCACGGCGTCGCCGCTCACGCCGAGGCGCAGCACGGCGCTCTCGAACTGCGCGTAGAGGATGTCCGTCATCACGTCCGTGTTGAGGTCTTCGCGGAACTCCCCGTGGCGCACGCCGAGGGTGAGCAGCGTGTGGATGATGCGCCTGAGGCCGATCGTGAACTGCATGATGCGCCGCGCCATGTCGTGGTTCGCGCGCCGCATGGCCATCACGTAGTCGATGACCACGCAGAGGAAGTCGCGGTTGTCGAAGAGCGTCGCCGTCACGACCGTGCAGATCTGCCGCAGGCGCACGGCGGCGGGCAGCTTCGCGTGGACAATCTCCGCGTGCTTCTGCACGATGCGCCCCAGCACGAGGCTCACCGCGCCGTCGAAGATCTGCCGCTTGTTGCGGAAGTAGCGGTAGAGGACCGTGCGGGCGACGCCGCACGACTCGGAAAGCTCGCGGAAGGAGACGTCGCGGTAGCCGAGCTTCGCGAAGAGCCGGATGGCGCTTGCGATGATCTCCTGCTTGCGCGCGCGGTGGTCGATGGTCGGCTTCACGCCGGCCCCCTCCGTTCGAGCGTCACCAGCGTCTCGAAGCGCGCCGTGCGGGGGAACATGTCGAAGAGCCGCACGTCGCGCACCTCGTAGGCCTTCGCGAGGGCCGCGAGGTCGCGCGCGAGCGTCGCCGGGTCACAGCTCACGTAGAGGAGGCGCCGCGCCGGGCGGGCGGCGAGCCAACCCGGCACGTTCGGCTCCATCCCCCCGCGCGGCGGGTCGGCGATGACCGTGTGCTGCGGCCCCGCCTTCATGCGGCCGAGGCTCGCGCCCACGCGCTCGCAGAAGAAGTTCGCCACGACGCGCAGGGCCGCCGCGTTGCGCTTCGCGCAGGCGACGGCGCCCCGGTCGCTCTCCACGCCGACGAGGCGCGGCGCCTCCGCCGCCGTCCCGCCCGCGAGGCACGCAAGGCCGAAGACGCCCACGCCGCAGTAGAGGTCGAGGATGTGGGGTGCCTCCGCGGCGCCGGCCGCGTAGGCTTCGCGCACGGCCTTCGCGAGCGCGTCGGCGACGGGCGGGTTGACCTGGTAGAAGCCGCCCGCCGCCACGCGGAAGCGCCGCCCGTCCGTCGTCTCGTGGAGTTCGAGCCCGCGCGGCGGCTCGCCGAGCCACCACGTCACGCCGTCGATCGGCGTCCAGCGCACCGTCACGTTGTCCGCCGCGCGCGCGCGCTGCCGCACGGCCTTCGCCCCCTGCGTGAGGAGCGCGAAGACGCCCGCGCGGACGTTCGGCAGTTCGGCGTTGATCTCCGGGCACGCGAGCGGGTCCTGCGGCATGTCGACGACGCGGTGCTCCGGCTCCGCCCGGTAGCCGAGCGCCCACGCCCCGTCCCGCCTCTCCGTGTGGTAGACGACCTTGTTGCGGTAGCGGAGCGGCGCGGGGGCGGCGAAGGCCGTCGGGCGCGGCGCGGCGGGCGCGGCCTTCTGGAGGAAGTTCGCGAGCTGCTCGCACTTCATCCGCACCTCGGCCTCGTAGGAGACGCCCGCGTAGACCATGCCCGGCACGGTCGCGCCCGGCTCCCGCCGGTCGGGCGACGCCTCTACGATCTCCGCGAGCCGCGCCCGCACGTAGCGCTTCTTCTGCTCCACGATCCCGGCCTTCACGGTCTCGCCGGCGAACGCGCCCGGCACGAAGCAGACGCGCCCGTCGCCGAGGCGGCCGAGGCCGTCCCCGCCGTAGACGTTCTTCTCGATCTTCAGCGTCACCGTCATTTCGCGGCCCCTCCCCTCGCGCCCCAACGGCGCGCGTACATCGTCGCGCCGATGTCGCGCGCGGCCTCCACGAGTTCCGGGTAGGGCGTGTCGGTGACGGTCACGAAACCGATCTGGTAGTTCTCGCCGTCGCTGCGACCGGTGAGCGCCTGGTCCTGCCACTGGAACCAATGCGTGCCGACGAAACGCGGGTGGTCGAGGCAGGCGTTCAGGAAGTCGCGGTAGCACTGCGCGCGCTCGGCCTGGTCGCGCGTCCCCACGAGGCCCGTGTGGAACAGGCCCCGGTCGAGCGCGCCGAAGTGGAACTCGCCGTTGATGAGCGGCTTGTCGAGGGCGGTCACGGGCAGGTCCTTCACGGGGCGGCGGTTGTAGATGTTCACGCTCACGACGTCGCAGAAGCGCGCGCTCTCCTCGTAGATCACGTCCGCGCCCCAGGCGATGCGCGTGCCGAGGTAGAGGCGGTTCGGCGCGGCGGCCTTGATCGCGTCGCGGATGACGCGGAAGTACTGCGCCACGACGCGGCGGTGCAGGTCTTCGAGGTCGGCGCCGGCCTTCGCCTCGTCGACGGCGTTCGTGCTGGCGAGGAAGCCGTCCCATGTGCCGTAGGACGTCCCCCAGGCGGCGTCGAGCGTCCCGGCCGCGCCGTACTTCTCCCGCAGGACGTCCCGGAACGCCTGCTTCGCGGGCTGCGCGGCGGGCGAGCGCAGCACGGCGCGCGCGAGGTCGCGGTTGTCCTGCCCCCAGCTCAGCTCGTTGTCCACGAACCAGCCGATGCACCAGGGGTCCGTCCCCGTGCGCTTCGCCTCGTCGGCGGCCGACTGCCGGGCGTTCGCGATGAACGCGGGCGCGAAGGGGTCGCGCAGCTTGCCCCACCAGCCCGAGGAGCCCTCGATGACGGGGCCGCGCGTGCCGAACGTCGCCGTGTAGGGCGTCTTCGCCATGCGATAGACCGCCGGGTCGCTCCAGTTCGCGATCGTGTTGAGGCCCCAGGCGCGGATGCGGTCGTGGGCGCGCGCACGCACGAACGCGGCCCAGTCGGGGCCGTACTTCCGCCGGGCGTTCGCGCGCCCGAAGCTGAACGTCGCGTAGGGCAGGTGTTCGGGCTGCTTGTAGAACCCGTGCGCCGCCGGCCACCGCACCGTGCCGAGGAAGCCGCCGAAGACGGGGTCCGCCTTGTCGGGGATCCATTCGAAATAGCGTTCGCGGAAGCCGACGCCCGTCTCGGCGCCGACGCGCACGCAGTCCACGCCGTGCGAGAAGAAGAGGCGTCCGGCGGGATCGACGAGCCACCACGTGCCGTTCACCTTCTCGGTGCGGAAGAAGCCCGTCGCCCGCAGCTGCGGGCCGCCCGCCCAGCCGCCGTACTGGTCGCAGGCGGGTATTGGGCTTTCGGGATGCGCCGCGAGCCAGGCGTCCTCGGCCGCCTTCGCGGCCTTCAGTCCGGCCTCGTCGTGGATCTTGCCCGGCCAGTCGTCGTGCTTGAACTGCCCGAACATGTCGACGAACGGCAGGAACGTCGCGGCCGAAAGCGTCTTCTGCGCCATTCCCTCGCCCGAGACGCCGACGCGCCGCACGCTGAAGCCGCTCGCGCGGCCGTCGCGGTTGTAGAAGATGTGGAAGGAAGACGTCTCGCGCAGATCGAACGTGGTGCCGCCCTTCGTGGACGGCTTGCCGTTCATGCCCTCCAGGGCGAGCGGCGCGTCAAGCACCCACGGCATGTTGCGCAGGTTCACCGTCAGCTCGCCCGCCTCGTGCGGCTTGAGCGTGAGGCTGCCGCCGGGGCTCTGCCCCTGATGCGTCTTCCCCTTCACGCTCAGGTTGACGGTGCGCGTGCGGTCCGTCGTGTTGCTCAGGGCGATCGTGAGGCGCCCATAGCCGGAGAGGTCCATCGTGCCGGACTTGAAGTCCATGCGCATCCCCGGCCAGCTCGCCTTCGTACCCGTCGCCACGACCGCCGCCCCGTCGGGGGCGAAGGTGAGCGTCGAGTCGCTCTGCGCCTTCATCTCCGTCAGCGGAGAGGGCCACAGCACGGTTTCGCCCGCGCCGGACGCGAACGCGCAGACGGCCACGGCCGCCAGAACCAGATTACCTTGTTTTTTCATTGGTCTTCACGCCTCCTGAAACTTCACCCTTAACTACTTACCTACGACCTACTTACTTACTTAACTACTTCCTACTTAACTACTTAACTACTTAACTTAACTACTTAACTACTTAACTACTTAACTACTACTACGGCGTCCGACGCCTCGCCGGGCTGGTAGACGGCGACGGGGACGGGCGTGCGACCACCCAGCTCGGCGAGCGGCTCGCCGGCCATGCCGTCGCCGGGGAAGAGAACTGTCTGTGCGTGTTTCATGACGTCCTGTGCGCATGCGTTGATTCAAGTAGTATACCAAAAACAAACGCCCTCGCCCACGCCCTCTCGGAGATCACCCTGACCGCGCAAAAGGCGCGTTTCCTGCCCGATTCCGCGACGGGGCACACGGCTCCACCGCCGCGAAGTCCGCGTCCTCCGGCCGACCCATGCGGAGCGCGTGGAGATTGTTTTTCAAGGTTGGCGCGCGAAGGACCCGCTGCAGACCCACACGGTCGTCGGCACATCTCCGCCTCCGGCCGGTTAACACGGAGTGGCCGGAGGCCCAAAGAACGCTACGCGCCGAGGGCGGCGCGGCGAGAAGCGGACACGTTCCCGGTTCTTGCCCATCGCTTGCCCGTCAAGATCCACATTCCCGTGCGAAGCGCGGGCGGCGGGCGACACGGCCCTCCCCCTCGAAAAAATCGGGATAAGGGCAGGACGTGGGCGATACTGTTTGGCTTCCCCACATAAATCATCCTTTCAGATTGCGGGATGTCGGACGGTTCCCGGCCTCTTCCATTTGGATTTTTTATCGGGACGCGGACGCAACAAGTTGCGACCGATGGGTCCGGCGCGCGAAGGACCCGCGCCGCCCCCGGCGCGGGATGCTGTGGGGCGGGGGCCCTAGCGGACGATCACGGTGAAGCCGCCGGGGGCGACGTGGGCCGTGTAGGTGACGGTGCCGTCGTCGTTCGTCTGCGCCGTCACAGACGTGCGGCACCGGGACGGGCGCGCCACGGCGAACGCCTCCGGGCCAAGCGCCGCCGCCGCCGTCGCGTTCACGGTGCAGATCGTCGCCGAGACACTACGCGGATTCTCCGCGTAGTCCGCCGGCAGCACGACGCGGACCGGCACGCGGCCGTTCGGCGCCGTCGTGCGGTCGAACGGCATATCCGTCTTCACGTCGTAGAGGCCATACGCCGCCGCGTCCCCCGTCGCCGCCGGGTCCGCCTCCAGCGCCCCGGCCGCACCGAACGCGAACGTCACGCCGTCCGCCGCCGCCTTCGCGCACGTCCTCAGGCCGCCCTCCAGCACCTCGACCGTGAACGGCGTCGTGCCGGGGTCGAAATTCGTCGCCGTGTCGAAGGCCACCGTGCCGCCCAGGACGAGCGTGCCCGCGCCGAGCTTGCCGAGCGTCCCCTGGAGCGTCAGCTGGGTCCCAAGCGTGAAGACCGTCCCCGCGTCCGTCCGAATGCCGCCCCCCTGGTCCTGCACCGTGAGGCCGCGCGTCGGCTCGTCCCACGTGACGCTCTCCAGCGGATGCAGCACGGCCTTGTTCTGGAGCATGAGCGCGGAGGCGTCGAACACGGGGCGCGGCCCGCCCAAATGGCACGGCTTCCGGAACAGCACCTCGCACGTGTTCGTGTAGTTGAACGCGCCGCGCGTGGCGAGGGTCGTGCTGACGCTTGCAAGAAGCCGCCCCGTCCACTTCGCGTTGTCCCCCGCAAGCTCCGTGTAGGCGCTTCTCGCGCCGTCGGTGACCCCGAGGCTCAACTGGCCCGGTCCCTCCAGCGGACTGTCGATCCGGATGTACCCGCCGATGCCGGAGAACGAACCGTCGGCATCCTCCCGCAGGACCATCCGGTTCCCCGTGAGCACCTTCGTGCCG
Organism: uncultured Kiritimatiellota bacterium; assembly: GCA_934643865.1. Taxonomy (GTDB): domain Bacteria; phylum Verrucomicrobiota; class Kiritimatiellia; order RFP12; family UBA1067; genus RUG572. The sequence goes on from CAKUCX010000001.1 coordinate 52,046, forward strand.
CCCACGGCGAAGGTGTTCGTCGTCTTGTCGCCGTTCCCATGCCAGTTGTTGATCGCCGGGCGTTTCCCTGCGGCCGACTTCTGGAAGTAGAGGTTCGAGACGACGACGGTCTGCGCCTGCATGACGAACGAGGAGTCCACCACGAGCGCGTCGCCTGCGAAGACATCCTCCATCCGGGGGCCGCGCGCCGTGTCCGCGTAGTACGTGCGGAGGACCTTCCCGTTCGAGAAGTAGACCGATCCGGGATGCGGCACGGCCGCGTCGCTCCAGTAGTTCGTGGTGGTGAGCGCCCCCACGTTCGCCGTCTTGCCCGGGTTTTCGGGGTCGGGATCGTCTTTGGCCGTTGTGTCCCGCGTCAGGGCGACGACCGGCCTGCGCACGAGTTCAAGCGCCGTGTCGCCCGTCGCCTCGTCCATGGCGACCGCGAGTGCGTACGCCTCGTCGACGGTCACCTTCGGGCTGGCGTTGGTCAGCGCGAAGTCCGAAAGGTCCAGGTCGCCCGTCGCGGACGCGGCCTTGACGAGCAGAGGGAACCGCAGTTCGGGACTCTCCGCGAAGGTCTGCAGCGCCGTCGGCAGCGTCACATGGACGGGCCCCGCCACGCGCAGGGCGTTCGCCACGCGGAAGCTGTTGTTCGTGGCGGGCGCCGCCTCCGCCGCGAGACGCACCTGCGCCTCCAGCGTCGTCCCCGCCGTCAGTTCAAGCGTGCCGACCGTCACGGCCGTCGTCACGTCCGCCGTCTTGAGGTCGCCCGCCCCCTTCTCGTTGTCCATCACGAGCGTGCCCGGGAAAACCGTTTCGCCCAGCCGCAGCGCCGCGCAGCGGTAGACGCGGATGCGCCCGAAATACTGGCCGAGGTCGCCCAGCAGCGAAAGCGTGTAGTTGTGGTAGGTGGCCTCCGACCGGGCCGATGCGTCGATTCCCGTCCCCTCCCCGCCGAACCACGGCCCCGTGAACGTATGGCCCGCGTTCATGTTGTCGCTCGCGAACGAACTGGGATTGGATTGCGGCGACAGGACCGTCACGCGCCCGTTGATATGCGGATTCTGTCCCCGTTCCCAGTGCCCCCAGAGGACGTTCCTCAGGAAAAGGCCGTCCTCCGCGAACGTGAGGTGGCCGGCCTTCTGGTAGAGCGAAACCCTCTTCGCCTCCGTGCCGAGAAGCAGGGAGTTGCCGCTGAAGATCGAGTTCGTCCCCGGAAGGCGGATGGTCTGACCCGACAGGTTGATCGCGTAGTCCGCCCCGGGATGGGCGGCCCGGCCATCCGTCCAATACGCGGAATTGAGCGTTTCCGTGCTGCCGGGTCCCTCGTTGATCACCCGCGTCAGGTAGTTCGTCACGGCCGTCGGCGCCGCCGCCGCCGTCCACGCCGCGCATGCGGCCCAACCCGCCACCAGCTTCGTCCACCTGTTCGCCATACCCGACCTCTCTTCCGTGTTAAATTACAGCGCCAACATTTTATTTTACCCTATCGGAATTGTCAAGTATGAGCTGCACGTGGGTGGGTCGCGCGGGCGGGGCGGGCGGACGAGGCGCCGCGCGCGTCACTTCAACCGGTGGCGGGCGATCACCTCGTCCTGGAACTCCTTCGAGAGCGTGATGAAGCGCGCCGAATAGCCGCAGACCTTCACGAAGAGGTTCCGGTGCCGTTCGGGGTGGCGCTGCGCGTCCAGGAGTTCCTCAAGCGAGTTGCAGTTCGGCTGCAGGAGATGCGCCCCCTTCTCCCCGAACACCCGGAAAATGGCCGCCAGATGCTCCGCCTTCAATCCGGTCTTGTCGAAGGTCAGGTTCGCGTTGGAGGAAAAGAGCAGGTCGTGCGGCGCCGATCCGATGGCGTTGATGACCGTGGTGACGTCCTCCCCGCAGCGGTATTCGCTCGGCGCAAGGCCCTGCGCCAGGCGGTCGCCGTCGCGGCGCCCGTCGGGCGTCGCCCGCGTGTTCTTTCCCCAGAGGATGAACTCCCGGTAGATCCAGGCCGCGAGGACGTACGGCCCGCCATTCGCCGACCGGAATCCGTCGAGGTCCCGCGCCACCTCCGTGAAGATCCATCGCATGAGCCCGTTCGACGCCGGCGTGTTGTCCCCCCAGTGCGGGGCGGCGAGCGCGTGCGCGCGCAGCTCCGCGCCGCGCGCGCCCGCCCAGTTCGACCGCACGGCGTCCAGGAACTCCCGCAGCGTCGCCCGGCGATCCTCGAAGCAGACCGTGCGGATGGCGCAGAGCGAGTCCACGAGGTTGGCGGTGAAGGCGAGCGTCATGATCTTCGGGCGGAACGCCGTCCCGACGTCGGTCGAGTCGCGGCGGTTCGCGAGGCCCCCCGCGAGGCACGCCGAATAGGCCGGATGGGGGAAGACCTCCGCCGCGCTGCGCCCGTAGCGCGTGTACGCGCTGACCGTGTCACGGAAGAAGCGCAGGAAGTTCGCGAGGTAGATGCGCTTCACATCCTCGAAACTCGCCGCGTCGTCGATGGGGTCTATCCGAACGCCCGCCCGGCGTTCGGCGTCCGGGTCCCGATGGATCATCGCCTCCAAGACGCGGATCGTGCTCATGTAGTTCGCGTTGTCCGGATCGGTCTCGGTGTCGACGGCCGGATCCCAGCACCCGCAGCAGACGTAGTCGCGCGCCCGGGCGAGCGGCAGACCGTGCCGCACCATGCCGGCGATCGTCGGCGCGTCGTTGAACAGCGCGAAGACCGCATGGCCGTCGAGGGTCATGCGGGCGATCGTCTCCAGGTAGTCCCGGGGCGAATCCGCGTCGAACCGGACGTGCAGCTTCGGGAAGACCAGCCGGTGCCGGATATGCTCCTCCAGGAACATCCGCGTGATCTCGTTCCAGACGGGACGCCCCTCGGCATCGCAGCCTCCCAGCGTGACCGGCATCTCGGCTTCCTGGTCGGAGTACTTGTGAATGACGTAGTCGGTGCTCTGGTGGCAGTCGGAGATGATCATCCAGCGCGCGATCAGGTCCCGCGCCTCGGCCTCGGTCAGGGTCCCGTCCGCGCGCTCCCTTCGATAGAAGTCGATCAGCCATGCGTCGGGACGGCCGAGCGCGTTGCATTCGAGCCCCTCGACGAACGAGGGGATTTCGCGGAGGAACCAGAGCGTGTTCAGCCCCTCGAAGAACGTCCGCGGCGGTTCCCACGGGCATCGCCGCGCGCTCTCGGCGATCCGCTTGAGAAAGCGCGCCTCCTGCGGCGGGACGGCGCCGGCCTTCAGCCGCGCCTCGGCCGCCTCGGCGAATTTGAGCTGCAGGGCGTGAATCGTCTCCAGTCCATCCAGCGCCGTCTCAAGGAACTTGCGCCCGTAGGGGTCGCTTCCCGGACATGCGTCGCGCGCGGCCCGGGCCTCCTCCGCGACGCCCTTGAACCCCTTCGTGAAGATGGCGTGGAACGCCGGCACGTGGTGCATCGCGTCGACGAAGGGACCGCAGCAGAGCGAATAGCGCTGCCGGTTGCGTTCGTCCTTCAGCGCGAAGGCCGCGTCGGGGACGAGGTTCTTCTCCCGGTAGAAGCGTCCGCAGAGCTCGCGCTCGACGCGCGAGGGATTGAACGCCTCGCACCAGCCGCCGTTGACGCCCGCCTCGAAATAGTACGGCGACCCCGAGAAGAGGAACGGCACGAAGTGCCTGCGGATCGCCGCGTACGTCGCCCGCCGGACATCCAGCGCGTCAAAGTCCGGGTGGGCCTTCGCCCACGCCCGCACGTCCGCGCGAATCGCCGCGCACGAAGCCTTGAAGTCCGGGCTCTGGCAGGGCCCGTGGCATTCCTCCGGATAAAACGCCCGCAGCTCGGCGCGGAACGCCGCGTAATCCGCCTCCTGCGCCAGCAGGCATCCGCATGACAGCGCAAGAACGAAAACGAAGACGCCAAACGGCTTGCCCATGACTTCACCTCCTTGTCAAATCCCCCGATTGAGCAGTCCCTCCACCGCGCTCACACGTCCACGCAGCCGACGCGGCGGCCGCAGCGCGGGCAGAACTCGGCGCCGTCGGGCAGATGCGCGCGGCAGTGCGGGCAGACGGCGGCGAGGGACGTGCGGCGCGCGCCCGCCGCCTGCGCCGCCTTCTCCCGGCGCAGGCGCGCAAGGACGCGTACCGCTGTGAGGACCACGGGGCGGAAGAAGACGAGGACGAGGACGCCCCAGATGACGATCTGCCAGAAGCCGGCCTTCATGCGCGCGCCCTTCTCGGCGTCTGCTCCTGCGCGAGCGCGTCCACGACGGCTGCGGCGAAGCCGGGGATGGTGGTGAGGTCCAGACCCCAGAAGTCGGTCCGGCGCATGACGTCGTCCGGCGAGGGGTTCGACTTGAAGTAGGCCATGACCGCCGGGCTGTCGTTGACCTTGTCCGTGCGGTAGAAGCGAAGCAGCCATGCGAACGAGCACGTCAGGTTCTCCGGCAGCGTCCCCTTCAGCCGCACGTAGTCGAGGATCGTCGGCAGCACGCGCACCTTCCACTTCGAGACGCTGTTGAGGGCGATGGAGAGGAGCTTGTGGTGGGCGAACGGGTTCGCGAAGCGTTCGAGGACGCTTTCCGCGTAGGCGCGCTTTTCGTCCTCCGGCAGGTCCACGGTGGGGAAGATCTCCTCGAAGAGGATCTTCTTGAAGTGCGCGTTGAAATGCGGGTCGGCGACGAGTTCGGCGACCTCCGTGAAGCCGGCGAGGATGCCTTCCGGGATCGTCGCCGTGTGCGCGCCGTTGAGGAAGCGGACCTTGCGCGTGCGGTAGGGCTGCATGTCGGGCGTGTAGACGACGTTGACGCCGGCCTTCCGAAGGGGCAGTTCGGCCTCCAGGTCGAAGCCGGGGGGCGTCTCGACGACGAAGAAGTGGAAGGGTTCGCCGCAGACGAGCGCGTCGTCGCGCTCCCCGAGCCGCGCCGCATAGCGGTCCGCGCTTTCGGGGTCGGGACGGCCCGCGACGATGCGGTCGACGAGGGTGGAGCAGAAGACGCAGTCGCGCGCGATCCACGCGGCGAGCGCGTCGTCCCCCCAGTCCGCGACATACTGCAGCACACAGCGTTTCAGCGCGTCGCCGTTGTGTTCGATGAGTTCGCAGGGGAGGAAGACGAGGCCCGGGAGGCCCGCCGCGAAGCGGGCCTTCAGGAGAAGGGCGACCTTGCGCGGGAACGTGTCCTCGCCCGCGCGGTACTCGATGCCGGCCTCGGTCGTGTTCGAGACGACGAAGCGCAGGGACGGCAGGCGCGCGCCCGCCTCCACCTCGTCCCACTGGGTCTTCGCGCAGAGGACCTTCTCGACGGCGTGGTTCTCCTCCAGGATCTCGACGGGCCTGCCGTCCACGACGCCGCGCAGGCAGGTGTGGTAGAAGCCGCCGCGCGCGTTGAGCGCCCGCGACGGGGGCGTCAGCGCGTCCCCAATCGGCTGGACGATGCGCACCAGCCCGTCGAACCCCGCGCGGTCGTTCATCCGCTGGACCATCCAGTCGATGAAGCAGCGCAGGAAGTTCCCCTCGCCGAACTGCAGCACACGAACCGGCCTTTCCGTCGTCGTCACCATCGTCTTCCTCCTTGGCAAAATGTGTTTCCACATTATATACCAACCAACCGGGGAATGGAATATGGTAAAATAGGGGACGTGCCGAAAAGCGCCAACATTCACCTGATCGTCGGCGAGGACGACTACCTCGTCGAAGCGGCCGCCCGGAAGATCCTCGGGGCGGCCGTCGAGCCGTCGCTCCGCGCGACGGCGGTCGAGACGATCGACGGCGATGCGGGGAACCAGGAGGAGCAGCTGGCCGCCCTCGGCGCCTGCCGGGCCTCCGTCCAGACGCCCCCCTTCCTGGATCCCGTGAAGCTGACCTGGTGGCGCAACGTGACCTTCCTCCCCGGCGCCGCGCGCACCGGATCGCCGGCTTCGGACGTCAAGCAGGCGCTCGAAGCCTTCGCGGCGGACCTCGCGGCGCACCCCCTTCCCTCCAACCAGGTTCTCATCGTCTCCGCCCCGAAGCTGCTCAAGACGAGCGTCTTCGCGAAGACCTTCCGCACGTTCGCCCAGGTCGTCGAGTTCGCCTCCGGCGGCAAGAGCCGCGACCGCGTGGACGCGACCCTTTCGCGCCTCCCGGACCTCGCCGCCGAGGAGAAGCTCACCTTCGCCCCCGGCGCCGACCAGGCCTTCATCTCCAAGGTCGGCACCGACACGCGCATCATCGTCTCGGAACTCGCGAAGATGCGCACCTACCTCGGCGACGAGCGGAGCGAGGTGACGGCCGCCGACGTCGCGGAGGTCTCCTCCGTGGGCGGCGAGGAGCCCGAGCTCTGGGACGTCACGGACGCCCTTGCCCAGCGCAGCCCCGTCAGGCTTCTCAAGACGCTCGCGCGCTTCGACGGCGAGCCGGGCTTCGGCATCCTCCTCTCGACCGTCACGGAGAAGTTCTTCCGCGAACTCATCGTCTACCGCGACGCCCTCGACAACGGCTGGCTCACCCCCTACGGCAGCTGGGCGAAGAACGTCCCGCCGGATGTCCTGGCGGACCTCGACGCCGCCGGGATCGGCCCCAACGCCGCCCGCAGCCCCTGGGCCGTCAAGAACGGCGCGCGCAACGCGAAGGCGTTCACGCTCGACGAGCTGCGGGCCGCGCGCTTCCGCATGCTCCAGGCGCGCGAGCGCCTCGTCTCCTCCTCCGCCGACGACGCCTTCGTCGCCCAGGAGCTCCTGCGCATCGTCGCGCGGCCCACGCGCGCCTAGCCCTTTGACTTTCCACCAGACCTACAGGACCATACATGAAGATGTTCAAGAATCTCTTCTCGATTGAGACGAAGCCCGGCGCCTACTTCCGCCGCATCGACTGGACCGCCTTCTGGGGCGCGACGCTCATCGCGTTCCTCGTCTACTTCTTCACGCTCGGCCCGAGCGTGGGCCTGGAGGACTCGGGCGAACTCGCCACCGCCGCCGACCACCTCGGCGTGCCGCATCCTCCGGGGTACCCCTTCTGGTCCCTCTGCAGCTGGATCTTCTGCCGCCTCTTCTCGTGGGTCACCTACATGGGCCAGCCCACGCCCGCCTGGGCCGTCTCGCTCTTCTCCGCCGTCGCCGGCGCCTTCGCGGCCGGCTGTACGGCGATGCTCATCTGCCGGTCGGGCAGCGACATGCTCGACTCCGTCCCCGCCGAGGGGGAGGCGGACGACGACCGCGCGCGGAAGAACGCCCTCATGTCGCTTGCGGGCGGCCTCGGCGGCTCGCTCGTCTTCGCCTTCTCGCCCGTCGAGTGGTCGCAGTCGACGATCGTCGAGATCTACTCGCTCAACGCGCTCTTCCTCATGGCGGTGTTCCTGCTCTCCTACCGCTGGATGCGCTGCCCCTCCGACCGCATCCTCTGGCTCACGGCGTTCGTCTTCGGCCTCGGCCTCACGAACTACCAGGTGCTGCTCCTCGCCGCCATCCCGCTCGCGATCATCATCGCGCTCCGGAACATCCGCATGTTCCGCGACTTCTGCCTGATCCTCATCCCGATCGGCCTCACCGCGAAGGTCCTCCAGATCGGTAGCCTCCTGCGCGCCGACCGCTACATGTCGGCCGACGTCATCAACAAGTTCCAGCCGCTCGCGAAGACGGCCTCCTGTCCGAACGGCGTCTTCCTCGCCCTCGGCTGCCTTCTGCTCGTCGCGGCCCCGCTCGCGGGGCTCGTCCTCGCGCACCGCCGCGACGCGCGCGCGCAGCGGATCGCCGTCGGCGTCGGCGCGGGCGGCATCGCCCTCATGCTGCTCGCCGCCACGCTCTTCGCCGCGCCGGCCACGTGGGCGACGCCGAACGAAACCGCCGTCGCGCCGCTCCTCGAACCGACGACCTATGCCTGGATCGGCGCGCTCCTCGCCGGCGCCTACGTCTGCGCGCTCGGCGCCGTCTTCGCCCCGAAGGACGCCACCGTGCGCGATGCGGCGGTGTGGAAGTGGCTCGCCGGCGCGGGCGCCTGCGCCCTCGTCGCCGTCCTCGTCGCGGGCGGGCTCAAAGCCGCCGACGCCGCCGGCTACCAGGGCGTGCCCTTCTCCTACACGAAACCCACATTCCTGCTCCTCGGCGGCCTCGTCGCCCTCTTCGCGCTCGTCCTTACGACGCCGCGCGGCCTCGCCTACGCGATCCCCGTCGCCGCCGTGCAGCTCACCGTCTACGTCCTCCTCTGCAAGGGCGCGATGAACGGCCTCACGAACCCGCACTCCTGGTGGTTCATCTGGCCCGTCGTCTGGAACTTCCTCCTCCTCGCCCTCGCGCTCGTCGCCCTGCCGAACGGCCGCGCCATCGCCGTCGCGACGGTCCTCGCGGAGCTCGGCGTCTCGTTCTACGCCTACATGCCGATCGTCTCCGACCTGCGCAACCCGCCGATGAACTGGGGCTACCCGCGCACGTGGGAGGGCTTCAAGCACGCGATCATGCGCGGCCAGTACGAGGCGATCAAGATGCCGGACTTCTTCTCGAAGAGCGGCTTCGCGCTCTTCCTCAAGCAGCTCGGCTTCTACTTCCAGGACCTGCGCATGCAGTTCACGCTCGTCGCGGCCGCGCTCGCCCTCATCCCCTTCGCCCTCTGGAAGGCCGTCGTGCGGAAGGCGAACGGCGCGAAGCCGCTTGTCCTGAACGCGACGTGGCTCGCCGCCGGGCTCTACGTCGCCGTGGCGGGCCTCGTCATCGTCTTCTCCGAACTCTTCGAGGGGCTCACGGACGGCGAGGTGCCGCTGCGCCTCGACAAGCTCCTCCTCCTCTTCCTCGCCCTCCTTGCGCTCGTCGGCTTCGGCGCGATGCTCGTGCGCCAGGCGCGCGTCGTCGTCTGCATGGTCCGCGGACGGGCGGCCGGCGGCGCGGACGCGGCGGCCGGCGCGCCCTTCTCGCTGCGCTTCAGCGCGGACGACGTCTCCCAGCAGTGGCTCATCGCCGTCGGCGCCTGCTTCGGCCTCATGTCCCTCTTCCTCGTCGCCCTCGCCGGCGTCAAGGGCGACATCCAGGACGGCTTCATCCAGAAGGTCAAGTTCATCTCCTCGCACGGCATGTTCTCCCTCTGGATCGGCTACGGCCTCGCCGTGGGCCTCGCCGTCGCGAACACGCTCCTCAAGCGCCTCCTGCGCGGCCGCCCAGCCGCCCGGCGCGCGGCCTTCGCCCTCCTCTGCGTGGCCGCCGCCTGCACGGCCCTCATCCCCGTCTACGAGAACTACACGAACGACCGCCTCGTCTTCGCGATGGGCTCGGCCGAGCAGAACGGCCACACCTTCGGCTGGCAGTTCGGCAACTACCAGCTGCGCGGCGCGAACGCGATCCGCGAGGAGCTGGCCGACGACGAGGAGCCGCTGCCCAACCCGATGTGGCCCGAGGAGATGGCGCCCGGCGCGGTCTTCTTCGGCGGCACCGATCCGGGGCGCTTCGTGCCCACCTACATGATCTACTCCGCGCGCGTGCGCCCGGACGTCTACCTCATCACGCAGAACGCTCTCGCCGACGACACCTACATGTCCGTCGAACGCGACCTCTACGGCGACGAGATCTGGATCCCCTCGAAGGAGGACTCCGCCGAGTCCTTCAACATCTACGTGAACGAGGTCCAGAGCGGCAAGCGCCCCGCGAATGCCGACCTCAAAATCGAGAACGGCCGCGTGCAGGTCACGGGCGCGCTCGGCGTGATGGAGATCAACGGCGTGCTCACGAAGATGATGTTCGACCACGAGAAGCGGCGCCGCGCGTTCTACGTGGAGGAGTCGTACGTCATCCAGTGGATGTACCCCTACCTCACGCCGCACGGCCTCATCATGAAGATCAACCCCGAGCCGCGCGCGATGAACGCCGCCATCGTCCGCAACGACATGGAGTTCTGGGACTGGTACCAGCGCCGCCTCCTGCGCGACCCCGCCTTCCGCCGCGACTTCCCCGCGCAGAAGAGCTTCTCGAAGCTCCGCGCCGCGATCGCCGGGCTCTACGCGCACACGGGGCGCTTCTCGATGGCCGACCAGGCCTTCCGCGAAGCCGTGTTCCTCTACCCCGCCTCGCCGGAGGCGACCTTCCGCTACGCCCAGGAGGTGCTGATGCCCGCCGGCCGCTGGAACGCGATCCGGGACCTCCTCGACTACACGGACCGCGTGGACCCCAACAACAGCCGCACGGGCCAGATGCGCGCCTACGTCAACAAGCTGGAGGCCGTCACCGCGACCATCCAGCAGCTCCAGGCGAAGGCGGCGAAGGCGCCCCTCTCCGCGCACGAGAACCTCTCCCTCGCCCAGAGCCTCCTCGCCCTCGGGCGGAGCGGAGCGGCCGCCGAGGCGGCGCGCAAGGCGCTCGCCCTCCCGGACGCCGCCCACTCCTTCGACCTCGCCTACTCCGCCGCGCTCATCCTCTCGCAGTGCGGCCAGCGCGGCGACGCGGCCAACGCGATGAAGCGCGCCGCCGCCGCGATGCCGCCGTCGGCGGATGCGCGCATGCAGCGCGAGATGGCCTCCGTCCTCGCGGAGGGCGGGCTCAACGCCGAGGCCGACGCGCTCCTGAACGCCTTCCTGCGCGTCCAGCCGAAGGACCCCGAGGCGTGGCTTCAGCTCGCACTCGTGAAGGACGCGCTCGGGCAGACGCAGAGCGCCCAGAGCGCCATCCTCCAGGCCTACAAGCTCAACCCGGAACTGACCTCCCAGCGCCTCGGCGCGAGCGAGGCGCTCCAGAAGGTCGCCGCCCCCCTCTTCCGGCGGAAGTAAGCCCCTCCGTTTTACCACTGAACACACTGAAGCCGCCTCCGGCCAAGCCCCCTACCCCTACATCCCCAATACTTCTGCGTGTTCTGTGTCTCCTCGTGTTTTGTGGTCGAGACAGGGGGCTTCGGCCGCGCAGGAGCGCGGCCCTCCCGTACCGCTAACACCTAACACCTAGCACCTAAAACCTAACACCTAACACCTAAAACCTAACACCTAAAACCTCTATCCCGTTCCCTCATGTTCTCGCGCACCTTCCATCCCGACGAGGCCAATCAGGCGTTCACTGTCGGCCGTCTGCTGGAGACGGGGCACTACACCTACAAGCCGTCCGACCACCACGGGCCGACGCTCTACTACGCCGCCGCCCCGCTCCAGCGCGCGTTCGGCCATACGACGACCGCCGACCTCGACGGCACGCTCCTCCGCTGCACGCCGCTCCTCTTCGCCGCGCTCGGCCTCCTCCTCCTCGCCCACGCCGTCTTCCGGCTCTCCCGCTCCTGGCTGGGCGCGCTCATGACCGTCCTCCTCGTCGGCACCGCGCCGCTCTTCGCGTTCTTCGCGACGGACTTCATCCAGGAGATGCTGCTCGCCTGCTTCACCGTGATGATGTTCTGGGCCGGCGCCGGCTACGCGCGCGCCTGTGCGGCGCCCCCCGCCCCGCGCCGCCGCCTCAAGCCGGGGACCTGGGCGCTCCTCTTCGGCATCGCCGCCGGGCTCGCCTTCGCGACGAAGGAGACGAGCCTCCTCGCCTTCGCCGCCGCCGGGCTCACGCTCTGCGGGCTGTGGGCCTTCCGCGCCTTCGGCTTCAGGAACGGCATGGCGCACATCCCGCGTCCCAACGTCCAGCACGTCGTCCTCGCCGCGCTCGGCTTCGCGCTCACCGCCGTCCTCTTCTTCTCCTCGTTCTGCCAGGATTGGGCGGGCGTCTACAACGCCTTCGTCGCCGCACCGCTCCACTACCTCGGCCGCGCCGTCGGAAACGCCGCCGCCTCGGAGGGCGCCAACTGGCACATCCACCCGTGGTGGCAGCATCTCCAGTGGCTTTTCTGCGGAAACGCCCCCCTTCCCCGTTCCAGCAGCGGCTTCACGGTCGACCTCGCCTTCGCGAACGTCATCCCCCTCGTCTACGTCGCGACGCCGATCCTGCCCCTCGCGGTGTTCGCCGCCTGCCGGGAACGCCTGCGCACACGCCTCAACCGCCCCCTCCTCTGGACGTTCTTCGGCCTCGCCCTCTACACCGCCCTCCTCATCGCCTTCTACTCCGTCATCCCCTACAAGACGCCGTGGTGTACGCTCCAGCTGCTCGTGCCGTTTCTCGCGAGCGTCGCGCTGGGGCTTCTCCTCGTCCGCGACATCGTGCGCGAGCTGGCCATCCAGCAGGGGACGCCGCCGCGCACGGCCCAGACCGTCGCGACGTTCGTCTTCCTCGTCGCCCTGCCGCTTGCAAGCCTCCTCGCGGAACACGTGCCCGGCCTCGCGCGGATGGCGCGCGACCCCGATTCGCCGGCGATCCCCTACAACTACGCGCACGCCTCGCCCGAGGCGCGGCAGCTCGCCGCATGCGTCGCCGAGGCCGTCGCCGCGTCGCCGTCGAAATCCCCCTTCGTCGCCGTCGCCCTGCCGAGCGCCGACACGTGGCCGTTCCCGTGGTACAACCGCGCGCATGAGCATCTGACGGGCTACTGGACGAAGTTCGACGACCTCGTGGCGCTCGCGAAGGCGGGCGCGAAGCCGACCGTCGTCGTCGTCCCCATGGCCGAGGGCCACCTCGTCCAGCCCCTCTTCCCGCACCTCACGCACACGAAGCGCTTCTACATGCGCCCCCGCGTCCGCGTCCGCGTGTTCTGGTAGGGGGACACCCCGGCAATGCGGCCCTTTTCCAGCTCGACGAGGCGCGTGAAAAAGCCCGCCGGCAGCGGGCGAGCATGAATCGCCATCACGACCGTTCGCCCCGTCGCCGCGAGACGCGCGCAGATCGCCGCGCAGGCGGACGGGTCGAAGTGCGCCGTCGACTCGTCGAGGAGAAGCGCGGGCGCGCCGCTTGCAAGCGCAAGCGCGAGCGCAAGACGCCGCCGCTCGCCGCCCGACAGCGCGCCGAGGCGGCGCGCGCCGAAGCCGCCGAGGCCCACCGCCGAGAGGGCCGCCGCGACGGCCCGCTCGTCCGCCGCCGACGGCCGCCGCCACGCGCTCAGATAGGGCGTGCGGCCGAGCATGACGTAGTCGTGGGCGGCGAGGGAGACGTCGAGTTCCTCCGGCGGCTCCTGCGGCACGAAAACGGCGGGCGGCGGCGCGCCGCGCACGGGCGGCGTCTGCGCGAGGGCCGCGTCGAGGAGCGCGCGCAGGAGCGTCGACTTGCCCGCGCCGTTCGGCCCGCAGACAGCGACCCGCTCGCCGGTCGCGACGCGCAGCGACACGTCGTCGAGGGCGACGACAGAGCCGTATTTCACCGTGCAGTGGACGAGTTCGAGCATCTCACCCCTTCCGCGCGAGCAGGTAGAAGAAGAACGGCGCGCCCGTGAGCGCGCAGACGACGCCGACGGGCAGCGAGCCGGGGAAGAGGCGCGCGACGCCGTCCGCCGCCACGAGGAAGAGCGCCCCCGTACACGCGCAGACGGGAAGATAGACGCGGTGGTTCGCCCCGACGAGACGGCGCACGACGTGCGGAACGACGAGGCCGAGAAAGCCAACCGCCCCCGCGAGCGCGACGCTCGCCGCCGTGGCGACGGACGTCGCGGCGAGGGCGACGAGCTGCGTGCGGCGGACGTTGACGCCGAGCGAGCGCGCCGTCTCCTCGCCAAGCGCGAGCGCGTTCAGGCGGCGGTTCTGCGCGTAGAGGACGACCATCACCGCCAGAACGGCGGCGGCGGCCCACGGAAGCGCCTGCGGCGCCGCCTGGCGGAGATCGCCCCACACCCACTTGAAGGCGGCGGCGGACGCCTCGGGCGTCGCGTAGGCGAGCGTCAGCATCTGGAGCGAACAGGTGAAGGAGCCCGCGACGAACCCCGCGACGATGACCGTCCCCCCCGCGAAGCCGCGCCGCCCCGTCCGCCGCGCCGCAAGGGCGGAGACGGCGCAGACGAGCGCCAGCGAGAGGCATGCGCCGAGAAAGGCGGCACACGGCACGACGCAGGCGCCGTACGCCGCCCAGCCCGCGCGGAACGCCACGGCGACGCCGAACGACGCGCCGCCGACGAGGCCGAGGATGTAGGGCTCGGCGAGCGGATTGCGGAGGACGCCCTGCAGGGTCGCGCCCGCCGTCGCAAGCGCCGCGCCGACGATCAACGCGGCAAGGACTGAAACGAGGTCCATTTCACGAGAGGCCGGTGTGCGTGCAGGGGAGGGGCGAGCGCCCCTCTGCGCCCGCGCGCGCGACGAGCGCGCGCGCCACATCGGAAATCCGCCCCCATGCGCCGGAGGCGATCCACGCCTTGTTCGCGAGATTGCCGCCCACGCCCGCGCCGACGCACCCCGCCGCCATGAAATCGGCCACGTTGTCGGGCGAGACGCCGCCGACGGCCAGGAACGGGATGTGGGCGAGCGGCGCAAGGAGCGCCTTGACGTAGCCCGGGCCGAGCGCGCCGGCCGGAAAGACCTTGACGAAGCTCGCGCCCGCGTCCCAGGCCGCAACCGCCTCGCTGGGCGTGAGCGCCCCCGGCATCGCGACGAGCCCGCGCCGGACGCAGTCCCGGATCAGCGCGGCGTTCACGTTCGGCGTGACCATGTACTCCCCGCCCGCCTGCTCGCACAGCGCAAGCTGCTCGGCCGTGAGGACTGTCCCCGCGCCGACGCGCAGCGTGCCGGAGAAGCGCGCGCGGATGGCCGCAATCGCCGCCGCCGTGTCCTTCCACGTCTCCGGCGCCGTCTGGCTGAAGGTCACTTCGACGAGGCCGATGCCGCCCTTCGCATACGCCTCGGCAAGCTTCAGGCAGACATCCGGCGCGCATCCGCGGATGATGGCGATGATGCGCTTCGCGCGCACGGACGCGATGACTTCCTCTTTCATCTTCCCGCCTTCCGCTCCTCAGCGCTGGACGCGCCCCGTGCCGTTGCCCGCCGCGAGCGCCTCCACCTCCGCGACGCCGACGAGGTTGAAGTCGTGCTCGATCGAGTGCTTCAGGGCCGACGCCGCGACGGCGAAGTCGATGGCCGCCTGCATCTTCTTGCCGGTGGCGAGCGCGTAGATGAGCCCGCCGCCGAACGAGTCGCCGCCGCCCACGCGGTCGACGATGTGGAGCGCGTACTCCTTCGAGAACGCGGCCTTCTCCGCCTTCGCGTCGTAGAGCATGCCGGCCCAGAGGTTGTCGAAGGCCGAAAGCGACGTGCGGAGCGTGATCGCCACCTTCTTGCAGCCGAAGCGCTTCACGAGCTGCTCGGCGACCGAGACGTACCCTTCCTTGTTCAGCGTGCCGCGCTCGACGTCCGACCCCCGGCCGACAATGCCGAAGACGTCCGCCGCGTCCGCCTCGTTCGCGATGAGGACATCGACGTAGGGGACGAGCTTCGCCATGCACGCGCCGGCCTCGGCCTTCGTCCAGAGCTTGCCCCGGTAGTTGAGGTCGCACGAGACGGCGATCTTGTGCGCCCTGCACCACTTGAGCGCGTCGAGGCAGATCGCGGGGAGGTCGCCGCCGAGGGCCGGCGTGATGCCCGTGAAGTGAAACCACTTCGTCCCCCTCAGAATCTTCGCCCAGTCGAAGTCGCCGCGCTTCGCAAGGGCGATCGACGAGCCCGCGCGGTCGTAGACGACCTTCGACGCGCGCTGCGAGGCCCCTTTCTCGACGAAGTAGAGCCCGAGGCGCGGGCCGCCCCAGACGATGCCGTCCGTCGCGACGCCGAAGTGGCGCACGGCGTTGCGCGCCGCCTCGCCAAGCGGATTCGCGGGGAGCTTCGTCACGAAGCCCGCGTCGAGCCCGTAGTTCGCGAGCGACACGGCGACGTTCGCCTCGCCGCCGGCGTAGGACGCCTCAAAGCGCTCCGCCTGCACAAAGCGCTTGTACCCTTCGGGGTTCAGCCGCATCATGATTTCGCCGAATGTCACAAACCTGCTCATCGATTCAACCTTCCTTTGCACATGTCCCTGTCTTGGTAGTATTGCATCTCCGCGCGGACGCGTCAAGCGTCCGGCCCCGCGTTCATTTCCAGAAGTCCCAGAAGCCGCAGACGCCGAGCGCGACGGCGATGCCGAAGAAGACGCCCGCAATCACCTCGCGCCGCGTGTGGCCGAGGCGTTCGCGCAGGCGCGCGGCCTCGAAGCGCTCCGAGGCGTCGAGGCGCGCGGCGATGCGGTTGAGGAGCCGCGCATGCTCGCCCGCCGCGCGCCGGATCGAGACGGCGTCCGCCATCGTGATCGTCCCGAGGCCCACGGCGATCATCGCGTCCGGCGCGTCGAAGCCCTCCGTGAGGCCGACGGCCACCGCAAGCGCCGTCACGAGCGCGGCGTGCGCGCTCGGCATGCCGCCCGGCTCGACGAAGCCGCGCAGGTCGAGGCGGCGCGTGCGCGCCCACCCCGTCAGGACCTTGACCGCCTGCGCGAGGCCGCCCGCGAGAAACGCCGAGACGAACCAGGGGTGGCGGATGATCTCAAGCGCGTTGAGATGGCTCCACCCCTTGATGATGCCGAACGCGAACATCCGCCCACGCTCCCTCAGCCGGCGGCGGGGACGATCTGCACCTTGCCGTGCCTGCGCACGTCGTCCGGCGTCAGCGCGTCGAGGGCGTCCAGGAACGCGGGCATGAACGAGCCGGGGCCCTTCGCGGCCGCCGCCGCGCGCTCGCCCGCGAGCGCCGTGACGAGCGCCGCCGCAAGCGCGCTCTCCCAGCGGGCCTTGCCGCCGAGCGCGCCGAGGAACGCGGCGCCGAGCGCGCCCTGCACGCATCCGAGGCCCGCGACGCGCGCCATCACGGGCGCGCCGTTCTCCACGGCGACGAGCGGCGCGCCCTCCAGCGCCACGTAGTCCACCGCGCCCGTCAGCAGCACGGCCGCGTGGGTGACGCCCGCGAGACGGGCGGCGTCCTGCGCGACCGCGTCGCTCGTGAGGACCGTCCCGCGCGCGGGGAGCGCGTTGTGGACGAGGAAGTTGATTTCGTCCGCGTTCCCCCGGATGAGCGCCGGGAAGCGGCGCATCAGCTCCTTCACGGTGAACGTCCTGAGCGGCAGCGCGCCGACGCCCACGGGGTCGAGCGCCCAGGGCCGGCCGCCCATGTTCGCGTGCGACACCGCCGCGCGCATCGCGTCCGCCAGCGGCTTCGTCGCCGCCCCCATGTTCACGAGCAGGCTGTCCGCCGTGGCGGCGAACTGCGACGCCTCGCCCAGATCCGCCACCATCGCGCACGGCGCGCCGAGCGCCTTCAGCGCGCGCGCCGTGGCGTCCGCCGCGCCCGTCATGCAGGCGACGAGCGGCTTCTTCGCCCGCAGCGCCTCCAGCGCCCCGGCCGCCGTCTTGAGGACGCCCGCCGCCGTCACGCCCGTCCGCTGCTCGGGCCGCTTCTTCTTGCGGACGATCAGCTCGTCGTCCGAAAACTCCATCGGTTCGTTCTCTTCTTCCACATCGGACATGATGGCCTACCTTCCCCTGGGCATCCCCAGAACCCCACAGTGTTCACCGACGCGATACGACGAGCGAATCGCCTCGTAGACAAAATCCTTGGCGCCTTCGACCGCGCGCGCGAGGGACGCCCCACGCGCCAGCTCCGCCGCGAGCGCCGCCGCGAGCGAGCAGCCCGTCCCGTGCGTGGACACCGGATGCGCAAGGGCGGGCTTCGCAAACGCCCGTATGCGCCGCCCGTCGAAGAACACGTCCTCCGCAATTCCGCCCTCGCCGTCCACGACCGCGTGCCCGCCCTTCACCAGGACGGCGCACCCGAACCGATCCGCCAGCTCCCGCGCCGCCGCGCGCATGCCCGCGCCCGGCGCGACGGGATGCCCCAGCAGCGCCGCCGCCTCGGGCAGGTTCGGCGTGATGAGCGTCGCGAGCGGCAGCAACCTCTCCCGGAGCACGGCGACCGCCTCGTCCGAGATGAGCTTTGCGCCGCTCGTCGCGACCATCACCGGGTCGACGACCTTCTTCACGCGCGGCACGGCGCGAAGCCTGTCCGCGACGACCTCGATCGCCTCGGGCGTCGCGAGCATGCCCGTCTTGAGCGCCCGCACGTTGTACATCTCGAAGACGGCGTCCAGCTGGTCCGCGATGAACGCCGCCGGCACGTCCAGGACGCTCCGCACGCCGCGCGGGTTCTGCGCCGTGAGCGCCGCGAACACCGTGCAGCCGTGCAGGCCGTAGCCGTGGAACGTCCGAAGATCCGCCTGGACCCCGGCGTTGCCGCCGGAGTCGCTGCCCGCGATGGTCAGCACGCAGGGTTGGATCTTCCGCGCCATCCGTCCGCTACTTCTTCTTGTTCCAGCCCTTCTGCTCGACGATCGAGAGGATCTTCGCGCAGAGCGGGCAGTTCTCGACGACCTTGTTGCGCTTCAGCACGTCGGCCGAACGCTTCACGGAGAGGATCGCGCCCTTGTTCGCGTCAAGCGCCTTGTCGTCCATCGCGTTCAGCTTCGCGAGGTAGCCCGCGCAGATCTTCTTGCACGCGCCGAGGAACGGCTCGTCCTTCGCGTAGGCGATCACTTCGAGGATCTGGTTGACCTGCTCGGCCCCGCACTTCGTCTGGTCGATCTTCGCGAAGAGCTTCGCGGCCGTCTCGCGGCGGAGCGCCGTCACGTCGGCCTCCTTCGCGAGGAAGGTGCCGTGCGTCGTGTTCGCGTAGCGGCTCGGCAGCTCGCGCACCCACACGTTGCGGAAGTGGACGGGGTTGCCGTGGTCCTGGAACTGGATCGAGCCCTTCGTGGCCGGCGGCTTCTCCTGCGCGGCGCGGCGGCAGTGCCAGGTGTGGCCCTCAAGCTCCCAATGGTCCTGCACGAGGACGCCGTTCAGGAAGACCGTGAGCGAGCCGGGGTGGACGAGGCGGTTGCCGTCGAAGATCGGCTGGTGGAACACGATGTCGTACGTCTGCCACTCGCCGGGGCGGCGGGTGGGGTTCACGAGCGGCGGGTTCTGCCCGTAGACCGAACCGGCCTGTCCGTCCGCGTAGTTCGGGTTCTTCATGTCGGCGGGGTTCGTCTCGTAGCTGTCCAGCACCTGCACCTCGTAGTGTCCGCCCAGCACGAACACACCCGAATTGCCGCGTCCCTGGCCCATGCCCTCGACCTTGACGGGCGCCTGCCACTCGACGTGCAGCTGCACGTCGCCGAACGTCTGGCGGGAGCAGATGTTGCCGGCGGCACGCACCGACTCCAGCGTGCCGTTCACGAACTTCCACTTCGTGGGGCCACCCTTCGAATCGCACCAGTTCTTCTCGAAGCTCTCGCGCGTGCCGTCGAAGAGGACGATGGCGTCGCTCGGCGGCTGGCCGACCTCGCGCCCCGGCTCGACCTTGACGGGGTTCGGGCGGTTCATGTCGTGGACGGCCCAGGCGTGCTTCGCGTCCGGCGTGTCGCCGTAGAGACCGGCGAAGAGCGAGGCGGAAAGACCCGCCGCCGCCGTGGCAATGATCAGCTTCTTCATGATGCATGCTCCAATTTTGTGGGGATGAAATGCACCGGCAGTATACCGCATTTGCCCGCCGCAGGCAATCAGGAGTTCAGCCGCCGCGGGGCGTCGAGGAACGCGGCCGCCGCGCGAAGCGCCGCCGCGACGGTCCGGTCCATGTCGTCGTACCTGTAGGCGCCGAGGCGGCCGCCGACGACGAGGTTCGGCGTCTTCGCCGCCTCCGCCTCGTAGCGCGCGCACAGGGCGCGCGCGGCGGGCGTGTCCACGGGGTAGTACGGCTCGTCGCCGCGCGTCCACGCCTTCGGGTACTCGCGGCAGACGACCGTGGCGGGCGCGGACATCGTCCGCGCGTCCTCGGGGTGGTAGTGCTTGAACTCGTGGATGCGCGTGAACGGAACATCCGCCCCGGTGTAGTTGACGACGCTCGTGCCCTGGTAGTCGGCGACGGACAGGCGTTCCGTCTCGAAGCGCAGGGAGCGCCACGGCAGCGGCCCGAAGCGGTAGCCGAAGAGCGCGTCGAGGGGCCCCGAGTAGAACAGGGGCACGTCGCGCAGCGAGCGGGCGCAGCGGGTGGGCGACGCGCGTTCCGCCAGCCCGTCGACGCCGCACGCGACGGAGATGTTCGGATGGTCGACGAGGCGGTCGAAGAGCGCATTGTACCCCGCGAGGGGGATGCCCTGGCGCGTGTCGGAGAAGTAGTTGACGTCGTAGCTCGCGCGCACGGGCAGGCGGCGGATGATCGCGGCCGGGAGGTTCTTCGGGTCCGTCCCCCACTGCTTGCGCGTGTAGTCGCGGATGAAGGCGTCGTAGAGCGGCTTCCCGATGAAGGAGATCGCCTGCGCCTCGAAGTTGGCGGCGGGCCCGCCGGCGGCGTCGCGCCCCTTCGCGGCCTCCTGCGCGATGAAGGCGGGAAGCTCGGCGGGCGTGAGGTCGAGGCCGTAGAACTGGTTCACGAGCGCGAGGCCGAGCGGCAGGAAGTACGTGCGGCCGCCGTGCCGCGCCAGCACCTTGTGCTGGTAGCCGTTGAAGGCGGTGAAGCGGTTGACGAACGTCCACACGTCGTCGAGGTGCGTGTGGAAGATGTGCGAGCCGTAGGCGTGGACCTCGATGCCCGTCTCGGGGTCCGTCTCACACCGCACGTTGCCGCCGATGGCGGCGCGCCTTTCAAGGACGAGGACCTTCCGCCCCGCCTCCGCGAGGACGCGCGCGACCGTGCATCCCCAGAGGCCCGCGCCCGCCACCATGACGTCAATCTGCTGCATGTCCCCAGTATAGCATATCGCGCTTCAGCGAACCCGTTCCCACTGGACGCCCGAGAGGCGCAGCGCGAAGCGGCGGACGCCGTTGAAGCGGGTGTTCCGCTTCGACCAGTCCCGGTCGTCGCGGCAGTCGCGCAGGTAGGTCGCGACCGCGACGACGCGCCCGGCGCGGTCGAGGACGGGGCTGCCGCTGTTGCCGGTCGTGAAGGCGGCGTCGACCTCAAGCTCCGTGGGGCCCACGCCCACGATGCGCCCGTCGATCTCGGTCATGACGCCGCGCCCGTCGGTGTTGCCGAGGACGGTGATGCGCTCCCCCACGTCGGGGAGGCCGGTGCGCAGCTCCAGCGCGGGGCGCCGGCCGTCCACCGGGAAGCGCGCGAGGTCGCGCCCCGCCGCGTACTCGCACGGACCGAGCGCGAGCGTCGTGCCGTCAAGCATCGTCGCGCGCACGAGCGCCTGGTCGCGCACGACGTGCGCGTTCGTCACGAGCCAGATGCGCCCGCCGTCGCGCACGAGGAAGCCGGTCGCCGCCTTCGCCCCCGTCACGACCACCGCGAGCTTCGTTTTCGCCGCCGCGAACGCCTCGTGGCGCTTGCTGCGGAACGGCTCGCGCCACGCGCGCGGCGCGGCGGAGAGGCGCACCCCCTCCCAGCGCGCGTTGAAGCGCATGAAGAGGTTCGAGAAGGACGCTTCAAGCGCCCGCACAGGACGCGGCGCGGGCCTCGCCGCGGCGAAAGACGCCGCAACGAGGCCCGAGATGAACAGCGCGCTGGCGAGGCGGCAAGTCACATCAGATCTTCCAGCCGCCGATGCCGAGCGCCCGGCAGATCTCGGAGACGAGGATTGCGATGACGAGCGCCGGGGCGAACCACTTGACCATCACGGCGTAGAGGCGCTTCGCCTTGAAGACGTTGCCCTCGGCCTCGACCTCGTCGACGATCGACGTGGGCGTGAGGACCCAGCCGACGAAGATGCACGTCGCCGCCGCCGTGACCGGCATGAGCACCGAGTTCGTGATGAAGTCGAAGAAGTCGAGGAACTGCATGCCGCCGATCTTGATCTCCGCCCAAGGGCCGTAGCCGATCGCCGAGAACGTCGCGAGGAACATGATGAGCGCCGTCGTGAAGAACGTCGCCGCCTTGCGCTCGATGTGGAGGACGTCGCACACGGACGCGACGCACGCTTCGAAGAGCGAGATCGCCGAGGTCGCCGCCGCGAACACGACGAGGACGAAGAACGCGAGGCCGATCCACGGGCCGACCGCTCCGAGCGTCGCGAACACCTTCGGCAGCGTGATGAACATGAGCCCCGGCCCCGCGTTCATGGCGGACTTCACGGCCGCCTTCGTCGCGAGCGCCACGTCGCCGCCGTGCTGGGCGACGAGCTCGGGCGTCACGCCCGTCTTCACCGCGAACATGTAGACGACGGGGATGATCATGAGGCCGGCGATGACCGCGATGAACGTGTCGCAGACCTCGATGCGCCGCACGCTCTTCTCGATCGAGTCCTGCTTCTTCATGTAGGAGCCGTACGTCACCATGATGCCCATCGCGAGCGAGAGCGAGTAGAACATCTGGCCCATCGCGCCGAGGATCGTCTTGCCGAGGAGCGCGAACGAGAACGCGCCGTCCTCCGTCGTCAGGCAGTCCATGTTCGGCACGAGGTAGTATTTGAGGCCCTCGCCCGAGCCCGGCATGAAGACGACGTAGAGCGAGATCGCGATCGCCATCACGAAGAGGATCGGCATCATGACGAGGTTCGACTTCTCGATGCCGTTCTTGACGCCGAGGAGGATGACGCCCGCGCACGCGAGGATGAAGGCCATGCCGTAGCCGAACGGCGCGAACGGCGCCGAGATGAAGCCCGTGAAGAACGCGCCCGAGTTCGCCGCCGCCTCGCCCATCGGCGCGGCACCCGTGAACGCCATGAGCGCGTAGGCCTTGAGGTAGTAGAGGACCCAGCCGCCGATCACGCAGTAGTAGGGCGTGATGAGCAGGGGGATGAGCGTCGCGACGACGCCGAGGAGCTTCAGCCCGCCGTGGCCCTTGAGCTGGTTGTAGGCGGTGAGCTGCGACTGCTGCGTCTTGCGCCCGATCGCGATTTCCGTGAGCATGAGCGTGAAGCCGAGCGTGACGACGAGGCAGAGGTAGACGACGATGAAGGTGCCGCCGCCGTACTGCGCCGCGAGATACGGGAAGCGCCAGAGGTTTCCGAGACCGATTGCCGAAGCCGCCGCCGCCAGAACGAAGGCGAGCTGCCCGGACCAGGATGCACGTTTCTTTTCCATGTCCATGTTGGAGTTGAAGAGTTGAAGGGATGAGCGGAGGTTGAAGTGGGCGGAAAGCGAAGAGGTTGAAAGGAGTCCCGAGGGGGCGTCCTCTCAACCTCTCAGCCGTTCAATTCATCAGCCTGGACTAGAAGTCGTAATAGACCGTGAACTGGAAGCGGTGGTCGTCGGCGTCGTCGCCGTACGCCTCGTCGTACTTCGTCGTCAGGTAGGCGTACTCAAGGCCGAAGTGGAGGTTCGCCGTGAGCTGGTAGAACGCATCCACGTAGGT
This sequence comes from uncultured Kiritimatiellota bacterium, assembly GCA_934643865.1. Taxonomy (GTDB): domain Bacteria; phylum Verrucomicrobiota; class Kiritimatiellia; order RFP12; family UBA1067; genus RUG572. The sequence continues at coordinate 75,064 of CAKUCX010000001.1, forward strand.
GCGGTCGTTGTAGAGGCGGCCGCCGTCGTACTTCGCCTCGCGGTCGGTCGGGTCGTCGAAGCCGTAGCCGATCGCGAACGCCCACTCGTCGTTCAGGTCGTAGCGCAGATCGGCGAAGCCGCCGACCGTGGAGACCTCGCGGCCCTTGCGCGCGTAGTCGCGGAAGCCGACCTTCTGGCCGACGCCGGCCTGGACGCCGCCGACGTTCTCGCCCGCGAAGAGCTGGCCCGTGAGCGTGAACTTGCCGAACGGCACGGAGCCGGCGATCATGACCAGGTCGCTGTCGTACTCGTCGCTCTTGCCGAGGAACTCGTTCGGGGCGCCCGTCTCCTCGTCGAAGCCCGTCGCGCGGCGGCTCTTGTCGCGGCCGTACTGGCCGGCGAGGCCGATGAGCCAGCGCTTGTCCTCCTCCTCCCAGAAGGCCTTGCGGTCGTAGACGATCGCGCCTTCGAGGAGGCACCAGGCGCTCTGCTCGTTGTCCTCCGTGCCGTCGCCGTCGCGGTCGCCGCCCATGCCGGGACCGTTCTTGACGAGGCCGGCGCGGATCTCAAGCGAGCTGTCGTCGTCGAAGTCCCACTTCTTCGTCACGCGGATCTGCGGGCTGCGGCGGTAGGGATAGCCGGTCTGCTCCATCCACGCACCGTCGATCTCCTGCGGCGCGACCATCTTCCAGAGATGCCAGGTCTGACCGAAGAGGAACTGCCAGCCGCTCTCGTGCGAAAGTTCCCAGTAGAGGTGGCGCACGTGGAAGTCGGTCTTGTTGGCATTGTCGCCGGCGAGGTCGAACTCGAACTTGCCGCCCGTCTTCCAGCCCTTGTAGGACTCGGCGGAGAAGAGGTTGAAGCCGAGGATCGAGTCGTTCACGCTCAGCGTGGACGTGTGGTCGCCGTTGTGGTTCTTCACGTTGCGGTTGCTGCGCGGGCGTACCCAGTCCGTGAACATCGGAACGTCCGTGCCCGCCGTGTTGTGGACGGCCTCAAGGACGAGGTAGCCATACGGCTCGAACTGGAGACCGCTCTCGGTGAGCGGGTTGAAGATGCCCGCCGTCGCGTCCGCGAGGTAGAACTTGCGACCGTCGGCCATTGTCCAGATGCGGCCCGTCTCGTTCGTCTCCGTGCCCTCGCCCGGAACGATCGCGCGCGGCGCGGTCGCGACCTGCTCGACCTTCGCGGCCGTGGCGGTCTGCTTGCCTTCGAGTTCGGCGATGCGCTTGGCCTGCGCCTCGATCTTGGCGTTCTGCTGCTGGATGAGCGCCTTCAGCGCCTGCAGGTCGGCCTGCGTGACGGCATCGGTCGGCGCTGCTTCCACGGCGGCGACGAGCCCCGCGCAGAAACCAAACGTGATCAGTGTTCTCTTCATGATTGTTAGGCCCATGTTAGTCTGATGTGAAAACCGCATTATACCACATGCCCCCTCGCCCGCGCAAGCGCAATTGCGCGGCAGGGCAATTCGCAGGGCAATTCGCGCGCCGCAGCCGTCCTCAACGGGCCGCCGCCGAAAACGCGTCGTCCCGCGCCTCGACGTCCCGCACCGCGCCCGGCGCGCCGTCGGCGGCGAGGAACCGCGCCATCTCCGCCGGCAGGAGATGCGCCGCCTCAAGGTCGTCGAGGGCGCGCCACTCGAAGGCGATCCAGTCCTCCCGGGCGACGGCGGCCGTCCCTTCGGGCACGGCGAGGCGGTAGACGAGGTTGATCTCGGCATGGGGCTTGCCGTGCTGCTGAAACATGTTCTCGACGACGCCCAGAAGCGCGCCCGCCGTCGCATCGACGCCCAGCTCCTCCTTCAGCTCGCGCACGAGCGCCTGGCGGCCCGTCTCGCCGAACTCGATGTGGCCGCCGGGGAGATACGTCGTCGCGCCGCCCTTCGCGCGGCAGAGAAGCACCTTGCCGTCCTGGACACAGACGCCGCGGGCGATCGCCTCGATGCCCGCGAGCTCGTATTCGGGGCATGCGGCCATCTAGTCCGCCTCCATCAGCTCGTGCGCGAAGGCGACGTAGTCCGTGCGGCCGGCGGCGATGAACTGGATGGCCGCGCGCGGATGGCGGTTCATGACGCCCGTCAGAAGGTAGGGGATGTCGTAGCCCCACTTCAGGCCGTCGGCCTTCAGCCTGAGCATGTGCTTCTGCACGAACGCGAGAATCGGCAGCGCGTTGTACTTCGGGGTCCCGAGGACGTTCAGCAGCTGCTCGGAGCAGCAGTTCCCCGCGCCGCGCCCCATGCCGTTCACGGTGACGTCGAGGTAGGTGACGCCAAGGCGGCTGCACGCGATCGTGTTCGCGAAGGCGAGCTGTTGGTTGTTGTGCCCGTGGAAGCCCGTCTCGCGGCCCGGCACCGCCGCCACGTAGCGCCGGGCCATGTCCGCGGCCTGCCCGGGGCTGAAGTGGCCGAACGAATCGACGAGGTAGAGGACGTCCGCCGGCGAGGCGGCGATCATCTTGAGGCCCTTCGCGAGATCCGCGTCCGACACCTTCGAGACGGCCATCAGGTTGCACGTCACCTCGTAGCCCTTCGCCTTCGCGTCCTCGATCATGTCGACGGCGAGCGGAATCTGGTGGATGTAGCACGCGACGCGGATCACGTCCACCACGCTGTCCCTCTTCGGCAGGATGTCGGTCTTGTAGTCGCAGCGCCCCGCGTCCGCCATGACGGAGATCTTGAGCGGCGTCCTGTTCTCGCCCACGATCGCGCGGATGTCCGCCTCGTCGGAGAACTTCCACTTGCCGAAGTCGGAGGCCTTGAACAGGTTCCTGGAGGCCCGATAGCCGAACTCCATGTAGTCCACGCCCGCCGCGAGGTTCGCGCGGTAGAGATCGCGCGCGAAGTCGTCCGTGAAGGCGAAGTTGTTCACGAGGCCGCCGTCGCGCATCGTCGCGTCGAACACCTTGATACCGGGATTCTCCTTCATCGCGTTCCGGGGTACTCGAAGCTAGAAGAAGATCGAGAACTGGTCGGCGCCGTCCGGCAGAAGCGCGTCGCCCGCCGAGGGGAAGTCGCAGACGGAGGTCACGTACGTCTCGCCGCCGCGCGTGAAGGTCGCCTCCCACGCCCCCATCACGCGGAAGTCGTCGATCGGGCGCAGCGCCACCGACCAGCCGCCGCCGTTCAGGTCGGCGCGCAGGATGTCCTCCGCCGTGTCGCCGACGTTCTTCGACTTCGCGAGCAGGAGCGGCCCCCGGAAGAGCCGCGCGGCGGGCGTCGTGCGGTAGAGGCGGCGCGCGTCGCGCCCGGAGCCGTTCCAGCGCCCGAAGCGGTAGTCCGTGCGGTCGTCGCTTGCGGCGCGCGCGGAGCATTCGAGCCGGGGCGTCATGTCGAACGCGACCTTGACCGCCGTGACGCCCGCCGGCACCTGCGTTTCGTACCATTCGCCCGCAGTCACGACGACGGGTTCGCCGGCCGGCAGCACGGTGAAGGACGTGCGCCGCGACCACGGCGGCAGCCGGAACTTCACGGCGGTGGGCCTCTTCGCCGCGAACTTCGCCGTCACCTTGTCCGCGACCGGGAAGTCGCCCGTCAGCGTCACCTCGACGTCGGCGAAGCCGGCCGTGAACGGCGCGTAGAGGTTCACGCGCACCGCCTCGCCCTCGCGCACGGCCCCGAGCTGCGCGATGTCCATGAACGTGCGCGGCATGTTGTTCACGCAGCAGTGCTGGAAGCGCATCCCGCTCTGCCCGAAGCGGGCGACGTGGCGGCCGTGCGAGCGCACCTCGCGCGCGCCCCACGTCCCGTCGCGGAAGACGCCCGCGAGGAAGGCGTTGTGGTAGGTGTACTCGATCGCGTTCACGTACTTCGCCTCGCCCGTGATGAGGTAGAGGTCGTAGTTGAGGCGGATCCAGTGGATCGCGTCGCACGGCTCGGACGTGCCGTTCAGATGGCGCGCGGCGCCCACGAACTGATCGTTGTAGCCGACGCTCTCCACGAGGTTGCGCTCCGTGCGCCAGATGAGGTCCTGCATCTTCACGACGAGGTCGAGGCTCGCCGCCTCGCCCGTCAGGCGGTAGTATTCCAGAAGTCCGTCCAGGCAGCTCATCATCTCGTAGGCCTTGGCCCAGCGGCCCTCTTCGCCCGGATACCACGCGTCCATCGACTGCCCCGTCGCGAGCTTCGCGGCGAACTGCGGGGCGGGGCCCTTGCCGTCGGCCCACGACGCGACGATCTCGCGCGCAAAGGCGAGGTACTCCGGCTTCCCGGTCTCGCGGTAGAGGAGGAGGAGCGGCTTGAGCGTCGAACAGGGCGGCAGCCCGCGCATGGTGGACGTCCCCGTCTCGCAGAGGCGAAGGCCGAGCCTCTTCAGGAGCGCGATCTCCTGCGCCATCGCGCGGTCGGCCGCCCGCAGGAGGTCCGCGTCGCCCGTCAGGTCGTAGACGGCGAGCAGCCCCCAGAGCGTGTACTTCCGGCACCAGAGGTTCCAGTTCCAGGGGCAGTTCCATCCCGTGGCCCTGCGCGCGGCTTCGGGGTCGGCCGGCGTCACGAACGCCGGGTCGAGGTACGTCCCGAGGTAGCCGTCCGCGCGCTGATGCGCGATGAGCCGCCGCGCTGAGGCGCGCAGGAACGCCGTGAAGTCCGCATCCCCGCGATAGGCCGCCACGCGCGCGGCGGAAAGCGCGAGCTTCCCCCAGAACTCGCCCTTCCACATGCCGACGGGCGCGTTGAAGACGTCGTCATCCGGGTGCGCGAACGCCTCCTCCGCCTCGCGCATCACGACGCCCCGGGCATACGGGCCCCAGCAGCGCGCGTACATGAACTTCTCGAACTTCGCGCCGATCGGGCCCTGCACGCGGCAGTCCTTCAGCGCCGGCGCGACGAGACGGTCCGGCGCGGCGTCGGGGACGGCGGCCGCCGCCGACAGGACGCCCATGCCCGATGCCCAAACCGCCCAGCGAAGAGCCTTCTTCATGCGCAACACAACCTTTCTTTTTTCTTCGTTCCCCCGGCCATGCGGAAGGAAGACGGGAACGGAACCGCCCGTTACACGGCGTGGCGAGAGTATAGCCCTTCCCCGTCCGCATGTCAACCGATCCGCATGTCAACGCGCCGCGACGCCGCGCCGCGCCAGGGGGCGGAAGCGGACGCGCGCGCCGCCCGCATTTTTGATATACTGCCTCGGTTCAAGACGCGAAGGAGAGACGACGAGATGATTGATCCGGCATGGCTAAAGGCGCGCGCCGACGACGTGCGGCGCGCAGACACGTTTGATTCCGCCCTCTACCAGAGGTACAATGTGAAGAGGGGGCTCCGCAACGCCGACGGGACGGGCGTCCTCGTGGGCCTGACCACGATCGGCGCCGTCCACGGCTACATCGTGGACGAAGGCGAGAAGATCGCCGTGCCGGGCCAGCTCTTCTACCGCGGCATCGACGTCGTCGACCTCGTGAAGAACTGCGCGGCCGAGAAGCGCTTCGGCTTCGAGGAGTGCGCCTACCTGCTCCTCTTCGGCGAGCTGCCCAACCGCGACCGGCTCGCCGAGTGGCAGACGCTCCTCGCCGAGCACCGCCGCCTGCCCGACGGCTTCAAGGAGAAGGCGATCATCCGCGCGCCGGGCAAGGATCTCATGAACTCCCTCGCGCGCGCCGTGCTGACGGCCTACACCTACGACACGGCGCCCGACCTCCTCGACCTTGAGACGAACCTGCGCCAGGCCGTGGAGCTCATCGCCGGCTTCCCGACGATGGTCGCCTACGCCTACCAGGCGAAGGCCCACTACCACGCCGGCCACTCCCTCATGCTGCGCTACCCGGACCCCCTCAAGGGGACGGCCGAGAACTTCCTCGCCCTCATCCGCGAGGACGGCAAGTGTACGCGCCTTGAGGCCGAGACGCTCGACCTCGCGCTCATCCTCCACGCCGAGCACGGCGGCGGAAACAATTCGAGCTTCGTCACGCACGTCGTCACCTCGGCGTTCTCCGACATGTACTCGACCGTCGCGGCCGCGACGCTGTCCCTCAAGGGCGGGCGCCACGGCGGCGCGAACCTCCGCACGATGCGCCAGATGGCGGAGATGAAGAAGAACATCCGCAACTGGACGGACGAGGGCGAGGTCGCCGACTACCTCACGAAGATCGTCCGCAGGGAGGCGGGCGACGGCACCGGGCTCGTCTACGGCCTCGGGCACGCCGTCTACACGATCTCCGACCCGCGCGCCCTCCTCCTGCGCGACAAGGCGCGCGAACTCGCCGAGGTGGACGGCCGCCTCGACGAATTCGCGCTTTACAGCGCGGTCGAGCGCCTGGGGCCGGAAGTCGTCAAGTCCGTCCATCCGGGCGCAAAGGACGTCTGCGCGAACGTCGATCTCTATTCGGGCTTCGTCTACGACATGCTGGGCATCCCGCACGACCTCTACACGCCGCTCTTCGCGATCGGGCGCGTCGTCGGCTGGTGCGCGCACCGCATGGAGGAACTCGACAACGGCGGCCCCATCATCCGGCCCGCCTACAAGCCGATCTTCCGGCACCACGACTACATTCCGATGGACGCGCGCTGACGGACGACGCGCGCCGTCCGGCGTTTCCGTCAGGGGCCTGGCGCGACGACAAGCCCCGGCGGGAACGTAACCGGATCACGCAGCGCATAGGGGGAGGCGGCGGTTTGAACCTGTGGCCGGAACCTGTGGCCGGAACCTGTGGCCGAAACCTGTGGCCGAAACCTGTGGTAGGGGCCGACGTCCCCGGCGCGGATCCTTCGCGTGCCGGGCCTGATCGCAATACGTTGCAGTCCCCGGAATGGTTGCGCTCCCACGCAGTCGATGGGCGGGCGGGGGATGGAACGCCCCCATTCGACCAGACCGCATCACTTCGCCACGAAAGCGAGGCCGGGGACCAAGGCCGCGCAGGTGCGCTGCTCGGCGAGGAGACGGCGGTAGGACGAATCCTCCTCCAGCGTCTTCAGCTCCCCGGCATGTGCCGCCTTCCAGTCCCGGTAGGCGCGATTGGTTTCCTGGGCGGCCGTGCGCAGACGGGTCAATTCATACGTCCACATACGCCGCTCGTCATCCGAAAGCGTCTGCGGGCCGCCGGGGAGCTTCTCGAACGCGGCGGCCTTCTCGCGGAAGGCCCGCGTCGCCGCGACGGCCCGCGCCAGATGCGGGCACTTCTCGCCATTCGCGCGGACGAGCGCCGTGCGCAGGCGCTCGATTTCTCCGGCACATTCATAGAAACGCCGCAGAGCCTCCAATTGGCGGGGCGACAGGCTCTCGGGAGATCCAGAAAAAGCCTTCACGTCCTCCACGGGCAGAAGCAGGGGCGGCCGCACCAGCAGGTTCTTCGGCGGGATGTACCCGGAGAGGACGAGCCGCCCCTCGCGGTCGCGCATCCGCCGCTCCACGATGAAATACGTCCCGCCCGGCAGGGTCTTCCACACATCGCCGTCGATGTGGCGGATCTCCGCCTCGTGCGTGAGCATGCACCACGTCGCATGGTCGGGATCGGCCACCTGCACGCCGCAGCTCTCGGGCGGGGGGCATGCAGGATCCGGCCGGGGGGCGCAGACGCGCGCAGGGTCGGCGCACGGCTCCGCCAAAGGCGCGGAAGCCTTCGGGGCGGCCTCGGGCATCGCACGCACGCCGCGCATCTGCGCACAGAGACGCCGCGCCGCGTCCTCTCCCGCCTGACGGACAGACGGCGGCATCTGCCGGGCAAGCCAGGGGCCTCCCCGTACGACGAGAACGGACAGCACGGAGCCCACAATCAACCCCAAGGGAAGCCAATCGCGCAAGCGGCCCGTCCGCCGACGCGCGTGCAGAAAGCGTTCGACCTGTCCATGCCGCACAACAATCCTCGGCGGCTTCCACCGACGGGACGTCCCGTCGGTCGGACCGTTCGTGCTCATGCGTTTCTCCTCGATGCCGGCATCGTACCCCTCGCGGTTCTCAGCCCAAGCTCCCTCAAAGGTCTCTCTTGAAGAAAGGAACCCCGACCGCGACGGCCGGGGTTCCCCTCAAGCCTTGCCCAACGGGGCTCAGGCCTTCTTCATCGCCTCCTCGACCGCCACGGCCACCGCGACGGTCGCGCCGACCATCGGGTTGTTGCCCATGCCGATGAGGCCCATCATCTCGACGTGCGCCGGGACGGACGAGCTGCCCGCGAACTGCGCGTCGGAGTGCATGCGGCCCATCGTGTCCGTCATGCCGTAGCTCGACGGGCCGGCGGCCATGTTGTCCGGGTGGAGGGTGCGGCCCGTGCCGCCGCCCGAGGCGACGGAGAAGTACTTGCGGCCGTTCTCCCAGCACCACTTCTTGTAGGTGCCGGCGACCGGATGCTGGAAGCGCGTCGGGTTCGTGGAGTTGCCCGTGATCGAGACGCCGACGTTCTCCTTCTGCATGATCGCGACGCCCTCGGGGACGTTGTCCGCGCCATAGCACTTGACGGCCGCGCGCGGGCCCTTCGAGAACGCCTTCTCCTCGACGACGCGCAGCTTCTCCTTCTTGTTGTCGAAGGCCGTCTTCACGTAGGTGAAGCCGTTGATGCGGCTGATGATGTACGCCGCGTCCTTGCCGAGGCCGTTGAGGATGACGCGCAGGTTCGTCTTGCGCACCTTGTTCGCGTTGAGGGCGATCTTGATCGCGCCCTCCGCCGCCGCGAACGACTCGTGGCCCGCGAGGAAGGCGAAGCACTCCGTCGCGTCGTCCAGGAGCATCGCGCCGAGGTTGCCGTGGCCGAGGCCGACCTTGCGGTTCTCCGCGACCGAGCCGGGGATGCAGAACGCCTGAAGGCCGACGCCGATCACCGCCGCCGCGTCCTTCGCCTTCGTGCAGCCCTTCTTGATCGCCATCGCCGCGCCGACCGTGTAGGCCCACTTCGCGTTCTCGAAGCAGATCGGCTGCGTCTCCTCGACGATCTTGTACGGGTCGAAGCCCGCCTTCTTGCAGATCGCGGCGCATGCCTCGATCGACGTGATGCCGTAGGGCTTCAGCGCGGCGAGGATCTTCGCCTCGCGGCGCTCGTAGCCCTCGAACAGCTTCTCCGCCGAGGCGGCCTTCTTGGCAGGGGCGGCCTTCGCCGCACACTTCTTAGCACATGCCATCTTGAAATCCTCCTTATTCCTTGCGGGGGTCGATGTACTTGGCGGCGCCCTCGAACTGTCCGTAGTGGCCCTTCGCCTTCTCCCACGCCTCGTTCGGGCTGAGGCCCTTCTTGATGAAGTCGGTCATCTTGCCGAGCGAGACGAACTCGTAGCCGGTCACCTCGCCGTCCTTGTTGAGGGCCATCCGCGTGCAGTAGCCTTCGGTCATCTCGAGGTAGCGCGGGCCCTTCGCCTTCGTCGCGTACATCGTGCCGACCATCGAGCGGAGGCCCTTGCCGAGGTCTTCGAGGCCCGCGCCGATCACGAGGCCGCCGTCGGAGAACGCGCTCTGCGTGCGGCCGTAGACGATCTGGAGGAAAAGCTCACGCATCGCCGTGTTGATCGCGTCGCAGACGAGGTCGGTGTTGAGCGCTTCGAGAATCGTCTTGCCGACGAGAATCTCGGAGGCCATCGCGGCGGAGTGCGTCATGCCCGAGCAGCCAATCGTCTCGACGAGCGCCTCCTCGATGATGCCGTTCTTGACGTTCAGCGAGAGCTTGCAGGCGCCCTGCTGCGGCGCGCACCAGCCCACGCCGTGCGTGTAGCCGCTGATGTCCTTGATCTGCTTGGCCTGCACCCACTTACCCTCTTCGGGGATCGGGGCGGGGCCGTGGTTGCACCCCTTCATGAGCGGGCACTGGTGCGCCACTTCAGTCGAGTATACCATGTTGTGTTCCTTCTTCGTTGAGAGACGTCAAATCAGGCGAAATGGCGCTTGAGCAGCCCCTCGAAGCCGGCGCCGTGGCGGGCCTCGTCCTTGGCCATCTCGTGGACCGTGTCGTGGACGGCATCGTAGCCGAGCGCCTTCGCGCGCTTGGCGAGTTCGAGCTTGCCCGCGCACGCGCCCTGCTCGGCCGCCGCGCGCAGTTCGAGGTTCTTCTTCGTGGACGTCGTGAGGACGTCGCCCAGCAGCTCCGCGAACTTCGCCGCATGCTCGGCCTCCTCGAACGCATAGCGCTTGTACGCCTCGGCGACCTCCGGGTAGCCTTCGCGCTCGGCCTGGCGGCTCATCGCGAGGTACATGCCCACTTCCGTGCATTCGCCCTGGAAGTTCATTTCGAGGCCCTTGACGACCTCCGCGTCGAGGCCCTTCGCCGCGCCGACCTCGTGCTCGCACGCCCACGCCATCTTGCCGGCGGTCTCCTTCACGAGGAACTTCGCGCCGGGGCAGCCGCACTGCGGGCACTTTTCGGGGGCGGCGTCGCCTTCATGGACATAGCCGCAAATCGGGCATACGTACTTTTTCATCTCCTGACTCACTCCTTCTGGCTGGTTGACAAACCAAGAAACTGATCTGGTCCGCGTGAAATGAGTGCATAGTATACGCGAAAAGCGTGACGGGAACAAGCAGGAAGTCGCTTTTTGTCGCGCCGCGCCGGCCGGATGCCCGTCACCGGCACGCGCGGCGAGAAAGGCGTCCCGCCGGGCGAGCGACCAGTTCGGTTCGGCGAGCCCCCGTCGCGTCGTCGGCCATCTGCGGCGAGGAGGAGAGGATGGGGCCGACGTAGGCGAAGTGCCGGAAGCCGCGCCCGAGCAGGTGGCCGTCGGCGGCGCGCCCGATCGCCCCGTGGTCGCTTTCCACGCGGACGCAGGCGGTGAGCGGGAGGGCCTAAAAAAGATAGTCGTATTCCTTTTTAGGATAGTGCCGGCCCGTGTGCCATGTGCTATGCTTTCCCATGTCTGAAACTGCAAGGCGAAAAGAAGAGGAGGCGGCATGGCGATTTCGTAGTTCCTGCACGATTCGCGGATGCGCCCCTTGTGACAAAACGCAGGACTTTATGTCATGCTTTGCGTGTCTTCAGAAGAAATCAAAAGGAGAAACGAATGAAACTGAGGCCAACACGACAGAACGCCAATTCTTTACCCCCGTCTAGATCCACCCGAGGGGGCAAATCCACTGTGATTGCGCTGGCCGCCGTGGCGGCGGCGACCGCGTTCTCCGCCGAATGGAAGATTCCTGCAGGCGACCTTGACGCGCTCACCAATGCCGTTGCGAACCTCGCGTCCGGCGATGTCGTCACGCTCGCGAAGGGCAGCTATGACTTCGCGGCGCGCTCGGATGTCTTCATGTCCGTCAACGGCAGCAACGCGCATCCGGCGGTCATCACGAACCGCCTTCAGCTCTCGAAGGCGAACGTGACCCTGCGTGGCGAGCCGGGCGCGGCACGCGAGGAGGTTGTCATCAACGGCGGCGGAGAGGGGTACCGGCTTCTCTTCATCAACAGCAGCTCACAGACAGGGCTCGTCGTCTCGAACCTCACGCTGCGCAACTTCGGTGCCGGATACAAGGTCGATGGCCTCGGCGACACGCTGGCCTATCGCGGCTCGGTCGTCAACACGACGAAGCCCTGCCGGATTGCGGACTGCGTAATCCAAGACTGCCTTGCGGGACGGGCGGCGCTGTATGGCGAAGGCATGTCCTGTGCCGACACCCTACTGACGAACTGTGTCGGGTCGGCGAGCTCGGGGGCCGCCGAGTTCGGCTCCTATGTCAACTGCCGCTTCGTCGGGAACAGGGGCGAGATTGGCGGTGCCGCATCGGGAATCTGTGCCAGCAACTGCTGGTTTGAGGCGAACGTCGCGGCGAATCGCGGTGGCGCCACGTCCAAGGCGATGGCCATCGGCTCGACGTTCGTCGCGAACCGCGCGAAGTTCTACGGCGGGGCCGTCGCCGGCGGGCAGTTCGTCGGCTGCACGTTTTCGAGCAACGCGACGGAGACGGCTGGCGTCAACTACGGCGGCGGCGTCGGCTACGGTGTCGAGCTGGTCTCGAACTGCACGTTTGTCGCAAACGGCGTGGGCTTGCCCTCCGTCTCGGGCTCGGTCCTCCTGGACTGCGGAACGGTTGCGCGCTCGGTCTTTCGGGACAACATCTGCACAAACCGGGGATGGGGGCTTGTCGTCGCCTCGGAGAATGCTTCCCTCGGTCTTGCGCTTTTCGATTGTGTCTTCACGAATTCGCCCTGCAATCGCGGGAACATGATGATCGACAGCCGCCGCACGGCGGCGCGTGGACGACTGGTGCGCTGCCGGTTCTACGACAATCTGCGGGCGGAATACGACAGCCCGGACAAAGACGGCACACTCGCCAACTGGGCGGCGAGCGGCTGCGATGCCGAGGACTGCCTCTTCACTGACAGTGCGCTGACGGCCAGGACGCTGGGCGCGAGCGCGACGCGCTGCGTCTTTGACGCGATTGCACCCGTGAGGAGCTCCCTCTTTGGAGGTGCGCAGGGGGCGCCGTCGCTGGCGCTCACGAACTGCCTGATCCGGAACTGCAAGGCACCCGCGCAGGGGGCGGCATCGCCCTTTCTCAACTGCGAACTCGTCAACTGCACGGTCGTCGACAACGTGTTTGCGGGCAACGGCTTCGTCTACGACTGCTCCCTGGTGAATTGCCTTCTCTACGAAAACCGAACGGTCGACGGAACGCCGTCCGACCTCAAACACCGCGTGAACGGTGACTCGAAGCTGACGATCCGCGCGTGCGTCTACGGCGTCAACAGCCAGCCGGACGACGCGACGTCGTTCGCTGACGAGGGCGGCTGCCTTGCCTTAGGCGCAGCCTCGCCCAAGTTCAACGCCGGGAGACGCCCGGAGCTGCCCTTCCATTCGCTGAGCCACGCCTCGCCGGCGCGGCGGAGGGGCGTGGACGCGGCCGCGTTTGCGGGAATGGTTGACCTCGCGGGCAACCCGCGCGTACACGACGACGGCACCGGCTCGTACACGCTCGACGTCGGCTGCTACGAGTACTGGGCGCCGGAGTCCGGGTCCGTCCTGATCCTGCGATAAGGCGAGAGGGAAAAGAACGATGGGGCTCCTGAATAGAATCGTGTCGGCGGCACTCGCCGTCGGACTGGTGGCGGCCGCCGAGGCCGCCTGGATCAAGGATGAGCGGCTCTGGCGGATGGACTTCTCGCCGGAGTCGATGAAGCCGTTCGAGAAGGACCTGATCAAGGGAAACAGCTACGCGCCGGACGAGGGCGTCGACGGCGCGTTGCACTGCCTTTCGACGAACAACGTCGGCACGCGCAACTTCGGCATGCCGCTTGACGTGTCCAAAATCGCGGGGCCGATCCTCGTCGAGGCGCGCGTGAAGGGCGTCGGCGTCGAGCGCGGCGAGCGGCACTTCACAGGGCCGAACCTGATGATCCACTACTTCGACCCGACGGTGAAGAATGCCCGCAAGCGGAACGCCTGGCGCAAGCTCGCCTCCGAGTTCGGCACATTCGACTGGAAGACATGGACGCTCGTGGACGTCATCCCGACGACCGCCTCGAACCTCGCGATGGTCGTCACGCTCCAAGGTTGTCGCGGCGAGCTCTGGGTAGACGACATCACAATCTGGCGCGCGCGCGAGGTGCCGGACGACAAGGTGAGTCCCCCGGCGTCGAACCCGGCGGCGGACGCGATTCCGCGCGGGCCCTGGGCGGTCCACCCGCGCCCGGACGCGCGGCGCGGCGTCATGAGCGGGCGAGACCTCTCGGAGGATGCGTTCCGCACGCTTCGGGACTGGGGGGCGAACCTCATCCGCCTCCAGATCGCTGTCCGATCCGACGGCATTGAGACGGACGAGGACTACCTCCTGGCGCTCTCCAACCGGCTGAACGAGACGGCCGTCCATCTCGACCGTTGCCGCCGCTACGGGCTCAAGGCGTGCCTCGACCTGCACGGCGGGCCGCGCACGGAGAAGACCAAGCACGCCGCGAACGTCGTGCCGGAAGGCTACGACACGACGCTTCTTCGGCGTGCCTGGCGGATGATCGCGACACGCTTCAAGGGCGACCCCGCCGTCTACGGCTACGATATCCTCAACGAGCCGTCCTGCACGGCGCGGACGTGGCGGCGCGTTTTCGAGGAGACCGTCGCCGAGATCCGCGCGGTCGATACGCAGATGCCCATCATCACGGAGTCGCTCGTCACCTACTATCCGCCGGAGATGAACATCATCTACTCGCCGCACTTCTACGTGCCGCACTGCCTCACACACTACGGCGTCGATACGCAGTGGAAGGTCCGCTGGTCGTACCTCAACTACATCAACGGCGTGTGGTGGGACAAGGACCAGGTGCGCGTGGCGCTGAAGGACGTCATCGACTTCTCTCTCGCGCATCCAGAGGCGCGCGTCTACATCGGCGAGTTCAGCTGCATCTCGTGGGTGAAGAACGCGGACGCCTACCTCAACGACTGCATCGAGCTCTTCGAGGAGTACGGCTGGGACTGGACGTACCACGCCTTCCGCGAGTGGCCGCCGTGGGACGTCGAGAAGGAGCCGGCCGCGCTTTACGACACCGATCCGTCGCACATCCGCCCGGCGAAGGGCGACACGGCGCGCAAGCGCGCGCTGCTGAAGGGCCTCCGCCGGGGGGCTCAGGCGGCCGCGAACGAGATTCCGTTCCGGTACGCCCTGCCGCGCATGCGGGCAGGCGGACGCCGCTGCGGCAGTTCGAACAGCGGGGAGTTCGCGGTTCCCGGCGTCGCGACGACGACCGACAATTCGTTCGGGACGTTCCTCTGGTCGCTTCGGAAGATCGTTCAGGCGGATCGCCGGAAGGTCTTCGTGGACAGGCGTGTACTCACCTGCTCGATCAACTGGATCCGGGACCACATCCACCAGTCCAAGGGATTCTGCCACTGGGAGCCTGACCAGACAAGCTTTCTCGACTTCATCCTCGACACGCAGCGCGCAGACGGGCAATTCTTCGAGATGGTACTGCCGCTCGACCGCAGCCAGCACTGGCAGAGCGTGCCGGCGGACTGCCGTCGCCTCTATCCGGACGACTTTCTCTCGCTCGTCCGCTTCGAGCTGGAGGCCGATGTCGAATACCTGATGGTCGAAGGCTGCGAGCGCGCCGGACGGGCGACGGGCGATGACGCCTGGCTGAAGGCGGCCCTGCCGCGCCTGGAGAGGGGCATTGACTACGTGACGCGCGACCCGAAGCGCTGGGATGCGGCGCGGGGGCTCGTCAAGCGCGGCTACACGATCGACACGTGGGACTTCACGTTCGTGGCGGATCCGTCGACGGGGCGCGACATTCGGAAGATCGTCCCCGGACTGACGCCGATGGCGATCATGCACGGCGACAACACGGGTGTCTACGCGGCGATGCGCACGCTTGCGCGTCTGAGCCGCCGGTTCGGCGACACCGCGAAGGCGGAGGCTTGGGAACGGCGCGCGGCGGCGCTGAAGGAGCGGATCATGGACCAGCTCTGGAACGGGCGGTTCTTCACGCACCAGGTCCCGACGGACGGTTTTGCGGTGTATGACGCGCACGAGGCGGAACGCCTCTCGCTTTCGGACGCCTATGCCCTCAACCGCGGCATCCTGTCGTTGGAGGAGCGGCGCGCGGTGATCGAGGAATACCGGCGTCGACGCGAGACGACGGCGGCTTTCGCCGAGTGGTTCACGATTGACCCGCCTTACGCGCCGGGCTTCGGGCCGCCGGGCAGCGGTGTCCCCTGCGGCGAATACATGAACGGGGCGATCTGCCCGATTACGGCCGGCGAACTGGCGAAGGGGGCGTTCGAAAGCGGCTTTGAATCCTACGGCTGGGACATTATCCGCCGCGTTCAGGCGCTCGTTGAGGGCAACGGCGGCCAGCTCCACTTCCTCTATCATCCGCAGACGCGCGCACCGCAGGGGCGTGGGCCGAGCGGATGGGGAGCAGCGGCGGTGCTGAGTGCCGTCGACGAGGGCCTTGCGGGCATCCGTGACCTGGACAAGGGCTATCGCGAGATGGCCTTCTCGCCGCGCTGGGCGGTGACGCCCTACGAGGAGCTGCGCTACGTGACGGGCTACGAAGTCTCGGGCAGGTACGTGGACGTCCGCTACGTTCGCACGGCGAAAGGGCTGCGCTATCGTCTCAAGAGCCCGGCCGAGACCGTGTGGGCGCATGTCCTTCTTCCAACTGGCGTACGGCCGGCGCGACTGACGGTTGACGGACGAGAGACGGCGTTTCAGTCCGTGCGCGTCGGCGCATCGACGTATGTCGATGCGGTCTTGCATCCGCAGGAAGGTTGCGTCGACCTGTCCGTGGGTTTTGCGGGCGAATAGGCATTTGCAAGAGGAGGAAACGACATGACGAGAAGGGAATTTGCCTGAGGGGCGGCGGCATTTGCGGCGACGGGCGTTCGCCCGGTCGCTGCCGGGGACGACGGTCATTTCTGAAGGGCGCGCTGGGGGCGGGCGTGGTGGCGGCGTTCGACGCGCGCGCGTTCGACGCGGCGCGGACGGCGGGCGGCACGCCGAAGACGCTTGTGCTGGGGGGCGGCGTGTTCGCGCTCGGCTACGCGCTCGCCCATCCGCAGGAGACGCTCGTCCTGGAACGCGGCATCCACCTCGGGCTCGACTTCGCGGGGACGGTCGGCCCTGCGGCGCCGGGCGTGCCCACAACGGCGCTGGGCGCGGAGCTGCTTGCGAAGATGACGGAGGCCCGGATCGTGCGGGACGGCGCGCTGGAACTGCCGCCGCTGGCGGACTTCCTGTCCGTCTTCTTCCAGGAGCATGGCGGGCGGGCGTTCATGAACGCCGATCTCGTGGGGCTTGAACGGCGGCCGCACGGCTATCGCGTGCGCATCGTCGGCGGCGGAACGGAGGGCCTTTCGCAGTTCGACGTCGGCGGGTTCGTCGACACGACCGACATCGGCTGGCGGAACTTCGGCGCGGATGCGGTGACCGCAAAGCGCTTCGGGGGCATCGCCGGCGACTTCTCCTCTTTCACCGTCGATCTGCCGCCGGCGGACGGCTGGCACGCGGCACGGATCAAGCTCTACGACGCCTGGAAGGCGGCGGGGCATCGGCCCGGGGACCTTCTCGCGGAGGTGAACGCCGTCAAGTGCTTCTACGGGGAGAAGCGCGTCCAGCGCCGGAACGGCGAACTGGGATACGTCTGGACGCCGTCCGGGCAGTTCCCCGACCTCATCACGGCCTTCGAGGAGGGAAGCAAATGGACAGCTGCCTGATCGTCCAGGGGCGGAGGGCCGTGAAGCGGCTGGCGTCCGCGCCCGTGTTCGAAGGCGACTACGACGTCGCCGTGATCGGCCTGGGCACGGCCGGGGCCGTGGCGTTCCGCACGGCGGCGCAGGACGGGCTGAAGGTGATTGGCATCGAGCGGCTGTCGGGCATGGGCGGCCTCTCCACGCTCGGCGCCGTGTGCTTCGGGGGCGGACTCACCGTGCAGCTCGATGCATACGAGCGGTGCGCCGAAAAGGGCACGGTCGAATACGGCGCCGTCCTCGGGGCGCTGTTCATGGAGGGCGCACGGATCGTCGGGTTCGAGTATTTCACGAACGGCGTCGCCCACCGCGTGCGCGCACGGGCCATCCTCGACGCAACGGGAAACGCGACGGTGGCGCATCTGGCGGGCGTGCGGCTGAGGCGGGGGCGCGCCATCGACGGCGCGATGGGGGCGTGCGCGCGCGGCGAGACGTGGCTCGACAACGGGAAGACCGCGCCGCGGCCCATCTACGCGAATCGTCCGTTCGACCTGACGCGCTCGGCGCGGGAATACTCCGAAACCGTCACGTGGCTGGCCGGCTGGCGCCATCAGACGTGGAAGGGCCTGCGGAGGAGCGCGCGGATGCTGCGCCCCGCGACGATGCTCGGCGCGCGGGAGGAGTGCCGCGCCACCACCGAGGAGATGGTCACGCTCGCGGACGCGATTGCGGAGAGGCCGTTCCCGAATCCGCTGTTCTTCGCGTGCGAGCCCGAGGACCTTCCGGTCTTCTACGGCGACCATGCCTTCGAGAGCGAGGAGATCCGGAACTGGAAGGTCCACTGCGGGCTGCCGATGTTCAGGTTCCCGTCGTCTGTCCCCTACGGCACGATCGTCGCGAAGGGCGTGGACAACCTCTGGGTGCCCTCCAAGCACTTCGGGGTCTCCCACGACCTCGGCGGCTCGCTGCGGATGCAGCCGGAGATGCGGAAGACCGGGTACGCGGCGGCCTGCGCGGCGAAGATCGCGCTTGCCCGGGGTCTCAAGGCGAAGGACGTCCCCTACGCGGACCTCAAGCCCCTTCTCGACAAGGCGGGATGCCTGCGGCGGCGCCCGGGCTGCGAACGGACGAACGTCTACCATGGGCGGCCGTTCGAGCCCTTCTCGGACGACCAGGTCGTTGCGGCCCTGCGCATCGACGTCACGCGCACGGCGGAATGGTGGCAGGGCGCGGCCGGCAAGGCGAGCGGGACGCCGGCGGAGTGCGCGGCCTACGCCTACTGGACGGCGTGGAAATGCCGCGTGGGCGGGACGGCGGAGGCGCGGCAGGCGCTTGCGGACAAGCTGGCGGCGGCGATGGCGCGGGAGGTCCGCTTCGCCGGGAACTACGCGGTCGCACTCGGGCTCATGAAGGATCCTCGCGCGCGGCCCGTGCTGCGGGAGATCGTCGGCCATCCGGGCGGCGCGCGGGATCCCGTGATCCGAAATGCCTATCCCAACCGGATCAAGGCGCTCGACCTGCTGCGGCAGTTCAGGGACCGCGCGAGCGTGCCCGCGCTGCAGGCGATCGTCCGGGACGCGGCGAAAACCTTCACGGCGGGGCTGGCCGAGGCGCAGGCCTTCGGCGGCGGCGAGCCGGTCTGCCGCTTCCAGGCCCTTTCCTACGCGATGATGGCGCTCAGGGACATGGGCGCGGACATCCCCGATGTCGCATTCCCCGTACTCCGCTGCGAAATGGACGGCAGCGATCTCGCGGACAAGCTGCGGATGCTGAAAGGAGGCCGCCGTGTCCCGTCGGAGGCCGGCCCCGGACGAGGCTAGGCGCGGCCCTTCTGCTTGAAGGACGCCGAGCCGACGCGGCCGAGCCGGTAGCTCATCATCCGGGGCGAGATCCCCAGCTCGCGCGCCGCCGCGCTGTGGTTGCCGCCGTTGCGACGCAGCGCCTCCTCCAGCACGCGCCGCTCGAACGCCTCCAGCTGCTCGTCGAGCGTGAGCGTCGTGTTGCCCCGAAAGGGATCCTCGGCGAACTCCTCGGTCTGAAGCGCCGTCGGCAGGTTGTAGCTGTGGATGCAGTCGTCCTTCGCCGTGAGGACGGCCCGCTCGATGCAGTTCTCCAGCTCGCGCACGTTCCCCGGCCACGCATACGCCTGGAGCATGTTCATCGCGGGCACCGAGAACTGCGTGACGCCCTTCTCGTACTTCGCACTCATCTTCGTGAGGAAGTGCTGCGCGAGGAGAAGCACGTCGTCCGCGCGGTCCGCGAGGCGCGGCAGGGAGATCGGGAAGACGGAGAGGCGGTAGTAGAGGTCTTCGCGGAAGAGCTTCTTCGCCATGAGGTCTTCGAGATTGCGGCTCGTCGCCGCGATGAAGCGCACGTCGCTCGTGAGCGTCTCGTTCGAGCCGACGCGCGAGAACGTGCGCTCCTGGAGGAAGCGCAGCAGCTTCACCTGCACGGGGACCGAGAGGTCGCCGATCTCGTCGAGGAAAAGCGTGCCGCCGTTCGCCGCCTCCGCGCGGCCGATCCGGCGCTCGCGCGCGTCCGTGAAGGCCCCCTTCTCGTGCCCGAAGAGCTCCGACTCGACGAGCGCCTCGGGGAGCGCCGCGCAGTTGAGGACGACGAACGGGCGGTCCCTGCGCAGCGACAGGCTCTGGATCGCCTGCGCGACGAGTTCCTTGCCCGTGCCGCTCTCGCCCCGGATGAGGACGGTCGCGCCGCTCGGCGCGACTTGGCGGATCTGCTCGTAGACGCCGCGCATCTCGGGGCAGTTCCCGATGAGGCGGCCCGGCGTCTCGGCGATGATGTCACGGAGGCGCCGGTTCTCCTTCACGAGGGCCGCCTGCTCGGCGTCCTCCGCGCGGCAGACGAACGCCGCCTCGGCGACGAGGTTCGCGATGATCTCCAGGAGCGCGACGTCCCGCGCGAGCGAGCCCGTGTCGCCCGTCATCTCGCGGTCGGCCGACATCGTGCCGATGATCTGCCCCCGGTGGAGAAGCGGCACGCAGACGAACGAGAGCGCCTCGTTGATCGTGCGGCTCTGCGTGCGGTTCAGGAAGCGGCGGTCCCGGCGCACGTCGCAGACGACCTCCGCGCGCCCCGTCTTCGCGACGAGCCCCGTGATGCCCTCGCCGATGTGGTAGCGTCCCAGCGCGCGCTCCTCGGCGTTAAGCTTGCGCGAGGAGGCGACGATCCGCAGCTCATCCCCCTCCAGAAGGGTGAAGTTGCCGCGCAGCATGCCCATGCTGCGCTCAAGGATGACGATCACCTCTTCAAGGAGCTTGCGCACGTTGCGCTCGCGCGCGACGGCGGAGGCGATTTCACGCAGAACGGAGATCTCGGTTGTCAGGCGGCTCAGTGCGTCCATTGCGCGGATAGTGTAGCAAAACGCGCCTCGGCGCGCCACGGGCGATCGCGCGCGGCGCGGGCGGCGGCGGAGACGAAGGCGGCGCCGCGGAAACCGCGGCGCCGCCTTCTCGGGGGGATCCCGACGCCTACGCCTGCGCGGCGGCGTCGGCCTCCCGCATCGCCTCGCGGCGCGAGAGCTTGATACGGCCGCGGTCGTCCACGCCGATGCACTTCACGCGCACGACGTCGCCGACCTTGCAGACCGCCTCCACGTTCGGAACGCGCTTGTCGCTCAGCTCCGAGATGTGGCAGAGGCCGTCCTTGCCGGGCAGGATCTCGATGAAGGCGCCGAACTCCTTGATGCCCGTCACCGTGCCCTCGTAGATCTTGCCGGGCTCGGCCTCGGCCGTCACGCCGTTGACCTCGTCCTTGGCGCTCTGCATCATTTCGGACGAGGTGGCCATGATCGTGACGATGCCGAGGCTGCCCTTCTCCTCGATGTCGATCTGGGCGCCCGTCTTCTCGCAGATGCCCTTGATCGTCTCGCCGCCCTTGCCGATGAGCGCGCCGATCTTGTCGGCGGGGATCTCGACGACCTCCATGCGCGGCGCGTACGGGTTGAGCGCGGCGCGCGGCGCGGGGAGGACGCCCTCCATGAAGTCGATGATCTTCAGGCGCGCGTCGTGCGCGGCCTTGATCGCGCCCTCCACGAGGTCCCACGTCAGGCCGCGCAGCTTCAGGTCAACCTGGAAGCCCGTGATGCCCTTCTTCGTGCCGCCGACCTTGAAGTCCATGTCGCCGCAGTGGTCCTCGGCGCCGAGGATGTCGGTGACGAGCACCTTCTGGCTCTGGTCGTCGTTCGTGAAGAGGCCGATCGAAATGCCCGCGACCGTGCGCTTGATCGGCACGCCCGCGTCCATGAGCGCAAGGCAGCCGTTGCAGATCGAGGCCATCGACGAGGAGCCGTTCGAGCCCATGATCTCGGAGACGACGCGGATCGAATACGGGAAGTCGTCCGGCAGCACCTCCGCGAGCGAACGCTCGGCGAGGGCGCCGTGGCCGATCTCGCGGCGGCCCGTGGAGCCGAGGCGCCCGACCTCGCCCGTGCAGTAGGGCGGGAAGTTGTAGTGGAGGATGAAGCGCTGGCTCGTGGGCCCGCCCGTCACCGAGTCGAGGTCCTGCGCGTCCTTCTTCGAGCCGAGCGTGACCGACGCGAACGACTGCGTCTCGCCGCGCGAGAAGATCGCCGAACCGTGGAGGCGGGGAAGCACCCCCACCTGCGCGGCGAGCGGGCGGATCTCATGCTGGGCGCGGCCGTCGATGCGCAGGCCCTTTTCGAGGACGTTCTTGCGGACGGTCTCGATCTCAAGCGCGTCGAAGAGGTGGACGAAGCCGACGGCGTCGACCTCGGGCCACTTCTCGGAGACCTTCTTGAGCAGGTCCTCCTTGATCGCGGAGACCTGTCCCTGGCGTTCGAGCTTGCCCTTGATGAGGAGCGCGGCCGCGAGGGCCTCGCCGCCCTCCGCGCGCATGAAGTCCATCTTGTCGGCCGGCTGCGGGACGTCCTTGATGTCCTTGTCCGGCTTGCCGAGGGCGCGGCGCATCTCGATCTGGAGGTCGATGATCTTCTCGACCTCCTCGTGCGCGCGCTTGAGGGCGGCGAGGAAGTCCTCGTCGGAGATCTCGGAGGCGGAGCCCTCCATCATGAGGAACTTGCCGCGGATGCCGGCGTAGAGGAGGTCGATGTCGCTCTTCGCCTTCTGCTCGTGCGTCGGGTTGATGACCCACTGGCCGTCGACGCGGCCGATGCGCACGCAGCCGATCGGGCCCATGAACGGGATCTCCGAGATGTGCAGCGCCGCCGAGGAGGCGTTCACGGCGAGGAAGTCGGCCTCGCGCGTGCCGTCCGACTGGATGAGCATGCTGTTGACCTGCACGTCGTTGTAGTACCCGTCGGGGAAGAGCGGGCGGATCGGGCGGTCGCACATGCGCGCCGTGAGGATCTCCTTCGCGCTCGGCCGCGCCTCGCGCTTGAAGAAGCCGCCGGGGAACTTGCCGCCGGCGTAGAACTTCTCGCGGTACTCGCACTGGAGCGGGAAGAAGTCGATGCCCTCGCGGGGCGTATCCGTGTTCGTGACGGCCGTGAAGACCGTCGTGTCGCCGTAGGAGCACGTCACCGCGCCGGCGGCCTGCTGGGCGAGGAGGCCCGTCTCGAAGACGAGGTCCTGGCCCGCGATGTTCACCTTGAACTGCTTTGCACCTTGCATGGGATGGTTTCCGTCCTTCCTTAGCGGCGGAGGCCGAGCTTCGCGATGAGGTCCTTGTACTTCGCCTCGTCCTCGCGCTTGAGGTAGTCAAGGAGCTTGCGGCGGTTGTTCACCATGCGCAGCAGGCCGTAGCGGCTCGAATGGTCCTGCTTGTTGGCCTTCAGGTGCTGCGTGAGCAGCTGGATCTTCTTCGTGAGCGTGGCAATCTGGACTTCGGAGGAGCCGGTGTCGCGGTCGTGACGCTGGAACTCGGAACGGACTGCAGCCTTGTCGATCTGACTCATTTTGTTCGAACTTTCTTGGTTGTTTTAACGCCTGGAACCATCCGACGCTACCCGGTGCGCGCGTGCGCAAGCTCGAACATCCGCAGAGGCTGGCGGACGCCCGCAACGGGGAGAAGTCTCCTAAGACGGTCGCAGGAATGGGTGAAAGTTTATCAAACGGGCGGAGCGAAGTCAAGGGCCCTGCGCCCCTCCCACGCCCCGCCGCCCTACCAGCGGTAGTAGCGGTAGGGGTCGTCCTCGGCGACGGGGACGTCGCCGTAGCGCACCGAGAGGGCGGTCGAGACGAAGCCGAGGTTGCCCATGAGCCGCGCGAGCATCGCGTTCGCGCGGCGCTTCGTCGTGCGCAGGTAGGGCTTCGCGTCCGCGTCGATCGTCCACGGCGGCGTCTGCCAGAAGACGAGCACGCCCTTCCCGTGCCGCACGACGCGCAGGGCCTCGTTGCCGTCCGCCGCCGGCTCGGTGAACGCCGTGAAGGCGAGCGCGCCGTGCCAGGCCCAGTCGCCGTTCGAGAGGCCGTTCAGTTCCGGCGGCAGCTTCTCGATGCGGGAGGCGTAGCAGCCGTTCGTCGGGGCGGCCGCGAGCTTCACGGGGCTCCACTGGGCGATCTCCTCGGCGGTGAGCCCGAGGAGGAGCGCGCGCCCGCCCTTCGCGATCTGCGCGTCGAAGTCCGCCGGCTTCACCGCGCCCGACGAGACGAGGTAGCAGCCGCTCTCGCGGTCGTCCGGGTCCTGCTTGATCGGAATCTGGTACGCGAGCCCCGCGAGCCACGCGCGCTGGCCGAGGGCGCGCGGCCACTTCGGCCACGTGACGGGATCGGCGAGGCGCGCGACGAGCGCGTGTACAAGGTCGTCCGCCACGGGATCGGCCACCGTGCGCGCCGTGACGTCGAGCTGGCAGAACGTGATGCGCCCGCGCTCGACCATCCAGTCGAGGAGCGGCGCGTACTGGAGGTCGAACGCGCCGTCCACGAGGGCACGCCAGTCGCCGACGGACGGCTTTTCGGGGAGGACGCTCGCGAGGCTGCCCCGGTTCCCGCAGCGCCACACGCGCGTGTTGTCGAACCCGGCCCAGCGCTCACGCGGGTAGCCCGTCTCGATCTCGGCGAGGTTCTGCAGGTGCGTGGGGATGAGCGTCGCCGCGCCGTTCCAGTCGCGCAGCTTCGCGCCCGTCAGCGCGAGCCGGGGTTCCGGGTAGCGCGCGAAGGCGTTGCGCAGGCCGTAGTTCTGCGCGCGGAAGCCGATGGACTCCAGCGTTTCCTTGTCCTGCTCGAAAATGAGCACGCGGCCGCGGCGGCGCGCGGCGGGGACGACGACGTCGTTGAAGAGGGTCCGCGTGAGCGCGCCGCGCCCGACGACGAGCCGCGCCGCGTCCGGGAGGGCCGTCCGCCCGTCCGTCCGCCCGTAGGCGATGCCGAGGCGGTCGAACGCCTTCGCCGTCAGCCCCACGGGGTCGCAGAGGAGGAGGTTCTCGACGCGCGCCGTCTTCGCGGGCGCGTATGTCTCCAGGGCGAAGGCGTCGCGCTGCACGGCGCCGCCCGCGAACGTGAAGGCGGCCTTCAGCTCCCAGGCGCCCGCCTTCTGCGGCAGCGTGCAGGCGAGCGGCACGTCGACGCGCCCGCCCGCCGGGACGCGCGCCGTCCCCGCGCGCGTCGTCTCCGCGAGCGTCCACGTCCAGGCGACCTCCTGCTCGACGCGCCGGTCGTTCAGGATGACGAGCGTCTTCCGCAGCTCCTCGCCCGGACGGTAGTGGTGGCGTTTGTCGGTGAAGACGCCCGCACCGCCGATGAACGCGCAGTCCTCGCGGTTCCAGCGGTAGAGGACGTCGCCGACCTTCGTGCGCGCGAAGTCCGCCTCCGCGCCCGTGCCGACGTCCCATTCGCCGTCCGGGAACCAGTCGGGCACGACGCCCGGGGCCTTGAGCTTCTCCCAGCGCGCCGGGTTCGGCCGCGCGGACGCCGGGCGGACGCGCGTGTGGAACGCCCCCTGGTCCCACGGCAGCATCGCCGAGATGCCCCAGGCGCGGTGGCTGCGCCAGTTGTCGTCCATGTAGAGGGCCTGCACGCCGTGGTAGTTGTTCGTGAGCCCCCTGATCGGCGCGTTGAGGTGCCCCCAGAACATCGGCTTGCCCTGCGCCCACAGCGCCTCCTCGCGGGCGAGCGCGCGCACGGCCTCCGGCGTCGCGCCCTCGTAGGCGGCGTCGCCCCGGAAGGCCGCCGCGAACTCGCTCGCCCACAGGCTCTGGTAGCCCGCCTTGCGCCAGATGAAGAGCGGGCCGCGGTAGCTCGACCAGCTGGAGATGTGCGGCATGCCCCACTCCACGAAGAAGAGCGGCTTCACGCCCTGTGCGCTCCAGTGCTCCAGCCAGTCGCTCCGCTCCTGCACGGGCGACCAGTTGAGGTAGATGTTCACGGTGTGGAAGTCGTCGAGGTTGCCCGACTCGTGGTGGTAGATCGGGCGCGTCGCGTCGAGCGACCGCGCGATTGCCGCCGCGATCTTCGCCTGGCTGCGGTTGCGGAACCGGTGCGTCGCGTCCTCCTTCAGCTCGTAGCGCCCGTCGATCCGCAGCGGGTTCATGTCCCCGCAGTACCCCGTTGCGTTGTGGTTCATCGCGTAGGTGACGACGCTCGGGTGGTTCCGCGCGCGGCGGATGCACCACCGGGCGCGGGCGCGGTAGCGCGCGGCCACCTCGGGCCTGTCGAGCTGCACGCCGAAGTCGCGGATGTGGGGAAGCGAGAAGGAGAAGAGCATCCCCTCCTCGTCGCACGCCTCCAGGAGGCCGTCCATGTAGCTCACCGTGCCGGGGGCGAAGTCGTAGTTGCCCGCGATGATGTAGTTGAAGCCCTCGGCCTTCAGGCGGCGGCAGAGCGCGCGGCACGTCTCCTTCGCCGCGAGCGCCGTCGAGCCGTTCATGTTGCGGTTGTAGAGCGCGCGCAGGTGGATCGTCGTGCCGTTGAGGCGCAGGTCGCGCCCGACGGCGCGGATGTCGCGGAAGCCGAAGCGGAACGGCAGGGCCGCGTCGAGCGGCGTCCCCGCCGCGTCGCGCAGCTCGAGCGCGCAGGTCAGCAGGTTGCCGGGCGTGTGGACGTCCCACTTCGGCGCGTCCGCCCAGTCGGCCGTGAAGGCGAGCCGCCCGTCGGCGTCGGGACGGAGGCGCGCGCCCTCGAACGTCCGCGCCCCCACGCGCGCGACGAGCGTGTAGAGGGCGTTCGTCGCCACCCCCTCGCACTCGGCCACGAACGTGGCGCGTCCGCCGGCCACGTCGCATGCGACGGTGCCGTCGGCGATGCGCGCCGTCTTCGGGAAGGCGTCGAGGTAGACGTCGCCCGTCACGCCCCGGAACTTCACGGTGTTCTTCCGCTCGACGGCGCGGTCCGGCGCGCTGAACTCCAGCGTTTTCGGGTCGAGCGGGTAGGCCGTCACGTGGAGGGCGAGCGTCTGCCGCGCGCCGGGCTTCACGAAGGGCGTGATGTCCGCCTCGCCGCCGGGGAAGACGACGGTCGCCGCCGCCTGCCCGTCCACGTAGACGGCCGCGCGCGTGTTGAGCGTCGTGAACGTGACGACGACGCGCCGCCCCGCCGTCTCGCGCGGCATCGTGAAGGTGCGGCCGTACCACGCCGCCTCGCTGAAGTCCGGCTTCACGCCGTGGTCCTCGAACCAGTCCGAGAGGACGACCTCCTGGCCCGTCGCCCAGCTGGCGCCGAGCATGCCGGGGATCTTGCCCCAGCCCCAGTTGTCGTCCGCGCCCGGCACGGCGTCCGGCACGTCGTTCGTGAGGACGGGGCGCAGCTGCCAGAGGCCGTTCAGCGACCAGCGCGCGCGCGTGGGCGTCGTGGCGCGCCAGGCGTCGTCGAGCGAGCCGGGGTCGGGCGGCGCGCCGGCGGGAAGCGGCGCGTTGCAGGGCCGCGCCACGCGGTTGCGCTTGACGGCGAGCGTGAGCGGGCCCACCTCCACCGTGCCGGACGTGCCGAAGTTGTGCGGGCCGATCCGGAGCGTCGCCGCGCCCTCGGGGATCGGGAAGTCGCGCACGCAGTCCGTCCAGCCGCACGTCCCCTCGAAGCCGAAGACGTTCGGCCACGGCCCCACCCGCTTCCCCGTCTTGTCGTGGAAGCTCATCGGGATGCGTCCGTTCATCCAGCCCTCGCGCCCGCGCACGAGGTCCGTCGTCTTCATGCGCGTGCGCAGCGTCAGGACGCCCCACTCGGGCTGGAGCGCAACCGTGTAGCCCCTGCCCTTCCCGGGGCCGAACGCCTGCGTCTGCGCCCCCGTGTCGAGAACCACCTGCGCGCCGGCGGCGCAGACGAGGGCCAGCGCCCAGCCGACGAGAATCCCGGTCTTCATCTTCGTTTTCATCTTTCGATCTCCATTTCCGTTCCCCTCCGTGCCTTTCATCCTACGTTTCCTTTGCGGCCCGTTCGTTTCGCGCATTTCCGTGGCAGTGCCCCTGCCGACAGGATCTTGTCGGCGTGGCGGCGCCCGTCAAACCTCCTCGATGGCCGCGTCGACGACCGTGCGTTTCTCCTTCGAGAACGCGAGGCCGATGAGCGTGAGCGTCTTGCCGTTGCCCGCGAAGCGGTCGGCGTAATGGTTCGCCTTGATCTGCGCGATCGCCGCTGCCGCCGACGCGCCGAGCTTGAACTCGACCACGTAGCCATGCTCCGGCGTCTCAAGCGTCATGTCGATCCGCCCCTCGTTCGTCTTCACCTCCGCCTCCGCCGCGACGCCGATCATCTTCAGGATCACGTACACGATCGCCTGCCACATCTGCTCGTTCTGCCGGTCCGTGAGGTCGTAGGGGATGTTCGCGAAGAGCCGCTTCAGCGCCGCGACGAACCGCTCCGGCTCGCCGGCGTAGAGCGCATCCACCGCGTCGGCCTGGATGTCGTTCGCGCGGTTCTGCTCCTGCCCCGTGTAGGCCGGCACGACCTGCCGGAGGAACGAGTTCTCCACCTCCAGATTCGGGAAGTCGAGCGCGTAGCGCCGCGTCGTCCCGCGCTGCTGGAAGCCCGTGATCGTGAGGTAGCCCGTCTGGAAGAGGAGCGTCGTGAAGTCCGCCCGGTCCGGCTCGTAGGTGCCGAGCACCGACTCGTCCACGTCCACCTTCGCGAAGTTGAGCGGCCGGCGCTTCAGCGCGTCCATCAGGAACGTCGTCATCGCCGTCGTCGACCAGTAGTTGCGCAGCTCCGTCGACTTCAGGCAGCAGCCGAGCGAGACCGGGTTGATCACCTGCTCGGCCTTCGGGTGAAACAGGTAGCCGTCGTACCAGCGCTTGATCTCGTCGAGCCCCTGCGCGCGCGTGAGGCCGTTCGCCTCCGCGAAGCGGTGGAGGAGCCCCGGCAGGTTCTTCACGACCTCCTCGGGCGTGTAGCCGAAGAGCGTCGCGCAGCTCCGCTCCATCGTCATGTCGTTGAGATTGTTGAGGTCGGAGAAGATGGAGACCTTCGAGAACTTGCTGATGCCGGTGAGGAACGTGAAGCGCTGCCGCCCCTCCAGCGTCTTGACGACGGAGTAGAACGCCTTGAGCGCGTTGCGGAACGGGATCACCTCCGGCGTGTTGAGGTTCTTCAGGAGCGGCTTGTCGTACTCGTCCACGAGGAGGACCATCTGCCCGTCGGGCGACTGGTCCGCGAGGTCGTTGACGAGGTTGCGGAAGGTGTCCGGCGCCGTCTCGCCCCGCCGCAGCGCGACGCCGTTGCGCTTCGCCTCGTCGGCGAGGATGTTCGTGAAGAGCCCCTCCAGTCCCTCGGCGCGGTCGGGCTGGACGCTCCCGAGGTCGAGCCGCAGGACGGGCCACGTCTTCGACCAGTCCCAGAGCGGCTCGATGAAGAGCCCCTTGAAGAGGTCGCGCCGCCCCTCGAAGAGCGCCTGGAGGACGGACACCGTGAGCGACTTCCCGAACCGGCGCGGCCGCGCGATGAAGAACTGCTTGCCGATCGACAGGTTGACGAGCGGCCAGAGCCGGTCGGTCTTGTCGATGTAGGTGAAGCCATATCGGACAAGGTTGTCGAACGTGTAGATGTCTGTCGCGAGCTTTTCCATGACGCGGATTATACCATGTGCCGCGCCGCTGCGGCAAACGCGATTCCGCCGCAGGACACGCACGCGCCGTTCCTGCCCTTCAAACCTTCACGTCACGCATCGCTTTTGCGCCGGTTGCAGTCGGCGCAGAGCATCTGGCAGTTCTCCGCCGTCATCTTGCCGCCCTTGGCCCACGGCGTGATGTGGTCGGCCTGCATCTGCTCGATCGAGAACTTTTTAAGAAAATCAATCGGGAAATCGCCATAGGCCCCATGCCACCCCGGCGCGGGACACCCCAAACCTCTTTTCGGCAACGACATCCTTCAGACAACGGCGTTTACGGTCTTTTCCACGGAAGTCCAACGCCCATCAAGACCACGGAACGGTGATTGGCTTCCCATGAACAGGGCGTGAAAGAAAGTTCCGGCGCAATTATAGAAATCGTCAAACGGTAGGTCAGGCGCCCGCGAAGAAGCGGTCCAGGATCTTCGCGTACTCGGCGTCCGTCCAGCCCTTCTCCTCGACGGAGACCCAGCCGTGGTAGCCGATCGCCTCGATGGCGCGCCGCACGCCCTTCCAGTCGATGCTGCCCTCGCCGAGACGCACGAACGCGCCGTCGCCCGGCATCGTGCGGTCGATTCGGAAGTCCTTGATGTGGAGCTTCACGACCTGCTCGCCGAGCGCCGCAAGCCACTGCTCCACCGGCGCGTAGCGCACGTGGTTGCCGAGGTCGAAGTACGCCTTGATCCACGGGCTGCGGAACGAGCGGATGAACGCCGCCGCGAACGCGGGCTGCACCCAGAGGTTGTTCCAGACGTTCTCGACGCCGAGGATGACGCCCCGCTCCGCCGCGAGCGGCGCCAGTTCGCCGAGCGCGTCCTGCGCGTACTTCGTCGCGTCGTTCTGCGCGGCGACGTAGGCCGCGAAGCCCCCGTCGGCCGTCGCGCGCGTCAGCGCGAGCGTCCGCGCGTCGAAGGCAAGATCGAACTGCGTGGGCTTCGGCAGGGGGATCCCCCCGACGCGGCCCGGCACGATCAGCATGACGGGCGCGCCGTAGGCCTGGGCGAGGTCGAGGTTGCGCTTCGCCGTCTCGACCTCCCGCCGCCGCCGCGCCGCGTCCTTCGCGTTGAACTCGAACCAGCCGCCCATGAACGAGTGGATCGTGAGGCCGCTCGCCTGCGCCAGGCGCAGGCCCGCGCGCGCCTCCGCCACCGTCACCGACTTGTCCTGCAGCTCCACGCCGCTGAAGCCCGCCGCGAGCAGCTGCCGGGCGGCCTCTTCCGTGAGACGCGGGCGGATGAGCGCCTTCCTGAGCCGCGTCCTGAACGGCGCGCGCGCTGCCGGGGCGTCGTGCGCCCGCGCATGGAGGGCGCCCGCCGCGCCGGCTGCGGCACAGGTCCAGAGAAATTCCCTTCGGTTCATCTTCATGCCTCCTTTCCGGCCCTACGCCTTCCCCGGGACGATGCCGAAGCCCTCGCGCGGCAGCGGCACGTCGTCCGTCTCCTCGAACGTCTGCGCGGTGAATGCGGCGTTCCAGCCGTCGTAGAACTCGGACTTCCCGTTCGTGAGGATGTCCGCCATCTTCACCTGCCGCCCCGAGTAGGCGGCGAGCGTGCCCATCACGCACGTCGCCGTGGACATCGCGACCTGCTCGCCCTCGTTGACGGGATGGCCCGTGAGCAGCCCCGAGAGGAAGTCCGCATGCTCCATCACAAGCCCGTTGTCGTCGCGCCCTTCGGCGGCCGCCGCGTCCTCCGCGACCGGCCGGCCGTCGAAGCGCCGGATCCGCCCGCCCACGGAGATCTCGCCCTCACTCCCCACGAGCCGCGTCCCGAGGGGGTTCGCGCAACCGTTCACGTGGCGGCCCCAGGCCGCGACGTGAAGGCCCTCGCCGTAGTCGTAGTCGATCGCGAGCTCGTCGTAGATGTTGCCGATCCCGGCGGGGCGGCGCCAGCGCGCGCCCATGCCGAGCGCGCTCACGGGCGTGCGCCCGATGAACCAGTTCGCGAGATCGATCTCGTGGATCGCCTGCTCGGTGATCTGGTCGCCGCTCATCTCCCAGAAGTGGTACCAGTTGTTCGCGAGGTAGGAGGCGTTCGTGTCGGTCGGGCGGCGCGGGTGGACCCACATCGCCCCGTGGCAGCGGTAGACGCGCCCCGCGACGATCCGGCCGATCGCGCCGGCGCGGACGGGGC
Source organism: uncultured Kiritimatiellota bacterium (assembly GCA_934643865.1). GTDB lineage: Bacteria > Verrucomicrobiota > Kiritimatiellia > RFP12 > UBA1067 > RUG572. The sequence goes on from CAKUCX010000001.1 coordinate 106,155, forward strand.
CGATCTGCCTGAGGAAGCGGTTCGAGTGGCGGTGGAGCGTCCCCGAGAGGATCGAGAGGTTCTTCGCCTTCGCGTCCGCGACCGTCTTGAGGAAGGCGCGGAGGCCGCGCGGGTCGGTTGCGACCGGCTTCTCGGCGAAGATGTGACGGCCTGCCGCGACGCAGGCGGCGGCCTGGCGCGCGCGGAAAAGCGGCGGCGTGCAGAGGAGGACGATGTCGCAGTCTGCCGCGACCACGTCCTTGTAGCCGTTCGCGCCGCCGAAGGCCATCTTCTCGTCGACGCCGTAGCGGCGGCAGACGTCCACCGCGCGCTGCCGGTCGAAGTCCGCCGCCGCGACGAGCTGCACGCGGCAGCCGAGGCGGCGGGCGGCCTGGGAGATGTCGTGGATCGCGCCGCCGCCGCGCCACGCGCCGTCGACCATCTGCCCGCAGACGCCTCCGCGCCACTGGCAGCCGCGCCCGCCGCAGCCGACGAGGCCGACCTTGAACACCTTCTTCGCGTCGCCGAGGACGGCGGGCGCGGCGGCCAGCGCGCCCGCGCCGACCATGAACTGACGTCGTGAGAACTCCATGTGTAGGCTCCTTTCCCTTTCGTCTTCGTTGGCGGTCAAGCGCGTGGCGGTCAGCGCCGCCCGGCCTTCTCGACGGCCTCGGCGAGGCGGTCGCGCCAGGCGTAGTAGACCTGCGGATCGTCGCTGAACTGGTCGATGGCGCGGCAGACCTCCACGGGCACCTCGCACGTCTTGCCCGTGCGGCGCTCGTACTCCTGCGCGTAGGCGAGGTCTTCGAGCCCGTCGCGGAAGTTCTCCATGCGGATCGTCGCGCAGGGCGTCCCGTCCGGCCCGCAGCAGAACCAGCTGCCGTCGCCGTGGTAGCGCGTCCAGCTGCGCGGTTCCCAGTCCGTGAAGGGATTCGCCCCCGAGATCGGGCGCCGCGCGTTCCAAATCGAGAGCTGGTAGTAGAGGAAGCCGTCGGGGCGCCACTTCACCGCCTGCGCGCCCATGAGCTGGCGCGCCTCGATGGCCGCATACTCCACGAACAGGTTCGCGTAGGGCGCGTGCGGGCCGCACGCGATGTACCACCACACCTGGTGGCCCGCCGCGCGGGACGGCGCGACCTTCGCGAAGTTCTCCGCGTACTTGACCGTCGTCGGCGTGAACCAGTCCATGTCGCCGAGCTGCGACGCGCCGGTGCCGAAGTCGTGGTCGTAGGCCGTCGTGAAGCGCGGCACCTCGGGGTAGCGCCGCTTCAGCTCGGCGAGTGCGTAGGCGATGTTCGCGAAGTACTTCGGGCTGATTTCATCGCACCCGTAGAGGTAGGCGTGGTCGAGGAGGCCGAGCGCCTTCGCCTTCGCGTAGGGCGCGTCGAACTTCGCGTGGAGGCCCTTCTTCCAGGCTTCGAGCGCCGCCGGCGCCATGTCCGCCGGGTAGGTCCAGTAGCCGAGGTTGAAGAGCCCGAGCCGCCCTTCGTCCTTCAGGCGCCGCAGCACGTCCCAGTGGATGTCCGCCGCGCCGCCGTGGTAGAGGGAGTCCATCGTGATGTAGTAGTCCGCCAGGAATTCGCCCCACGCCTTCTCGTGTTTCCGCCAGGCGTTCACCGGCGCGAGCGGATCGCGCCGCAGGCTGTTCGCGAGCGCCGTATCGGCCGCCGTCGCGAACTGGGTGTGCGGGCCCGGCGAGAAGGTGATCGCGAGCGGCAGGGGGCTCTTCTTCGGCACGGCGAAGTCCCAGACGCGCACCGTGAGCGGGAAGGACTCCTTCCACCCCTCGCCCTTCACGGTGATCGTCCCGGGGTAGACGCCGGCGCGCTGGCCGTCGGGGCACGTCATCCGCACCCAGAACGCCTGCAGGTCGTCGCCCTTCACGTCCGTCGTGTCCGCCCAGTCGAGGATCGGGTCCGGCCACCAGCCCGTCGGCAGGGACCGCGTCGTGCGGACGTAGCCGCCCGGCAGGTTCGTCGCCACGTTGACGCCACCCTTGTAGGGCGGCGGGTTGACGGTCTTCACGTAGCCGACGAGCGAGGTCTTGAGGGCCGAGGCGGGGATCCCCTCCGCCCGCGCCTCCACCGTCACCTGCGCGAGGTCGCGCCCGTTCGGCATCACAAGCACCTGCAGCGACTCGCGCTCGCCGCGCGCGAGCTTGAGCGAAAAGCGGTCCGCCGCCGCCACGTCGAAGTCGTCGCGCGGACGCACCTTCTCCATCGACGTCGCCTTGCCGATCCAGGCATGCGCACCCGTCTGCCCCGCCGCGCGGCAGCGGTCCGCGAAGCGCGTCAGCGTCTGGCGGCGGCGCTCCTTCCGCAGGGCCTCCGCGCGGCGCAGGGCCGGGCGCACCTTCGCTTCAAGGAACGCCTCCGAGACGGCGGGCAGCGCCTCGCCGGGCTTCAACAGGTGGAAGCCCGCCAAGTGGACGTCCGCCGACGAGGGCGTGGTGAAGAAGAAGTGGACGCGGCCGATGTTCTTCGGATCCGTCTCCTTGGGCCACGTCTTCAGGTCGATGACCCAGCGGTGGTAGCCCCAGTCCGCAAGCGGCAGCGCCGGCGGGCAGAGGCCGTTCTGGATGCGGCCGTCGGGACCGGCGATGAACGCGCAGAGCACGTCGCCGCCGATCGCGTCGTTGAAGACGTCCACGACGAAGCGGTCGTAGGGTGTCCAGTCGGCGACGGCCGGCTTCAGGTTCACGCTCGGCCACTGCGGCAGGGACCCGTTCCACGCCTGGGTGACGTGGAACCGGTAGCACCAGCGCCCGTCCGCCCATTCGCCGTCCGCGACGGAACAGGCGAAGGAGGGCTGGACGAACGTCGGCTGCGCCGCCCGTTGCGCCGCGTTGGAGAGGTCGATCGCCCGCACGCCTGCGCCAGCGGACGACAACGCCGCCCAGCAGACGCCCGACGCAAAAAGCCCGCGCAAGGCGGAAACGCAAAGAACCGCCCCGTTCATTCACTCGCTCCGGCGGTAGACGCGCACGTAGTCGACCTCGAAGTCCAGCGGGTAGGGGAGGTCGTTCGGCGTCGGCTTCAGCCAGCCTGAAAACCTCGGATGGGCCCCAAGCTGATACATGCCCAGCAAAATCATCATCTCATGCTGCGGCGTCGGTCCCCTGTAGACCCAATACTTCTGGCCATCGACATACCAGACGAGAACGCCTTCCGACCACTCAAGCGCGTAGACGTGGAAGTGTCTGGACCAGTCAAACGGCAGTTCGCCGTGGTTCCAGAAATGGCCGGATGCGTTTTCGTTGTTGGGGAAAAGCACCGTGATGTCCAGACGCCTCTCGTAGCGTCCAAGCGCCTCGAAGATGTCGATCTCCACCGTGGAGGCCGGGCCGCGCGCGCCCTTTGGGAAGAGGTCGCCGAGGCGCACGTCGTCAAGCGTGTACTCCTGCCGGAGCGGATCGGCGTGCGTCAGCCAGAAGGCCGCATGGAGGCCGTCGCCCTTCGGCATGCGGCAGCGGATCTCCCACCAGCCGTATTTCTGCGCGAATTTGTCGAGCCGCTGGATTTCGTTCGTGGTCGCCCCGATGCGGTAGTCGCTCGTCTGGATGGACGAGACCGCCGGCGCGCGCGGTTCGGGACGGAGCGGCTTGTCGCGGTCGATGCGCAGCTTCAGGATGCCGTCCTCGATCACATAGTTCGCGTCGGGATCCTGAAAGCGCGAGGGGATCCCCTGCCGGCGGAACCAGTCCTTGCGCCCCGCCCGATAGGACTGAAACCAGTTGCGGTCCTTGAGATGCACGCCGTCAAAGTCGTCGGCGAACGTCAGCGTCCAACCGGGCTTCTCGATCGGCGAACGCGGCGCGTCGGCCTCCCGCCATTCGCCGGCAAAGGACTCGGTCGAAATGGCGGGGTCGGACGCCGTCTTCGATGCAGCCGCAACGGCCGCAAGGCCGGTCCACGCCATGGCCGCAGCTGCGGCGAACGCGCGCCTTCTTCTCGTCCTCATCTCATGTCTCCTCTCCTCGCGTGTTGTATGCGCGTCCATTATAGCACACGTCCGGCCGCAGCGGGGACGCCCCCGGACGCGCAGGCCGCCTCAGTGGATCTCCAGGTGGACCGAGAAGCGCTTCGGCGCGCCGGGGAGCGCCATCAGCGCCCTCTTCACCTTCGGCAGCTTCGCGCGGAGCGAGAAGACCTGCCCCGACGTGCGCACGTAGAGGAAGAGCCGTCCGTCCTGGTAGCGCCCCGGCTTCGCGGGGAAACCGGGGAAGAGGCGGGGCCAATGGTCGCAGACCGTGTCGAAGAACGGTTCGTGGACGTGCGTCAGCTCCTGCACGAGCGCCCCCAGCAACAGCCCCACGCGCGGCGTCTTGACGCGCAGCTCCGGCGCGTCGCCGTCCACGGGCAGCCCCGGAACCAGATGGTCCGCGAACCGGCGCCGCGCCGCACGGTCGCGCGCGAGGCGCTTCCGCTCCCGCGCGAGGTCCCCCACGGGCAGCGGCTCAGGGGGTGTCGCGCCGTTCATCCGCCCCCTCCAGTTCCGCGCGCGTGCCGTAGCCCCACGTGCAGCCGATCGTATAAAGTCCCGCCGCCTTCCCCGCCTCCACGTCGCCGCGCGTGTCGCCCACCATCACGGCATCCGCCGGGTCGATGCCGCGTTCGGCGAGAACGCGCGCGAGGAGCGCCGCCTTCGTCAGCTTCTCCCCCGCGTACATGTCGAACGCATAGCACCCGTCGAAGAGACCCTCCCACCCCATCTTGCGCATCAAGGCGCCCATCGGGGCGTAGCGCTTGTTCGTCGCGACGTAGAGGCGTCGACCCTCCGCCTTGAGCGCCGCGAGCCACGCGGGCACCCACGGGTAGGGCTTCGTTCCGGGGAAGCCGCTTGTGTCGTAGCAGGCCTTGAACTGCGCGCGGATCTGCTCCACGAGCGCCGGCGTCGCGTCGTCGAAGAGCATGTACGTCACCTGGTCGAGCGTCGGGCCCGTGCGGTAGACCGCGTCGAACTGCGGGCAGTCGCGCCCCAGCGCCCGCAGCGCCGCGCGCCAGGCGCGCTTGATGTCCGCCTCCGTATCGCAGAGCGTCCCGTCGAAATCGAAGAACCAATGCCGTCTCATCTTTCTATTCCACCTCCACCGGCTTCGCCGGATTCCCGAACACCGTCTCGCCCGCGCGCACGTTCACGAGCACGACCGCGCCGATGCCCACGACCGCACCCGCGCCGACGGCGCGGCGCGGCACGATCCGCGCGCCGGGGTAGACGACCGCGCCCGCGCCAAGCGTCACGCCGCCGCCGAGCGCGCAGAGCGCGTAGACGTGCGCGAAGTCGCCCACGCGCGCGTCGTGCCCCACGACCGTGTTCTGGAAGATGCAGGCGTAGCGGCCCACCACGGCGTCCGCCGAGACGACGGCGTTCTGCGCGACGAGCGAACCGGCGCCGATACGGACGTGGGGGCCGAGCGACGCCGAGCGGTGGACGAGCGAAATGAACCGCGCCCCGCGCGCCGCCAGCGCGTCCACGCAGCGCCGCCGTGCGGCGACGTCCCCCAGGGCCGTGATGAACACGTCGTCCGGCGCGGGCGCGTAGTCGGCGGGCGAGCCGACGACCGGTGGGTAGCCGTCGTACCCCGCGAGCGCGTCCGCGCGCGCGTCGAGGAATCCCTTCACGTCGAAGTCCGAGCCAAAACCCACGGCCTCGCACGCAATGCCGTAGAGTTCACGCCCGAAGCCCCCCGCGCCGACGATGACGAGATGCCGCTTCATGCGAGGCTGCGCCCCCCGTCGGCAACGAGGCACTGCCCCGTGATCCAGGACGATGCCGCCCCCAGAAGGAAACCGACCGCGTCCGCCACCTGTTCCGGCGTGCCGAACCCGAGCGGATAGCGCGCCCGCTCCGCCGCAATCCGCTCCGGCGTCATCCCCAGCGCCCGCCACGTCCCCGCCGCCAGCTCCGTCTCCACGAAGCCCGGCGCCACCGCGTTCACGCGCACGCCGCGCGCGGCGAGTTCGGCGGCGGCGGACCGCACCAGCGCCTCCACCGCGCCCTTCGCCGCCGCGTAGGCCGCGTTCCCCGCCGCGCCCGTGCGGCAGGCGAGGGACGAGAGAAGCACGCAGGACGTGCCCGCGACATGGTTCGGCGCCTTGCCGAGCCAGCCCATGAAGCGCATCGGGAAGAGGACGTGGAGCGCATAGAGCCGCTGCGCCGCGTCCGCCTCCACGAGCGAGAGGGGTGCCAGCCGGTTGAAGCCCGCGCCGTGGACGAACCCGCGCACCGCGCCGAAGTCCTCCTTTACCGCCCGCGCCACCGCCTCGACGGCATCCGGCCGCTCCAGGTCGACGGCCGCGAAGCGCGCATGCGGCGCGTCGCCGCAGAGGGCGCGCAGGCGGTCCACGTTCCGCGCGACGGCGAGCACCGCCTCCCCGCGCGCAATGAGCCGCCGCGCGACAACCTCGCCGATGCCGCCCGAGGCCCCGGTCACGACCGTGCAGGCCGCGCTCACGCCGTCACCCCGGCGAATGCGGCCAGGTCGGCGACCGTCTTCAGCCGCGCGAAGTCCCCCGCCGCGACGCGCCGCCCGTAGCGCTGCTCCAGCATGACCGCAAGCGCGAATCCCGTCAGAGACCCCCACAGCGGCACGGCGCGGAAGGCGTCCTCCGGCTTCACCTCGGGAACTTCCAGCACGTCCGCGACGTCTTCGAGAAATGTCTGCATCGACGCATCCATGCGCGCCATTCTACCACACGCCCCCCGCCTCGGCAAGTCGTGGGCGCAAAGCGGCGCGCGGCGCGCCAAGTTATGGTATCATACGGCCATGCTTGAAGACGTTCTCAAGACGTTCGGCGACACGCGCCGCTACTTCGTCGTGCCGGGCGGCCTGCGCGACGTCCACGTCCATTTCCGCGACCCCGGCCTCCCGGAGGCCGAGACGCGCGCGACGGGCGCGGCGGCCGCGGCGGCGGGCGGCTTCACCTGCGTGACGACGATGCCGAACACGACGCCCGCCGGTGACACGTCGGCCTGGCTGCGCGAACAGATCGCGGACACCGCCCTTCCCGTGCGCATCGCCCCGGCGGCCTGCATCACGAAGGGGCGCCTCGGGCGGGAGGTCGCCGACCTGGAGGCGCTCGCCGCCGCCGGGGCCGTCGCCTTCACGGACGACGGCTCGTTCGTCGAGGACGCCCACGTGATGGAGGCGGCCATGCGCCGCGCCGCAAAGCTCCACCGCCCCGTCATGCAGCACGCGCTCGCTCCCGCCCACGCGGCGGGCGGCGTCCTGCGCGACGCGCCCGTCGCGCGCCGTTTCCACCTTCCCACCCTGCCGCCCGCCGCCGAGATCGAGGCCGTGCGGCGCGACATCGCCCTCTGCCGCGTGACGGGCTGCGCCCTCCACATCCAGCACATCTCCTGCGCGGGGACGGTCGCGCTCATCCGCGACGCCCAACGCGAGGGGCTTCCCGTCACCGGCGAGGCGACGCCGCACCACCTGCTCCTCTCCTGCGACGACATCCCCGGCGACGACGCGAACTGGAAGATGGCCCCGCCCCTCGGCTCCCGCGAAGACGTCGCCGCGCTCCGCGCCGCCGTCAAGGACGGCACGATCGGCATTCTCGCGACCGACCACGCGCCCCATCCCGCCGCGCGCAAGGCGGGCGGCTTCCGCGCGGGCGCGAACGGCATCGTGGGCCTGGAGACGGCCGCCGCCGTCACCTGGCAGGCGCTCGTCGTCGAAGAGGGCATGGCGCCCGCCGACTGGGCGGCGCGCTGGACGACGGGCCCCGCCGCCCTGCTCGGCGAGGCGGTCGCCGACCCCGCCGCCAACTTCACGGTCCTCGACCTCCGCGCGGGGAAGGCCGTCGATCCGGCCGCCTTCCACACCCGCTCCACCAACCAGCCGTTCACGGGCATGCGCTTCGACGCCTGGCCCGTCTGCACGGCCTTCAACGGAAGGATCACCTGGAATGGACAGAACGTTCTTCGATAAAGCCGCCGGCGCGCTGCCCGACGCCTGCTTCACCCGCCCGCCCGACCTCGCCATCGTCCTCGGGAGCGGCTGGGGAGAGGCGCTGCGAAGCGACAAGACGCTTGTGCGCGTCGCCTATTCGGACATCCCCGGGCTGGGCGCCGCCACGGTCGCCGGCCATGCGGGCGAACTGCGCCTCTACGAGCGCGGCAAGCGGCGCGTCCTCGCCTTCTGCGGGCGACGCCACTGGTACGAAGGCGTCGGCTGGGAGGCCGTCGTCCTCCCCGTCGAGCTCGCCCGGCGCATGGGCGCGGCGAAGATTCTCCTCACGAATGCGGCCGGCGGCATCAATCCCGCCCTGCGTCCCGGCGACTTCGTCATTCTGCGCGACCACATCAACACCGTCGGGCTCAACCCGCTCGCCGGCCCGCACACCCCCGACTGGGGCCCGCGCTTCCCGGACATGACGGCCGTCTACACGCAGCACCTGCGCGACGTCCTCCACGCGGCCGCCAACCGCCGCGCGCTGCGCGTCATGGAGGGCGTCTACGCCTTCACCGCCGGGCCCGTCTTCGAGACGCCTGCCGAGATCCACATGTACGGCCACATGGGCGCGGACGTCGTCGGCATGAGCACCGTTCCCGAGGCCGTCTTCGCCCACGCCTGCGGCCTTCAGGTCGCCGGGCTTTCGCTCATCTCGAACCTCGCGGCCGGCATCGGCCCGGCGCCGCTCTGCCATGCGGAGGTCCTCGCCGCCTCGCAGGCGGCCAAGCCTGCGATGGTCGATCTCGTGGACGACGTCATCGCGGCGTGCTGACGGCGACGGCGATGCGGTTGTCCGCGCAGCCGCAGTAGAGCCGCACATGTCGTCCGCGCTCCATGACAGATACGGCGCGGTTGGGGAACGCCGCGTCGCCCCACGCCCATTCCTTCAGGCCCTTCGACCAGGCGATCAGGGCCGGCGTGCGCCGGGCCACCTTGCTGGCGGCCGTCAGCGCCTTTTCAGGACGCGCGCCAGCATCGCCGCGCAGCGGCCGCAGTGGCGGCAGTCGTTCGCGTCGGGACACGCGCCGACCGTCGTCGCGAAGTCGTCCGGGAAGGAGCGGTTGTCGACGACGTACGGCGCGAAGAGGTCTGAATGGAGGGGGTCCATCAGGTCGAGCAGGTTCCCGTCGTAGGCGTAAGAGGCGTAGGCGTTGAGGATGCGCGTGGGGAAGCGGTGGCGGCGCGTCGCGAGCTTGACGACCGAGACGTGCGGCTCGAAGAGCGGCACGTCCTCGGGGCGGATCCACGTCGCGCGGATGAAGTCCTCCCAGTTCCGCCTCGCGTAGTTGACACGGCAGCGGAAGACGCTGAAATCGAACGCCGCGCCCACGGCGCTCTGGCGGATGCGGTCGTGCCCGTGGAGGTTGTCGTGGAAGTTCTGGAACGGGCACTGGCGCAGGCAGCCCGAATTCGCCTGGAACCCCACGGCCTTTCCGTGTTCCCGCGCCCAGGCGGCGACGCGCGCGAGGTAGGCGGCGTCGCGCTGACGCTCCCGCGTGACGTAGAAGGAGTCGAACAGCTCCTCCACGCACTCGAAGCCCGTCGTGCCGTGGATGCGCAGGTTCACGCTCCAGCGGATCGCCACCTGAGGGAAACGTTGGCGCAGGACGGCCGCGATGAACGGCGAGGCCGTCGTCACGATGTCCGGGAAGAGCCCTTCGGCGTCCATGTCGCGCAGCGTCGCCGCCACGAAGTCGGCAAGCTCGGGGCTGATCGCCCGGTCTCCGTAGCACGTGCAGTTGAAGAGCGTGTCGAGGAGGATGCCGTTCTCGCGGCACCAGCGCAGGTCGCCGAGGAGGCGGGCCTTCACCTCGTCGGTGAAGTCGGGCGCGGGGCGGCAGCTGAGGACGCCCGGCCAGGCGAAGAACACCTCGTGGATACGCGCCGTCCACGGCGCGCACGCCGCGATGAACGGCTCGTTGAGGAAGTGGCCCACGGCCAAGTTCTTGAGCGGCTGTCGCATGGGCTCGGATTATACCACACTTCCAGAAACCACGCCACGCGGCGGGCCGTCGGGCGGCAGGGCCGCGCGGCACCGCATTCTGCGGGGCCGTCATCGGCCGTGCATTCTTTCCGGGCGGCGGACGCGCCTAGCCGCGCAGGGCCGCCTGGGCCGCCGCGAGGCGCGCGATCGGCACGCGGAACGGCGAACAGGAGACGTAGTTGAGGCCGATGCGGTGGCAGAACTCGACCGAGGTCGGGTCGCCGCCGTGCTCGCCGCAGATGCCGCAGTGGATCTTCGGGCGCGTCGCCTTGCCGTCCGCGACGGCCATCTTCATGAGCTTGCCCACGCCAATCTGGTCGAGCTTCGCGAACGGGTCGTTCTCGTAGATCTTCTTGTCATAGTAGGCGCCCAGGAACTTGCCCGCGTCGTCGCGCGAGAAGCCGAAGGTCATCTGCGTGAGGTCGTTCGTGCCGAAGCAGAAGAACTCGGCCTCCTCCGCGAGCTCGCCGGCGACGAGCGCGGCGCGCGGCACCTCGATCATCGTGCCGACCTCGTAGTTGAGCTTGATCTCGGCGGCCTGGATCTCGTCGTTCGCGACGTGGACGACGATGTCCTTCACGAACTTGAACTCCTTCGCGTCGCCCGTGAGCGGGATCATGATCTCGGGGCGCACGTTCCAGCCCTTGTGGCGGCGCTGCACGCGGATCGCCGCGCGGATGACGGCCTTCGTCTGCATGACGGCGATCTCCGGGTACGTCACGCAGAGGCGGCAGCCGCGGTGGCCCATCATCGGGTTGAACTCGTGGAGGGAGTCGATGATCTCCTTGATGCGGCTGATCGGCTTGTGCGTCGTCTTCGCGAGGAGCGCGATCTCGTCCTCGGTGTGCGGCACGAACTCGTGGAGCGGCGGGTCGAGGAAGCGGATCGTGACGGGCTGGCCGTCCAGCGCCTCGAAGAGCTGTTCAAAGTCGTCCTGCTGGAACGGCAGGATCTTGTTGAGGGCGAGTTCGCGCTCCTCCACCGTGTCGGCGCAGATCATCTCGCGGAACGGCGTGATGCGGCTCTGCGAGAAGAACATGTGCTCCGTGCGGCAGAGGCCGATGCCCTCCGCGCCGAGCTCGCGCGCCTTCTTGGCGTCGCGCGGCGTGTCGGCGTTCGTGCGCACCTTCAGTTTGCGGAACTTGTCGGCCCACATCATGATGCGGCCGAACTCGCCGGCGATCGTCGCGTCGACGGTGGGGATCACGCCGTCGTAGATGTTGCCGGTGGAGCCGTCGAGCGAGAGCCAGTCACCCTCCTTGAAGAGCTTGCCGCCGAGGCGGAAGCGCTTGCCCTCCTCGTCCATCGCGATCTCCTGGCAGCCGGAGACGCAGCACTCGCCCATGCCGCGCGCGACGACGGCGGCGTGGCTCGTCATGCCGCCGCGCACCGTGAGGATGCCCTCGGCGGCCTTCATGCCCTCGATGTCCTCCGGGGACGTCTCCAGGCGCACGAGGACGACTTTCTCGCCGCGCTCCTTCCACGCCTTGGCGTCGACGGCGGTGAAGACGATGCGCCCGCAAGCGGCGCCCGGCGAGGCGGGGAGGCCCCGGCCCACCGGCGTCGACTTCTTGAGGGCGACCGTGTCGAACTGCGGATGGAGGAGCGTGTCGAGGTTGCGCGGCTCGATCATGAGCACGGCCTCCTGCTCGGTGCGCATGCCCTCGTCCACGAGGTCGCAGGCGATCTTCAGCGCGGCGCGCGCCGTGCGCTTGCCGTTGCGGGTCTGGAGCATGAAGAGCTTCTTGTTCTCGATCGTGAACTCCATGTCCTGCATGTCGCGGTAGTGCTTCTCCAGCGTCGTGCAGATCTTCTGGAACTGCTTGAAGACGTCGGGCATCACGTCGGCCATCTTCGAGATCGGCATCGGCGTGCGCACGCCCGCGACGACGTCCTCGCCCTGGGCGTTCATGAGGAATTCGCCCATGAGCTTCTTCTCGCCGGTCGCGGGGTCGCGCGTGAAGGCGACGCCCGTGCCGGAGTTGTCGTTGAGGTTGCCGAACGCCATCATCTGCACGTTGACGGCCGTGCCCCACGAGTAGGGGATGTCGTTGTCGCGGCGGTAGACGTTCGCGCGCGGGTTGTCCCAGCTGCGGAAGACGGCCTTGATCGCCTCGACGAGCTGCTCCTTCGGGTCATCCGGGAAGTCCTTGCCGAGCGCGTTGCGGTACTCGGCCTTGAACTTGCCGGCGAGCGTCTGGAGGTCCTTCGCCGTCAGCTCCACGTCGAGCTTCACGCCCTTCTTCTCCTTCATCTCGTCGATGAGCTTCTCGAAGTGCTTTTTGCCGACCTCCATCACGACGTCGGAGAACATCTGGATGAAGCGGCGGTAGCAGTCCCACGCCCAGCGCGGGTTCTTCGTCTGCTTCGCGAGGGAGTTAACGACGGTCTCGTTGAGGCCGAGATTGAGGATCGTGTCCATCATGCCCGGCATCGACGCGCGCGCGCCGGAACGCACGGAGACGAGGAGCGGGTTCTTCGCGTCGCCAAACTTCTTGCCGGCGGACTTCTCCAGCTTGCCGACGTACTCCGCCACCTGGCGCATGATGTCGTCGCCGATCTTCCTGCCGTCCTCGTAGTAGCGCGTACACGCCTCGGTCGAGATCGTGAAGCCCTGCGGCACCGGGAGCCCCAGGCTCGCCATCTCGGCGAGGTTCGCGCCCTTGCCGCCGAGGAGGTTGCGCATGTCGGCGTTGCCTTCCGTCTGGCCCGCGCCGAAGAAATACACGTACTTTGTCTGCTTGCTCATTCTGTTCCTTGCTGTCTGCTGACCTGTAGTCTGTCTTTTAACCGTTTGCGGGAAGTATAGCCAAATTGACGCATGAATGGAAGCCTAATATACAAGTCCGAACAAATCAAACAGTGCCCCTGTCGCGGTGAAAGCTAAAGCGGACAGTTGTCGTCAGCAAAAGCGGGAAAGCGGGAGAATATGGAAAACATGGAAGAAATAGATAGCAAACAGGCTGGTGGCGCCCATGTGCGCGCCGCGCCCACGGGGACGTCCACGGGGACGCCATCGTGTACGCGGGCCGCCGGGGACGTCGGCCCCTACCACGGATACCCCGTGAACACCATGCGCCCGTGCCGGCCACGTTGCGT
>CAKUCX010000002.1 GCA_934643865.1 uncultured Kiritimatiellota bacterium
CTTGCCTTACCTCTTCCTACTCCCCATTGCGGAAGTAACCACACCTAATCGGGTGCGTTTACTTCCGCAATCTACATTCGGTTTTTGTCATTTTGCCCTTGTGTGACGAGAGGGAATCTGATATACTCTTCTTCGTTTTCGGTTCTTTGGGGATATAGCTCAGTTGGTAGAGCGTCTCAATGGCATTGAGAAGGTCAGGGGTTCGACTCCCCTTATCTCCACCAGCAGGTCGCCGTCGCTGATCCAAGCTCCGATCATCGAGTCACCCTCGACGCGCACGAAGTACGTGGCGGCCGGACGCTTCACCAGAAGTTCATTCAGGTCAAGAATATCCGCCGAAAAAGCGTCAGCTTTTGAGGGTAGCCGAAGGCCGAGCGGCTCCTGATACTGCTCGGGGCGACGGAAACCCCGCCACCACCGATCCCGATATTTTTGCTTTAGAACTCACGGCGTTAATTATACCATTTCCGTGTTCTCAAAGCCACCTCGCAGCTGGGAAATGGAGGAGTAGATTCTACGCATTCTTGGAGGCTTGTAAAGGCCACAGAGGCTCCGGCCGCCGCGAGCCGCTCGCCGGAGTGGAATTGACGCATTGCCAGGTGAAAAGAATCCACACACCGGTGAACCTGGTCAAACCGCGTTTCACCCTTGATTTTATTGGCCAATCTATGTTTCCTCAGAGTGTGTCTCGCGCGTGGGCGCGAAGATCGGCGTTTATTTCCAGCGCCAATTATCAGCGGAAATATGATATAATCAATCATAAAAGTTTTTAGCGCCAAAAGGACATCAAATGGATAGGAACAGCAAAAGATGAGGCGCTTGGCGAAGATCAGTTGATCTGCGTCTTGACAATGGAGCAAAATGACCCAAGAAAGAACAACATTTAGCGCCGGTATGCGGCTGAGAATCCGCGATGCGGAATGGTTCGTCCGAAGGGTCGAGCCAGTTCGCGCCGGTGGGCAGGCACTTTATGTGCGTGGCGTGACGTGTCCTGTCCAGGGGCGCGACCAGATTTTCTGGACCGAAGCGGAACGCGACGCTCGTGGGGACATTGCCATTGAGGTGATTCGCCCCGAGAACACGAATCTCGCGCTTGATACATCGTCCCATGCAATCAAGACGCGCCTCAGAATTGAATCTGTTGCACGCCACAACCCCGTGTCCAGCGGCAAGATTGCCCTCGCACATCATGCGGCGATGGATGTCCTCGACTATCAGCTCCAGCCCGCATACAAGGCGCTGAACTCAGACCGAGACCCTCGTTCACGAATACTCATCGCCGACGCCGTCGGCCTCGGCAAGACGCTGGAAGCAGGCATCCTTTTGACAGAACTCATCTGTCGCGGAACAGCCAAGCGCATTCTAGTCGTCACGCTCAAATCCATGATGGCGCAGTTCCAAAAAGAAATGTGGTGTCGATTCGCCATCCCGCTTGTCCGTCTTGATTCAGCAGGTCTCCAGCGCATACGAAGCGAGATCCCGTCGAACCACAATCCGTTCAACTTCTACGACAAGACCATCATCTCCGTCGATACGTTGAAGCAGGACAACCAGTTCAAGAGTGCGCTCGAATCAGCCCGGTGGGATGTTATAGTAATCGACGAGGCGCACAACGTCTCTGCTCGTGGACGGAACCAGCGGGCGCAGCGCGCTCGTCTCGCGGAGCGTCTTTCCTCTCAGTGCGACCACATGATACTGCTTTCCGCGACGCCGCACGACGGCTCGAAGGAGAGCTTTGCGTCGCTGATGAACCTTCTCGACCCGCTTGCGATACCAAATCCGTCAAAGTACGGTCCCAAGGACATCGAGGGACTCTACGAACGCCGTTTCAAGAAGGATGTCGCGGCAGAAATAGCGGCGCACTTCCCGGAGCGCATCCTTGTGCCTCTTGAAGCCGGAGCGTCCCTTCCTGAGCTTGCGCTCCATGATGCGCTGAAGGGGCTCTCCCTGGAGATGGACGCTGGCCGTCGCAAGGGTGACGTGATGTTTAAGACGACGCTCGTGAAGTCGCTTCTCTCGTCACCGGCAGCATTCATTGAGACTGTCTCAAAGCGTCTGGCAAATCTGAAGACGGCTCCTGGCGACATCAAGAAGCTGGAGAACCTGAAGGCGCTTGCCGAGGACATCGGGAATGCCGACTTCATGAAGTACCAGATGCTCGTCCGTTACCTGAAAGACCGGAAAACGGGCTGGAACAAACGGGACGAGGCGGACAGGATTGTCATCTTCACGGAGAGGATCAAGACAAAAGAGTTTCTTCTGAACACCCTCCCGGGAGACATTGGCCTCAACAGGAAGGCAATCGCCTCCATCGACGGAGGGATGAAGGACGTCGACATCATGCACACCGTAGAGCAGTTCGGCCTTGCCAACTCTCCGCTCCGTGTGCTGATTGCATCCGATGTCGCATCCGAAGGCATCAACCTGCACTATTTTGCCCATAGGCTCATACACTTTGACATCCCCTGGTCGCTCATTACTTTCCAGCAGCGCAACGGGCGCATCGACCGCTATGGCCAGCGCAAACAGCCAATAATAACATTCCTTTTGTCCTCGGTGGACGGTACGCAGGACGACTTGAATGTGATGCGGCATGTCATCGACCGTGAAATCAACGCGCACGACAACATAGGCGCCCCCGGACAGCTCATGGGCGTGTATGACGCGAAGGAAGAGGAGAACATCGTCGCACGCGCCTACCAGGCTGTGAAGAATGGCGCAGAGACCATTGCGGCCCTCGATTCGGCCATTGGCGAGGAGCGCGGCGGGACAGAGCCCGCCGCACAGCACTCGGATGGTGAGGATAACGACTTCGACATCTTCTCTCTCGTAGGCGCTGGAGCTACGGCATTCGGCAACGATGAAAGTGTGAAGGATTCCGCGAAGGCGCAGAAGAGCGAGCCGACGACGATATTCGCCTCCGAAAGCGACTATCTCGCCGCTGGCCTTGAGTTCATGCAGGGCGTGTCGCATTACAGATACGGGACGCTTCTCCGCGATGAACGCACAGGACTTCTTTCGCTCCCGATGACGGACGCTCTCAAATCATGGTGCAGACATGTCTTGCCTTACGAGCTGAGACGGCAGATAGGCGACTCGAATGAGCTCAAGTTCACGACCGACGCCGTGGCGATGCAACGCGAGACACAATTTGCCCGTAGCCTGGCGGTGGCAGACTCTGATGATGAAGGCTCCGTTCCCGAAGAGGCCTGGCCGACAGTCTCCTACCTCTGGCCCCTCAATCCTGTCTCGCGCTGGATAACGGAGAACATTAACGCCACGTTTGGATCGCTCTCCGCTCCTGTTCTTAGAATCGCCGGTCTCTCAAATCCCGTGTTCCTGATTTATGCGCAAGCCCCGAATGAACACGGTGAGCCCTTGGTTCAGCAATGGTTTGTTGTTTCTTTCAAATGTGGCCGGACAGGGCCGGCCACACAAAACTCTTATCTGAGTGAAGTGTTGCCCGCTCCATCTGGCAACATCGCCGCATTGCTTTCGCCATACGGGTTGGATACCCCTAAATTCTCCAATACCGCAGGGACGGATGAAACTCTTGGGTCAGATGAGATGGCCGTTCTCAATTCGCTGCGGCTTCCTGCAATAGAGGCGGTTAAGCCGCGTCTCGAGGAACTTGTTGCTGCATACGAAGCGGAGAATGCCCCTCGAAATGCGACACTTATGGAAAAGCTGAAGATCCGTCTCCGGGGTGCAATGGAGCAGCTGGAGTTTGTATTCGACGGCTACGATGAAGGCGTAAAGCGCATGCGCAGAAGATCGTTCGACAACGCCAAGCGCAACAGACAGGACGCATATGACAACTTCAAGACGTGGACAGAGACGCACTGCACGCCGTCCCCGTACAGGCTATGCCAGATCATCGCAGTCCTGACGGGGAAGAAAGGAGGCGTCAATGGCTGAGTTTATTGGCATCAGAAACGAGAACGAGTTTTACTTCGCCCATTACCTTTCGTCGCTCATGGACGACGAACTGAAGGAGATATGCTCGTCCGACGAGATGAAGGCCGCCTGCGACAAGCTCTACAAGCTCCAGCAGGAGTACCATGACTTGCAGGAGGCTCGGGAACTTGTCAAGCGTCGCCGCCCGGCTGCGTTTAGCGAGGACAGGACGGATTACTTTTCTAGACTCAGGGCGTTCCACTCCCATATTGCCGACATCCTTGGCTATGCTGCTGACTGGATTTCACCAGGAACTCGTCTCTTCCCAGGCGCAAAGTTGACGGTCCCCGTCTCTGGCATTCTTGCCGGAAAGGATGGCAACGTACAAGCCGTCCTCATTGAATCCTGCTACGACTATGCGGCGAGCGTCCGTTTTTCAACTGAGGGCATTCTCGAGAATTTCCTGACATCGGAGCAGACAGCCGTCGAGGGCCTCCCCGAAGTCTCCAGGCAGATGCTTGCGGACAGGATATGCCTTGGCAAGTCAAAATCGGAAAAGCCGACCTGGGAGAACATCATCTCAAATGAGATATTCTCCTCGGAAACTTCTCCCCGGTTCATAGTCGTATTGGGTGAGGATTCGATTCTGCTTGCAGATCAGAAAAAATGGCCAGAGAAGCGCACCCTCATCTTCGAGCTGGATGAGATATATTCGCGGGGCGAACGAGCGACATTCAGGGCGATGGCAAGTCTTCTTTCCAAGACGGCTCTTGCGCCCGACGGCGCGACGCCGCTTCCAGACAGGCTCGACGAGAACTCCCACAAGAACGCCTTTGGTGTCTCCAAGACGCTGCGCTATGCGATGCGTGAGGCGATTGAACTCCTTGGAAATGCGATATTGAGGGGAATGGGGAACGGGGAAGAGGGAGGGCGGCTGCCCTCAGCCGCCGAAGTATCGGCCCCTGCTCTTTCCAAAGAGTGCATCATTGTGATGTACCGCTTCCTGTTTGTGCTTTTCCTGGAGTCGCGCAAGGATCTCGGGTATTTCGAGACAACTCAGAATGTGGACGACATGTTCTGGAGTGCATACGGCTTCGACCATCTTCGCGATCTCGAGACAGTGCCGCTCATGACAGACGCCGATAAAAGCGGGCACTACTTCGACCGCTCCATCAAGCAGCTGTTCGCAAAGATATGGTGGGGCATAGGAGAGAGGAAACAGGGAATAGGGAATAGGGAACAGGGGATAGCGAATGGGGAACAGGGAACTGGGAACAGGGAGGGTGTTGATGCATTTAGAATCTTGCCATTGAAAGCACATCTCTTCGATCCAGAACGAACACCCTTGTTCAACGATGCAGAGATACCGAACGATGTTTGGCAGAGAATCGTCTATTCGCTTTCCATTGGCGAGGCGGGAACGGGACGCCGCAAGCGCAAGGGCCGTATTTCGTATGCGCAACTCGGAATCCAACAGCTTGGCGCGGTCTATGAGGCGCTCCTGAGCTACACGGGCTTCAATGCGAAAACCGATCTCTATGAAGTCGCGGCGGCGGGTTCGGACATCTTCGACACCGGCTACTTCGTGACAGCTGAAGACCTCAAGGACTACACGAACGAAGAAAAGGTCGCGAATTCAGACGGAACTCTCGTATGCCACCCAAGAGGGGCGTTCATCTACCGCATGGCTGGACGCGACCGCGAACGTTCGGCTTCATACTATACGCCGGAAGTCCTTACTCGCTGTCTCGTGCGTCTCGCCCTCAAGGAGCGCATCCCGGACGAAATGCCAGCGGACGAGGTGATGCAGCTTACCGTGTGCGAGCCAGCAATGGGGTCCGCCGCATTCTTGAACGAGGCAATCGACCAGCTCGCCGACATCTACCTCAAGAAGAAGCAGAAGGAGCTGAAGCGCACCATCCCCGTCGAGAGGTACGCGGCAGAAAAGGCTCGCGTAAAGATGGTGATAGCCGACAACAACGTCTTCGGCGTTGACCTGAACCCGACCGCCGCAGACCTCGCTGAAGTCTCGCTCTGGCTCGGCTCCATCGGTGGCGAGAGATTGCCGACCGGACAGGATTGCGACGAGCCGTACATCCCGTGGTTCGGCACCCAACTCAAGTGCGGCAACTCCATCATCGGATGCCGCCGTGAGGTCGTGTTCCGCGACGGAACGCGCAAGGCCGTTGGCTTCGGCGAGGATTTCCCGAAGAACGCCGTTTGGCACTTCCTCATACCCGACGAGGGCATGGCCATTAACCTTGACGCCGTCGTAAAAGGCATCGTAGGAGATGAAGTTGCCGAGCGGCTCAAGAAGTGGAAAAAGGCGTTTGCT
The DNA here is from genome assembly GCA_934643865.1 of uncultured Kiritimatiellota bacterium. Lineage (GTDB taxonomy): Bacteria > Verrucomicrobiota > Kiritimatiellia > RFP12 > UBA1067 > RUG572. Next base: position 6,233 of record CAKUCX010000002.1, read on the forward strand.
CTCCCCGACAAAAAGCGACAGTACGAGAATTACGACAGAACCTGGAAGCGGATGAGCACGCTGTCTGAGGCGATTGACAAGATATGGAGAAGCGCGGCGGATGACATCGCCTCGCTCGACGAACGGACACGGGATGACGTGGCGTACTTTGGACACGAACCGAAGGCCAATGCAATCTCCGACTTGAAGACAAAAGACCGACAACTCTGGACGGAGCTTTCGCGTGACGAATACGGCAATATCGACTACTCGAAGTCGCTTGGTTCCGTATCTGACTATTTCCGCCTCAAGACGATCCTCGATCTTTGGTGTTCCCTTTGGTTTTGGCCGCTCGACAAGACGGAACGTCTGCCGACTTGGGCTGATTTCGAGGCGGCCGTCAGGGTGCTGACAAGAAGCGACTTCGACGAGAAGGAACAGATGGAGCTGGACCTTGGCATCGGCGAGTTGCGCCTTACCACCGCCGGAACCGAGCTGGAAAAGGAATTCAAGAGGAACCCGACCCTTGGCAACCTTTACAAACTGTTCCCGTTCATCGAGACGTCCGAGGCAATAGCCGAGCGTCATCACTTCCTGCACTGGGAGCTGGAGTTCGCGCCGGTGTTCAAGAATCGCGGCGGTTTCGACTTGATAATCGGAAACCCGCCGTGGGTGAATGTAGAATTTGATGAAGGTGGATTATTATCCGAATATGAGCCGAAGATCGCGGTACGCAATTATTCCGCTTCAGAAGTGGTGGCCGCAAGGAGGGGATTGATATCAGATGAGACTGTCCATGATGGGTATTTAGACGAATATTCATGTGTTAACGGTCAACAGCATTTCCTAACATCTTCTAATAATTATCCTGATTTAGAGGGGATGAAGGCAAATCTGTTTCAGAATTTTGTCCCTTTAGCAATGAGGTTAATGAATCCTGACGCCATAACGGCATATGTCCATCCTGAAAATTTATATTTGGATGCGAAAGGGGATAAAATTCGCCAAATGATTTATCCTAGGTTACTTTTACATGCGCAATTCAGAAATGAATTAAAGCTATTTGATATTGGGAATACGCGTGTGTTTAGCCTCAATGTGTATGGACAGATAAAAGACCATGTCAAATTTAAGAATATCTCGACATTGTTCCACCCTTGTACGTTGGAGCAGTCTTTGAGTATGAGCGATTCAAGCGCTCCAATTCCGCTTGAGAAGACAAATGATGGTCATTGGAATTTGTGTGGTCATTGTGATAGGGTTGTAGATATTTCTAACGATGAATTGGCCTTGTTTGCAAAGTTTATTGATGGTGAAGGCGTTTCCCCATTGCAAACTAGATTACCTTCGATTTATTTGCGGCAGATAATAGGAAAGTTATTTCATGCATTTACAAATGTCCAATGCAAATTTGCTTCTAAAAACTTTGAGACTACTGAGTGTTGGGACCCTTCTGCTCACAATGAAGTTGGATTGATTGGAGGGAAAGCGACATTTCCATCAAATAGCTGTGATGAAATTTATTCTGGCCCGACCATCTTTGTCGCTAATCCAGTATATCAGACACCTCGCAAGAATTGTTCATCTCATCGCGATTATGAGATGGTTGACCTTACAGCAGTCAATGAAAGTTATCTTCCACGTTCGATTACAAATCGGAAAAGTGATTCAACTACATATAGGGCCCATGTACCTGTTTGCCTTGGTAAGTGCATAAGTGATCAATTTAGAATTATTTGTAGATGTCGAATCGATCCCAAGGGGGAGCGAACATTGATACCGAGCATTTCCGCCAAAGAGTATTTGCATATAAATGGGATTATCTCTTATTGCTTTGACGATTTATCTGAATTGATCAATTCTTCAGGAACATGGTCTTCGATTCCATATGATTGGTTTATTCGTACGACCCAAAAAACTCATTTCCGAAAGGATATTGCACAATATCTTCCAGCCCTTCCTGACAACCCGATGATTCGGGCACGTTCGCTTCTTTTGAATTGCGTGAACCGCGATTATGCTGATTTGTGGCGCGAGGCTTGGGATGATGCGTATTTGACTGATGGCTGGCTGTCGAGCGATCCAAGATTGACGAAGTGGGCTGATCATTTTGGGGGATGTGGCCGGACAGGGCCGGCCACACAACACTCTCATGAATGGCGGTGGGAGACGCCGCTTCGCACGCAACTCGACCGCCGTCAGGCGCTCGTTGAGCTTGATGTGATTGTGACGAAGGCACTGGGGTTGTCGCTTGATGATTTGCTGTTGATGTATCGCGTGTCGTTCCCAGTCCTGCGCAAGTACGAGGCCGACACCTACTACGATCAGAACGGACGGTGTGTGTTCTCGGCGAAGAGTGGCGAGTCGTATCTCTCGCGGCAGGAGTGGGAGTCAATCAAGGACATGAAGGAGGGCGAGTTCAAGAAGACGATCACCGAGACCGTCTTCAGCGACACGCTCACCGAGCGCACGATCACCTACACGGCCCCGTTCTTCAAAAAGGATCGCGAGGCCGACTACAAAGAAGCCTGGGAAATGCTGGAGAAAAGGGATTGAAACATAGGAGGTTTTTGTATGTGGAATAAAGCAGAGGCTATAGACTCGTTGACGGTGTTTTACGGGACAATAGAACGCACGGTTGAAGACCCCACTACAACCACAAAGACATGGCGAAGGTTATGGATGGGCAAAGATAAGGAAATGGAGACCGTGTTCTATGCTCAAGATAAGTTAGATGTGGCTGTGGATTATCTGTTACAGAATAAGTCAATCGATGGCAATTTTACGCGTAGTGGACTTTCAGCGTTAGTAGCAGAGCGCCTAGGTGTTGATTTTATTTCCTCTGCGAATTCTCCAAGGGAAAATGTTGAGACATTGGTGAGTGAACTCGTCAATAAGAAACCAGAATTGATGAACGTGTACATGGTAATTCATGGTCTCGTGGTGCAACAACGGACAAGTATTGGAGAGTTTGAGTTTATCCCGGCTAAAGCCTATTCGAGCTTGGGCGTGAAATGTTTTCATCCACAGATGGAAACAAGTATCAAGGAACAGATGTGGCAGAATCAAGATCATGTTAAGGTTCCAGTTCTAGCGTGTGAAGCAGCAAAAGCTAGGGAGAAAGCATACGCGGAATTCCAATGGCTTGAGAGCGCCGTGAGATTGTTCGTTGATTCTGACTTTTATGATATTGGAATAACGTCCTTCAACTATTCGCATGTTGAGAATTCTCTTGTTACGGCTGAAGATGGGCAGATGCGGGGAACGTCAGCCTCTCTGAAAGGATCGCCTGTGCCACTTCCGTTTGCACGGGTGTTTGCACCCGGAAATTGTCTATGCCGGGTCATCGATAGGCTGGGACGACAGGAGCGTGATTTGTCGCAACTTCAGCAGAAAATACGACATGCTGTTTATCTTGGTGGATTATCTGTTAGGGAAACGACTCCTGGCGTGGCGTATTTTCTCTGTGTATCGGCAATGGAAGCATTGTTTCAGGCAGACACGAGTAAGTACGTTAGCCCTTCAATCGCGCAACAGATCGTTGAGGCGTTTTGTTATCTGATTGCGGACGAGGCAAAGCGTCGTGACGTGTTTGAACAAATGCGTTCTTTTTATGGTAAACGTTCCGCTTTTGCGCACGGAGGAAAGTCTGAAGTTACTGTCGAGGATGTGCAATTGGTTCGCGCGTATCTGCGGGGTGCGATTTTAAAAATGATTGACGATCCGATTCTGTCTAAGTTAAGATCGTCTGAAGACGTGGCTACAAGAGTACGTGATATTAAGTTTGGAGAGAAGGAGGCGGTGAAATGAAGTATCCGAATGGTTCAGAATGGCGCAAATGGGATTTGCACATTCATACGACGGCTTCGGACGGGAAGGCGACGCCGTCCGACGTCGTTGAACAGGCACTTGCCGCTGGCGTGAGTGTTATTGCTATTACAGATCACCATACGGCGGCGAATGTCGATGAAGTGAAGAGTTTGGCGAAAGCCACAGGAGGGCGGCTGTCTGTAATTTCTGGAATTGAATTTCGGACGGAACTTGGTAAAAGTTCAGTTCATATGATTGGTTTGTTTCCAGATGTGTATCAGGGACAGCTATTGACGGCCTCGGCGTTACATGACCTTGTATTGTGCCCGTTGGGATTGTCGCGTACGGCGATTATTGCCGAGGGTAGAAAGTATTCGGATTCGGTTGATGAAGTACAACTCTTTAAGACCGGGATGTTTAAACTGCAGGTCAATTTCCAGACGGCTGCGGAACTTATTCGTAAGTATGGGGGATTGGTGTCGGTTCATAATGGAACAAAGACGAACGGAATAGATGATCAGATGCGGCATGATGGTCGTGGAATAAGGGATGTGCCCTTATCGGAGAGTTTGGGACCATTGAAGGAGGAACTTTTACAAAAGTATGTTGATATTTGTGAAGTGAAAAAATCCGTTGAGGCGCCGTTTTATTTGACTGGATTTGGCCGCGCGTCAATTGTGGCTTCGGATGCTCATGAAATAAATGAGATCGGGACGAAGCCTGTTTGGATTAAAGCCGATCCTACATTTGATGGTCTACGTCAGATTCTGTTTGAGCCTGCTGATCGGGTTCGAATTCAGGACGATATGCCAGAACAAAAAGCACCATATCAAACCCTGAGCCATGTTTGCTTGAAAGAAGCCGGTTTTTGGGATCATCCGCTTCCGCTGAATCCAAGTCTGGTTACCATTATAGGAGGACGTTCTTCCGGCAAGTCAAATCTTCTGTCGGCAATCGCTTGTAAAGTCGGTTACGCTGATTTGCAGGCTGGTTACGACAGCGAAGAATCATCCTCATTACGTTTTGTTAAAGATCATCTTTCTGCTGTGAGTGTTGCGTGGGCGGATGGAGTTGAGGGCCCTGACAAGATGGTTGAGTATTTCCCTCAAGGATATATGATTGGTATTGCGGATAATCCTGGAAGAATTATGCCTATAGTGTGGGACATACTTAAAGAGAATCCCGACAATCAACGATTGAGAGAAGAATTTGATCGACAGTTGAATGATTTGAAAAGCACCATTGCGACTGAGTGTTCAAATCTTTTCACTCAACGGGAAGCACTCCGAAAACTTGATGCAGAAATTAAAGAGAGAGGCGGGATTAAGAGTCATGAACTTGAAGTAAAACGGCTTAGGGATGAAATGTCGCAACTTAAAAAACAGCATATGAATATGACTGATGATGAGTTGCGCGAATTTGAGGCTTTGCAGGAACAAGAACGCGAACTGCTGGCTAAACTGCAAGAGGTGGATGATGATCAGATAGCGTTGAAGTCAATAGAAGATATGCCTGAGATTGATTTCTTCCCAAATATTGACATACCGCTATTCTCTGCTGGTGTCCAAGATAAGATCGATAAAAAGATCAGTGAAATTAGACGGCAAGGGCTTGTCGCTTGGCAGAGGTTAGTTTCCGATGTTGGGCAGTCGTTGAAGTCGCAACAAGACCTCTATGTTAAGAAGCTGAAGGAATTGCGTGAGGGAAACTTGTACAAGAAAGGTGCAGCACATATCGCGGAGAATAGTCAGCTTAAAGCCATTGAGCAACGTATTCGTCATGAAGAGGACTTGCTGGCGGACGTCAAGAAGATCGTTGATCGTAAACATGATTTGGCGCAACGAAATCGCACTACGATTGAAAACTTGGCGAGTCATCACTATGAGCTTTATAAGGTTTCGTGCAAGTTTGCAGATGCTGTAAAGCTTGAGAAGAACGGGCTTTCCATAGCTGGTAGTGTTGCCATAAGACAAGATGATTTGAGTCGGTATATCGACGGTCGTATGACGCGAGTTTCTAAGGAACAAAAAGAGTTATATGATAAGATTCTTGCGCATGACTCTTTCGATGGTGATAAGGTAAATAGCTTTTTGAATCAGACAATGCAGGGAGCAGTGCAATACAATAAAGATGTTGACGAAAAGACAGTTGTTATTGAGCTCTTGTCGACATGCTGGTTTAAAGTGAATTACGATATTGTTTATCAAAATGATCGACTATCGCAAATGTCACCAGGCAAGCGCTCCTTTGTTATTTTGCAGCTCTTGCTCGAATTTAGCAACAAGAAATGTCCTATTCTCATTGATCAACCGGAGGATAATCTTGATAACCGCGCAATCTTCAGGGACCTTGTGACATATCTACGCGCCAAGAAAAGGGAACGTCAGATCATTCTAGTGACGCACAATCCCAATGTTGTTGTTGGAGCTGATGCGGAGCAGGTGATTGTTGCTAATCAGCATGGTAACGATAGCGTTAATGCAGACAATATGCGATTTGCATATGTTTCTGGTTCGTTGGAAGCGTCGTGGCCGAAAATTTCGCCGACAGCGCCAATACTTGAGTCGCAGGGCATCCGTGAGCATGTTTGCGAGATTCTTGAAGGCGGTGAAGACGCCTTTAGAAAGAGGGAATCCAAGTATGGCTTGTGGCACAAGTGAGGAAGTTTGTTGGTTATGACTGTGCTTGAATTGTCAAATGAAAAGGCGTTGCAGTTCTTTATGGATCCGCAGAGTTACGGATCTACGGAGTTGCCGCCTTATTTTGATTTTTCAAGGACTTTGAATGTTGCTGAGTCATATATTGGACGCGTACGGGTTTCAAAGACACTTCTGCGCAAGGCGAGTGACGTTGAGGGGGTGAATTATACCCTCGTGGATAATAAAGATGGCAAATATGCATGGCGACCGTTGCAATTTATTCATCCATTTCTCTATGCAAAACTTTGCCATGAGATAACTGCACCCGAAAATTGGGTCTTAATTTGTTCCAGATTCAAAGAGTTCGCTGGGATTCCGGCTATTCGATGCGCAAGTTATCCGTTGGTTAAGACTGTGAAGCCAAAAATCAAGGCGGAACAGATCCTTGGCTGGTGGTCGAAGTTTGAGCAAGAATCGTTGGTGTCGGCGATGCGATATCGTTCCATGATTGTTACAGATGTGACAGATTGCTATGGCTCAATTTATACGCATTCAATCGCTTGGGCATTACATGGAAAGGACGTTGCGAAGCAGAACAGGGATGGCTCTTTGCTCGGTAATACGATAGATCGGTATATTCGTGCCATGCGATATGGCCAGACGAATGGCATCCCGCAGGGGTCAGTGTTGATGGATTTTATAGCTGAGATCGTTCTAGGAAGCATTGATGAGTGCCTCTATAAGAAACTGGAAGAGGAGAATATTCACGGATATGAGATACTGAGATATCGTGATGATTATCGCATTTTTGTCAACGATACTTCGATCGGCGAAAAGGTCTTAAAGACATTGACGATTGTTCTTGCTGAATATGGCATGCGGCTCAATTCGGCGAAAACAAAGATGTCTGTCGATATAGTACGGGATTCGGTTAAGGCCGATAAGGTTGCCTGGTTCTCGATTGAAAAGAATTATGAAACGTTGACAGCGGAAAAGAAGTTGTTGCTGCTATACGATCATGCGTCACGGTTCCCCAACGCGGGCAGTGTGATGAAACCATTGGTTGATCTGCCAGAGGCGATTAAGTCTGCCTACTTTGGTGATCGGAATCAGATATCGGCCTGTATATCAATCGCGACGGAGTTGGCCTATCGTAATCCACGTTGTTATCAATTGTGCATGGCTGTTGTGGCTCAGTTGTTGGACAGAATGGATGTTGTGACGCGCAGAGAAGTCGCAGGGGACATCTTGACTAAGTTTGGCCATTTGCCGAATACTGGTAGCTTGCAACTGTGGCTTCAGAGAATTATGATTCCATGTGGAATATCTCTGGATTATCCTGAGGCGCTGTGTAAACGTGTTGAGAATGTGCCATGTAAGATATGGGAGAATGGATGGCTGGTAGAAGAGCCGGAGCTCGCTAATGCATTGGAAAGTGCGGAGATTGTGAACAATGAAGTTTTGCGTAACATCAATCCAACGATGTCGGATGATGAGATCAATCTCTTCATCATGCATTATCAGGAAAATTATCAGGGATAAGTTTCAGAGGGGATTAACATGCGAAAATTTCGTAAAGGAATAAATCTGGAAGCGAGAATCAAATCGCTGGAGTTGACAAGGCGTTGGCTTGTGTTATGTGGTGGCTTACTGTCGTTGTTTGGTCTATCTCTTGGCGGTATGCTTTACAATGGATACTGCTTGTTGAAGGAGCGTGAAGCGGAGTTGAGGTCGGATTTTTCAAGGGTCACGATGGAATATATTTCGGCGACAAATGATTTGGCGGCGGTGCGAGCGGAGAGTCAATCTACGGCAATGACGGTCGCAAAGAAATGCGAAGAGCTGACGGGGCTGTGTTCTGAGATTGTGAGAAAAGCAGAAACAGCGAATGAGCTGGTGGAAGAGATCGGGTCGGATTGTCGTCTTGCACAAGACATGATTCGTAATCTTGATGAGTATGTTGCCAAGAGCTTAAAGACGTCTCCGCAAAGGTTTACAGTTGATGTGTCAGGGACCATGGCAAAATGTACGCTTGTTGATGGTGTTGGCGTTCCATATTCAAGAACGGTGGCGGGGACGAGGGCAAACGCGTTGGTTGTTGTTCCTTCTGGATGTGTCTGCGTTGTGAGGCTTTCTGGGAAGATGTGTCGTGTCAGAATTCAATCTAAGATTCGCGACCGTGTTATTGTGGAGAATGGCGGTAAGATGGGTAAGGTTGAGTACTTTGATTAAGACAGAAAAGGCAAGCGTATGGTAATCCGCGGACATTGATAGTACTCGGGAGAAGAGAGCGGTTTAGACAACATGAAGACGCAAACGGCAACAGTAAAGATGACGAAAGCCACCATGAAGCGGCTGAAGGGCTTTGATTACAAGAAGCTCTATTTCTACATGGTGACGCTGAAACGCCGGAAAGGCCTGCGGCCATTTTGCGAGATTACGAAGGTGAAAGAGCCGCCAAAAGACGCAAAGGGAAGACCGCGCTATCTAATCGCCAACGAGTTGACCGAGGCTTTTTCGCGTGTGATCAGCGAGTTTCACACGAAGTGGTGGGGTATTTGGCCGATCGAATGCTTCATTATCATGCCCGATCATCTTCACCTACTGATCCACATCAAAGATACTGGCGATCAGATGGCGCTTGGGAAGTATGTTTACCAGTTGATGAAGGCGCTTGCGGTGGAATACTGGCGCTTGACGGGGCAGGATGTGGCCGGACGGGGCCGGCCACACAACACTCTTATCGAAGAGAAAGGGGGCTCTTTTAATCAGAGTGGTGTGTTGCCCGCTCCATCGTGCAACATTCCCCAGCCCGCTCCATCGGGCAACACCTTCCAGTCCGCTCCATCGGGCAACAATGCGAAGCTCGCCCCCATCTTCGAGCGCGATTGGCATGATTGGATTGTTAAGAAAGACGGGCAGCTTGCGGCCTTTACGCGCTACATTCGCGAAAACCCCGAGCGGGCTTGGCTCAGGCAACAGAACCGGCAGTATTTCGGCACGGTTCTGAAAGTTTCCTTTCTCGGGCGTGAGTGGTTCGCCTACGGCAATCTGGCGATTCTTGAGTTGCCGGTCTTGAAGGCAGTGAAGGGCCATCGCGCCACGAAGCCTGGTTCGCCCGAATGGCAGGCGCTCGTTGATGAATGTGCGCGCATCGGGCCGGGCGGCGCAGGCGTGGGCACGTTCATGAGCCCGCTGGAGAAAGAATGCGGCAACGCCATCGCCGCAGCCGGCGGCAAGTGGGTGGTCCTCTCGCCTGAGGGCTTCCATGAACGTTGGCATCCAGTGCGGCAATACGAAAAGTATTGCGCCGAAGGGCGAATGCTCTTCCTCTCGCTTTATCCGGTGATGGATCGCCAGCCGACCAAGCAGGAGCTTTACCATCGCTGCCACGAGATGGGTGATATCGCGGTGGCAGGGCTAGGTGGTAGTGACTGCGGAAATGTTGTATAATTTTAACGGAGGCTCTTATGTCATTACCAGTAAACATTGACGACCTGATCAACCACCGCAAGGTGGAGTGGGCTCGTATCGAGTACAAGGAAGGGTGGAATCCAGAGCGGATTGTCCACACGATCTGCGCTTTTGCCAATGACATCGATAACTGGGGCGGCGGATATGTCATTATCGGCATTGCCGAGGAAAACGGGCGTCCCGTGTTCCCGGTAAAGGGGATTGGGCCGAATGAGGTGGATCATATTCAGAAGGAGTTGCTGAACGTCTGTCATCTCATCGAGCCGGTCTATATGCCGGTCGTCGAGCCGTGCGTGTACGAGGGCAAGCATCTACTGATCGTCTGGGTGCCGGGTGGGTGTGAGCGTCCGTATAAATGCCCAGAGCATATTGTCAAGGACGTCAAGTCGCCAAAGGCTTACTATATCCGCAAACTAGCGAGCACCGTCAAGGCGACACGTCAGGACGAGAAAGAACTCTTTGAGCTGACTGGGGATGTGCCGTTTGATGACCGCCCGAATGTTCATGCCGACATTACCGACCTCAAGATGAATCTGCTGGTCGAGTATCTACATGAGGTCGGAAGTGATCTCGCGAGCAATGCCGAGGACATGTCGGTCGCCGATGTAGCCCGTAACATGCAGATTGCGGCCGGACCGGCTGAATGCTTCAAGCCGAAGAATGTGGGACTTATGTTCTTCAATCCGCATCCTGAGAATTTCTTCCGTTGCGCATGGATTGATGTCGTTGACAAACCAGATCCGACCGGCGAGGGTATGGTCGAGCAAACGTTCCGGGGGCCGCTTCATGTGCAGCTCCGCTCGGCGCTTGACTACATCAGGAACCGCTTTCTGCGTGAAAAGATATTCAAATACGATGATCGGCCAGAGGCTGGCCGATTCTGGAACTACCCCTATCGTGCCATCGAAGAGGTGCTTGCAAACGCCGTCTATCACAAGTCGTATCGAATTGCAGAGCCTATTACCGTCGTGGTGACACCCGAGGCGATGACGATTTCAAGTCTGCCCGGGCCAGAACGGTCAATAACGGATGCCGATCTCGCTGCTTGTCGTATGATTGGCCTCCACTATCGCAACCGTCGTATCGGAGACTTCCTCAAGGAACTCGACCTGGTTGAAGGGCGTAATACGGGCATTCCTGTTGTCGTGAATGTCATGCGTGAGAACGGGTCGCCGCCGCCAGTCTTTTCGTCTCCCGAAAATCGAGATTGGCTCACCGTCACGTTGCCGGTCAATCCTCATTTCTGTGAAATGGAGAGTTCCATTTCACAGAGAACTGCATTGAAAACTGCATTAACTTCGCATAGAGAAACAAACAACGATAATGACGAAGAAAGTGGTGAATTGGCGGATCATGGGCGCATTGCCGAAGTTATGACGGCTGAAGAGGAGTTGGAGCATATAAAAGTTGCGCTGAAAACTGCGCTGAAAACTGCGCTGATACACCGCCCTGCCAAGGTAGTTGAAAGAATGGGAATTTTGCTACAACAATTGCTTAGGGATAAAGATATCACGATCGTTGCGTTGGCGAGTTTTCTTGGTGCTTCCAGGAGAACTGTTCAGGAGGATATTGCCGTTTTGAAGAACCTCAAGGTTCTAAATCGCATCGGCCCAGACAATGGTGGTGAATGGGTTGTTCTTCTCCGTTTCTGAGGTGACTAACATGATGCCATCTATCGTAGGCAGAGAATTGGAAGAGCGCTTCGCGTGCCTCTTGAAGACACAGTTTTGTGTTCGGGAGGATGGTGGATTTCGCCATCTCTGGGAGGACTTTTTCTCACGTGGCGAGAAACTCATCAAGGGACCATATCTTGAGCTGCCGCTACCATACCGGAAGTCCACCGATGCCGCAGCGCTTACCCGATTTTCGCCTGCGATAGAAAAGCTGCCGTTTCCGCCATACAAACATCAGGTTCGGGCATTCGACAGGATCGGGGCCTTCAAGTCGACGCTTGTCGCGACAGGCACGGGTTCCGGCAAGACGGAATGCTTCTCGTTGCCGATCCTCGCGCACTGTGCAAAGTACGCTGGCGAGAATGGCATAAGGGCGATATTGATCTACCCGATGAATGCGCTCGCCACAGACCAGGCAAAACGCCTCGCGGAGCTTATTTGCAAGAATGCAGGGCTTAAGGGCGTCCGAGTCGGCTTGTATATTGGCGAGGGCAAGTCGAGACGCGGCGGGGCGCGGGCATCGCGCCCTGCCACGTGGCGCGAGGTTGGTTATGACGCAGCAACGCAGTCGTACCATGTCATCACTGACCGAGGGACTATTCTAAACGAACCGCCGCACATACTGCTTACCAACTACAAGATGCTGGACTACCTCCTTCTCCGGCCGAAGGAGAGGATACTCTGGCGGTTCAACAAGAATCCGGACATTTTTAAGTTCCTGGCCGTCGACGAGCTTCACACATTTGACGGTGCGCAGGCCGCAGACCTTGCCTGCTTGCTGAGGCGTCTGAAGGAATACCTCAGGCTACCGGATGAGAACCTTTGCTGCATTGGAACATCCGCAACTCTCGGTTCGTCCGACAAGGCGTCCGACGGCATAAGGAAATACGCAGAAAAAGTATTCAGCTCGTCCTTCCCGCCAGAATCGCTCGTCACGGAAGACAGATACACTTTTGACGAGATGGCCGCCGGGACCAAAGATCCGATTTTTGCCATGCCGGTGGCAAGGACGCTCTTCGGGGCACTAAAGGGTCCGTCGAAAACCCCGGACTCACTGTCGGACATCGTAGTCAAGGCGGCGGACGACGAACTCTGGGACAATGCCCCTAAGACCAAGCATGAGGCCAGCGAAATGATACTGGACTTCTGCGGCAAGCTTTCTAAGCTGCGTGCTGATAAAGGCAGGGACTACCCGGACGTCAAGTTCCAGTACTGGATTCGGGAAATGGCCAGACTCGTGGCAAACGTTCCGTACGAGTTGAGCGACGGTGGATTGCGGCCCCAGCTGCGCTTTGCCGACGACCTGGAAGACCCTGACAGGATGATAGACGGCAAGGTTCGCCACTTTCCGCTCGACAACTGCAACGTCTGCGGTGCAACGGCATGGATCGGGCTTATCGGCCGCGACGGAGCTCATGTCGAAGGAACTCGTCGTCAGATATACAACGAGTATTTTGCGCATCACGGCGGAGAGGACGTCAGGTTCCTTTATCCGCTTGCAGGGGGCGGCGGTCACGCGGGACGCGTGACCCTACCAATCAAGAAGCTTTGCGGAAAGTGCTGCCGCCTGAACCCTGATTCTGCCGAGAAGTGTGAATGCGGGAACGACAAGCTTATTCGCGTCGCGGTGGCCAAGAATGGCGACGCTTGCCCCTGGTGCGGTCATGACCACGGAAACAGGCTGCTCGTCGGCATGCGATCTGCAACCATGCTTTCGACATGCATATCCACGCTGACCACTTCTCCGCACAACGGCGACAAGAAGATACTGACGTTCAGCGACAATGTGCAGGACACGTCGCAACGCGCCGGATTCTTCGGAGGTCGGACGTGGGCGGCGACGTTTCGGGCGCACCTCGCGCAGTATTTCACTTCGCTTGGGGTGGAAGAAGTCGGCTACAGTAAGTTTATCGACGGCTTTTACGCCTATCTAAAGAAACGACTTTCAGACGACAGGGATATTCTTGCCGAGCTGATCCCACAGGATTTGAAATGGCTCAATGCGTGGCGCGCGCTCAAGGGGAACGATCCTCCAGTTCCCGATGCACGTACCATGAAGGCGTTGATGGCGCGCCTCAGGTGGGAGATCGCGATGGAGCTTGGCTGCGGCCAGCACCTTGGCAGAACACTTGAACGTATGGGTGTTCTGCGGCTAGAGATGGCGATCCCTGACTCTCTTGCTGAGGAGGAGCGGCGCTTTCTTGAACGGATCACCCCAGACATGGTAAAGGCTGGGGCATTTGAGGACCTGGCGTTGCTGAACTCCAAGGGCGATGCCTGGTCATCAATCCTTACGACCGCCCTGAATCGTGGCGGCATAAAGTTCATTAATGGACTTGATGCGGCTGGAATCCCCGTGTACAAGTCCAAGCGTTCCGCGGAACCTCGCGTTCCAGGCACAACCTTAGGCAAGAAGAAGTATGCCATACTGAGTGAGATAGCCGATCCGCGCGATGCAGAGATGCTTGCGCTGCTGGCGAAGAAAGGTATCGTTCGCGAGTTCACGCACACGGACGGCACTACAAAGTATTGGTATCTGTCCATAGGGTCCCTTGTCGTCCGAAAGCATCCTGATGCGTGCGCGTGCGCCGAGAATCCTTTTCACAAGCAGTATCTCAGTGGCGACATACACAGGGTTAACCCCGCTGAGCATACAGGTCTCTTGAAAAGAGAAGAACGCGAGGCCCTCGAGACCCGGTTCAAGGCAAAGGACTCGCGCAAGTGGGACCCGAACCTCATTTCCGCTACGCCGACGCTTGAGATGGGCGTGGACATCGGCGATCTTTCGAGCGTTCTTCTTTGCAGTGTCCCGCCGACGCAGTCGAAGTTCATTCAGCGTGTAGGCCGTTCCGGGCGCAGGAACGGAAGTGCGCTCAACATCACGGTCGCGGCTTCCTCGCCGCACGACCTATACTTCTTCCGGGACCCGGCGGCGATGATCTCCGGCAGCGTGACCTCGCCTGGTGTGTTTCTTGACGCCAGCGCCATACTTGAGCGCCAATACCTTGCGTTCGCGCTGAGCGAATGGATGCTGGCCTCACCCGAGTGCGTGCTGCCCGATTCTATGGGCAGGATGTTCAAGGCCATTGACGACAATGGCGCATCGGCGTTTCCCAATAACTTCTTCGCCTGGTATTCCGAGGTTAAGGGAGACTTGTTTGATCGTTTCAGGGAACGGCTGGGGAACTTCAACCAGATCAAATCCCACACGCTCGATGTCCTAAACGAAGACGTCTATCACAATCCGCAGGGCAAAGCGGGTGTCTGCGGCCGGATTCAAGATGCCGTTGCCTCCGCCAAGACACTGCTAAAAAACTATGAGAACAAGAAGCGCGACCTGGCAAAGCTCAAGAAGGAAGTGTCGAAAGACCCTGGGCTTACGGAAGAGCTCAGGAGTCAGCGAATAGAAGATGTCGACCGCGAACTGAAGGCGTATTATCAGCTGACAAGGACACTGCTTAAGAAGCCGGTCATAGAATGGCTTTGCGACACGGCCGGGCTCCTGCCCAACTATGCGTTCCTTGAGCCGGGAGTCTCCTTGCAGACGATCCTCTGGCGCAGGGAATCGCAGGCAGGAACCGGGAAGCTCAAGTTCGACAAGTTCGAGGTGCTGCGTCCTGCGTCATCCGGCATCACGGAACTCGTCCCCGGCTCGACATTCTACACACACGCGCACCACATGCTCATCGACCAGGTCGATCTTCAGAGCTACAGTGACGACGAGATTGCCGCGTGTGAATGGCGGCTATGCCCGGAATGCGACCACATCGAAAAGAACGGCACCCTCAACGCGGTCAAGTGCCCTGTCTGCGGCGCAGACTGGAGCAACAATGCTCAGGTTAGGAAACTTCTGCCCGCAAGGCAGTTCGTGACGGTCTGCCCAGACAGAAGCACCTTGAACGACGACAGCAACGATAACCGCGACAAAGAGCGCTATGAATGTCGGAAGTTCTTCGAGAGGGATGCCGGAGGTGGAAAGATAGAGGGCTTCCGTTGCGAGGGCGAAGGGATACCGTTCGCTTTCGAGTATGTGCCGCATCTCGTTATGCGCGAGGTGAATTTCGGAAAGCGTGCCGTGAGGCGTGAGGGAGAGGTCGATGCAGTTTCCAATGGAGAACCGTTGACGGGACTCGGATTTGATGTGTGCCGAGAGTGCAACAAGGCTGTTTCCGTCGAGCCTTCAGGGGGAGCGGGCATCAGGCACGTGTCCACATGCAAGACACTGCTGTCGCCCGGCAGTGAGCCCTCGACGCCTCCGCTCAATCTGTCGTTCTATCGCGAGTACCACACGGAAGCGCTCAGGATATTCGCGCCGTTTCTCGGCGAAGACGGCGATGTGCGCATCGTGAGCTTCATGGCGGCCATACAGTTGGGACTCAAGGAGTACTTCAAGGGCGAGGTGGACCACCTCCAGATGGAGACGCAGAGCATCCCATTGCCGGGAAAGAGCATCCGCCAGCACTTCCTTATTCTCTATGACGCTGTCCCTGGCGGCACAGGATATATCCGCCAGTTTGCAGATGGAGACCGCCCGCGACTTATCTTCGACATCTTCGAGACGGCGCTGAAGAAGCTGAAAGCGTGCTCGTGCGCTTCCGATCCAACAAAGGATGGATGCTATGAATGCCTTTACAGGTACAGGAACCAGTCGAGCCAGGGGAAGATTTCGAGGCGGGAGGCCATCAAGGTTCTTGAGGAACTTCTCCCGAGGCGAAAGCAGCTGGTCCGTGTCGCCGGTGAGGCGACCGCCGGGCTTTCAATGGCAAGCCTGATCGACAGCGAGCTTGAAAAACAGTTCGTTCTTCGGCTTGAATCTTTCTGCGCGGCAGAAACGGAGAAGGGCGCGCATATTGAAGAGGCCACCGTCAGAGGGTATGTCAAAGGCTGGCGTATGCGGCTTTCTAGAGCGTTCAGACTTGGGGCTGACCAGCAACTGCACGAGTGGGAGATCGTCCCGCAGAAAGACATGGGGCCGAGTGACGGAGTTCTTGTCCCGTCGCGTCCTGATTTCGTGTTTTATCCGCTCGCATCGAATGGTGTCGAGAATGCGAAACCTGTGGCTGTGTTCTTGGACGGATGGGAATACCACCAGGCGACAATTGCGCTTGATGTCATAAAGCGCAAGGCGCTCATGGAGGCGGGTTATCGTGTCTGGTCGCTTGGCTGGGACGATGTGGTGGCTGCAAAGCAAGTGAAACCAGACGGGCAAGAGCCCCCTGAGTGGAGAAAGAATCTCGCTGATCCCGTTTGCCGCAAGAAGCTCGGGGCGGCTTTTTACGCAGACAGCGGGGATCGGGCTGAGGCTTGGCATGAAATCTACAACACGCCGGCGCAGGAGATGGAGAGATTCCTTGCTTATCTGGGTGTTGCGGATGACACGCTCTTTGTTCGTCATGCGGAATTTGAGTTGGCGATGCTGCTTGTTTCGGGTGTGGACAAGTCTATGACACCGTCGATCAAAGGAATCCTTCCGCATGTCCTCTCGGCACATCTGGACGGCGACATTGAAGTCACCATAAATGAGTCCCTGTTTGCTGCGGGGGTTGGAATTGTCAAAGACGAAACGCGATTTGGGAAGATGAAAGCGAAAATTGCGGCGGCTCTTGACGACAACGATGTCCCGGAGAAAAAGGCTTGGGAAGCGTTCGTTGGCTTCATGACGTATTTCCAGTTCTTGGATGACGATTTGCTGGCTTTCACGTTCAAGTCACGCGACGATCAATTCTGGAGCAACCTGAAGACGGCAAAGTCCGCCGCAGGTGCCGAGTGCAATCCGGAATGGAACGCCGCAATGGAACTGGCTGAAGGAGAGGCGCTCATAACCGGCGTTCTCCAAAAGCTCAGAGATCTATCGTTCCCTCCGCCTCTTGTGTTCGAGGACATAACGGCGGCGGATGGGTCGGTGCTGTGCAATGCATGGCTGAAATGGCCTGACAAGAAGATAATTGTGCTTGGTGCGGATGACGCGCCTGCAGAAGTATTGAAAGGCTGGCGCATCCTCCCCGTTGCCGACGGTGCGAGTCCAGAAACAGTAGCAAATCTTATCAAGGAGGCATTCAATGTCTAATCAGATAATAATCAGCCGCAAGTTCGCGGAGAAGCTCTCGGCTCTATCCCGCCCCATACAGAAGGGAGTGAACGGGATATACAGCAAGCTCGCAAAGAACGCAGACGGGGCTGGTCTAAACCTTGAGCCAATCCAAGGGGCGGCATCACCCTCGATGAAGTCCGTCAGGGTAAACGACAACTACAGGATCGTGCTTCATCAGGACTCCAAGGGAACGTTCACATTCCTGCACATCGACACGCATGACGCGGCATACGCTTGGGCGAGGCGCAACAAGTTCGAGGTGAACCCCTACACTGGCGAAGTCCAGCTTTACGTAGTTGATATCCCGGAGGTGCGGGTTGACGGATTGGCCCCAGCCACCCACGGTGAGCAGGAAGGCGCTACCACGGCAGCTGCGCCAGGCCCATTTGCGAATACGCCTTCCGATGAAGACCTCAAGCGCCTTGGCGTCCCGGAATCGCAGATTCCGCTGGTTCGCTCGCTCAAGGACGATGAAGACATCCTTGCGCATGAAGAGGGATTCTCTCAGGGTGTGTTTGATGCTCTCTTGCTTGCGTTTGACGGGAAGAACGCAGACGAGATAATCAAGGAACTCGGCATCACTCCCAAGGGCGCGAACATCGACGACGTCGCAAAAGCCGTCGAGTCGAGCGATGCGTCCCAGGCGAACTTCGCCTTCGCGTCTTCGGAGGAGGAGCTGAACGAAATCCGCAAGGCGGCTTTGGCAAAGTGGCGAATCTTCCTTCATCCGTCGCAGCGCAAGATTGTTAAGAAAAACGCAAATGGTCCGATGAAAGTTCTCGGGGGGGCCGGAACTGGCAAGACGGTCGTCGCCATGCACAGGGCCAAGTACCTTCTTGAAAAAGTCTTTATAGCGCCTTCCGAGCGATTGCTATTCACAACCTTCACGAAGAATCTCTGCGATGATATCGAGGCACTTCTCAAGACGATCTGCTCCGACTCCATCATGTCTCGAATTGACATACGCAATCTTGACGCATGGGCGCTGGAGTATGTACGCTCTCTTGGGATCGACGTCAATCCCCTGGTTGAGGAGAAGGATAAGACGGATCTGATGGAGGAGGCGATGGCGCTTGTTGAAGGTTCAGATGCCTTCAAGGCCGCATTTTACCTGAGGGAACGTTCGTTGGTTATGCTTCCGAATGGAATCGACAGCATAGGTGCGTACCTCAAAGCTTCGCGTGCGGGCCTTGGCGTGCGTCTTTCGGCAGCACAGAAGCGGAATGTCTGGCAGGTGCTCGAGGCGTACAGGTCGATTTTGGCCCGCAAGGGGATGATGGATTTCGACGAGATCGCAATCATGGCTGCCAACGAAATCAAAGCAAGGGGCAATGAGCCGTATGCTTCCGTCATAGTTGACGAAGCGCAGGACTTCAGCGCACCTGCGCTAAGACTTGTGGCGGCGCTCTCAGGCAATACGCGTGAAGCTCCCCAACCTAATTCGCTTCTTATCGTCGGAGACGCCCATCAGCGAATCTACGGCAAGAAGGCGACGCTTGGCAAATGTGGTATCAATGTCATGGGACGGTCTTCCAAGCTGAAGCTCAACTATCGTACTACGGAAAAGATTCGCAAGCGCGCAGTGGCGCTTCTTGAGGGGGTGTCTGTTGACGACCTTGACGGGGCGACAGATGACAACAAGGGATTCCGCTCGCTCGTAGTGGGCGTTGAGCCAAACGAGACGAGGTTCAAGTCGTTTGCCAAGGAGATGGACGCTGTTGTCGAAGCGATCCTCGGCTGGCAGAAATCCGACGGACGCGACTTTGCCGACTATGCGGTTCTCGTGCGCCGCAGAAATGACGTGAAGGCGGTCAAAGAGGCCCTGCGCGAACGGGGAATGAAATGCTGCGAGGTCAAGAAGGACATAACGGTGCGCGAGTCCGACAAGGACTCCGTCCGCATCGCGACCATGCATCGCTCAAAGGGCCTTGAGTTCGCGGGGGTAGTCGTGGCGGAGGTTAACGAAGGCGTGTGGCCCCTCAGACCGAAAGGCTACGACGATTTCGATCCCGTGGCAAAGAAGATAGCGGACGATTCCGAGCGTAGCCTGCTGTACGTTGCGCTCTCGCGTGCGATGAACCATGTAATGCTTACGGGGGTTGGTACGGCACCGGCAGAGTTGGGAGCGTGAATCATGGCATGCCAGTCTAATCCGGAAACATACGCAATCGTGATAAGGCTCCCTCTTGAGGAGGGTGCGGCGCTGAAGTCGTTGGCTGACTCGGACGGGGTCGCGGTTAGCGCATTTGTCGCCGGAATGATTCACGAAAAGGTCAAGGGCCACAAACTTGACGTTGCAGAACGGGCCTGGATTGCCAAGCACCTGGAGATGAATTTGATCCGCCGTGCCAAGGCCGATGCCAAGACGGCGGCCGGTTACTACAAACGCAAACGACGCGGCCGTCCGCGCAAGCCAGGTCCTAAAGGGAAGAAGCGAAAGGCAGGAAAATGAACAAGACGTTGATTCTGACAGGATGGTCGAAAACGGTCTACATGACGGCTGCTGCTGCCGCGCTTGAGGCCCTGAAGTGGGATACCGAATATTTGAAGCAGAGAAATTAGGCGTCGTGAGAATTGACTTGCGATCTTACATTGCGGAGAGGAGACAGCAGGAGGTGAATTGTGGTTGAAATTTCAGATGACGAACTTTCGCGCATTGAACGGAGAATCGTTTGGCCGTGCGAACAGGCGTTGGAAAAGAATGGTTGGGTAGTGACATGGTTCCCTGCGGATAGCGACAGGATGCTTGTCGAGAAGTGTTCCCCGTTTTTCTCAATGTGAATGAGCAGGATGAAGAGTTGGCACTTGTACGAGACTATCTGATAAATGTCTTTGGGATGTCGGCAGAGTGCTTGGAGTCTGCAATTACGCCATATAAAGAGAAGGTAGAAGGTGACCTTCCGTATGTCTTTGGTTTAGCAGAATGTGACGGGCGACATTTTGTCTTTGTGCACGGGTACAATGTCAACTACCGGTCTGCGCGCGGGTGGTCTGCCGAAATGTTCAAGCGTCTTTGGCAGGCGGGATCGCAGTCTATGTTTACCGCAGTCGATTGGTATGGCAACGAGTCGCAGATATGGGCAGGCGTTCCTTTCCTTGGAGGAGAATCGCTCGATTACTACATCAATGTACGCCACGCGCTTGATTCAGCGCCTAATTTCTCGCCTGCGGTAAATGCATTGCCTGGCGACAAGGTCATGCTTGCCCACTCGCTTGGCAACATGCTCGTTTCCGAGGCCGCGAAATCCTATCTGCTCAACTATACAAAATACTATATGCTGAATGCCGCCGTGCCAATTGAAGCATATGATGGAACATCTATGGCGCGAGAAATGATAGAACATGGCTGGACTGACATTTCTCCAGAAAAATGGGCCGCGAGGTGGTACGAAAACTTCCATGACCCTGCGGACTTAAGGCGAGACCTAAAATGGAAAGGCCGTTTTGCAGGAATACATCATGCGGTAAACTGCTATTCACTTACGGAAGAAGTCCTTAATAATGCGACAACAAACGGATGGGGAGGTGTCTGGTCCGTGCAGGAGCTATTCAAGGGAACGTCCGCACTTCATTTAGCGCCGGGGAATTATGAAGGCGGATGGGGATATAATGGCGAACGCACTAATTTGGCAGGACTTCTAACGGACTTCGCAAAGACAAACGTTTTCTCTGACACGGAATTGATTATGAGTCCGATTTTCAGGAAGTTTGACAATGCAACGCTTCATCAGACAAATCTCATATCAATAGCTCAGACGGAGTTGAACAAGGTCATGGGAGATGGAATTCCGGCGGTAAGTTTTGCCGCTGGAGCGAATCCGATTCAGAATGTACTTGCTGGAAGTATTGAGTTATCCCCTGACGGATTGCCGTATTGGCCATCAAAACGAATCGCCAGTCAGCGTCGTCAATGGCATCACTCTGACATTTGCAATGTTGCTTTCTTTTATGTCAATTTCATATTCAACAAAATCGTAAAAGGAGAAAACCAATGAGAAAGACAATGATAATGATCGGCATCGTGCTGGTATGTTGCCTTGCAAAAGCTGACAAGGCATATCTGGGCATATGTGTCGAGGATGCCGTTAGTCATGTGCCTTTGCAGGGCGTAAAGGTGATCGCAAACTTTGAAGACGACATTGGATGGCGCGCTTGGTCGGAATCGGCTAATCCTGACATAGCAGAGGGATTCACGGATAAACATGGTTTCTGCCGGCTTTCAGGGAAGACAAACTGCGGCAGAAGCAGTGTTTGGGTTGATAAAGCACCGAAAGGATATTACGAAGCGGCGTATGGCGGAGACGCGAAATATACGAGAAAGTCTTTGTTTGGGACTTGGCAGCCAGAGGATATTGTCGTCACGGTGGCTCTTCAACGCGTGGAGCATCCTATACCCTTATATGTTCGCCATGCCGATATAAGAGACGACAAGGGGCAGCTCGGTGGATTCGATGGCACTAATGCGGTGCTGCGGTATGATTTCGTCAAGGGGGATTGGCTTCCGCCTGTGGGAGCGGGAAGTTTTGCCGACATGACGATTCGCACACGCTATGATCTTTGGTCTGTCATTTCCAATCGCACCGATGTGCTATACTTCTATGATTTCATAAACGAGATCGAGTTTTCTGGTGAAGGTAATGGCATATATGAGGAATCATTTGCTGGCAAAAACTGCGGCATAAAGTTTCGTAACGCGCCAGAATCAGGCTATGCGCACTCAAAGACATTACGCTTCGGCAGTAAGAAGGACATATTTGGCAAGAACGGAGTGAATGTCTTTATGAAGTACTATTCGGAAAGCGACAAGGAGCGTTGCTATTGCTTTCGCATCCGTTCAAGATATAACGACAAAAGAGAGCTGATAGAAGCGTATTATGGGAAAATATATGGCGACATCAACTTTGAGGGTTCATTCATGACGGGATTTAAGCGAGTGAAGTTTCTGTACTACTTCAACCTCGAATCCCTTGACAGGAACCTTGAATGGGACATGAAGAACAACCTTTGTCCGACGTCTGGCAACATAGGGCAACCGAAGCCCTGATTGACGAAGAGGCAATACGAAGAAGGTTTCGCTATTTCAAAGACCGACATGGAGAAGAAACAGAATGAGTCTGGCGCAGACCAGCGATATGACTACCCAATGCTACGATATGACTACCCAATGCTATAGGTTGAGGGCGTATGCCAACCCCGTCCGAAAACGGCCCGAAATGATAAGCACATGGGCTTCAACCCCAAGCATGGGGTATGCTTATCCCCGTCCGACAGCTCAAATCGTCAAATCGCGACCCCAACCTATAGGTTGAGGCGTATGCAAACTCGAAAAACAGAGACATCGAAAAACCATGAAAACACCGGTCGAAAACATCTCAGTCATTGTCCGCCCCCGCATAAACAGTGGGGGAAATCACCGTGTGGCGTCATAGTTTGACAGACCGCAACCTCCACCAGTCAAAAAGCGCGTTTCGCCCAGCAACGTCAAGGGGAGGCGCGCTTTTCGTTTTTCCGCATAGGACTTGGAGAGGTGGGCGGCGATTTCCGCCTCGGGCGCGGCGGGCGCAGACCTGCTGGCATGAGGGCCGTGTCGTAAGTGGCGCAGGCGAGACGCGCTGCGTCGAGCTGACGATGGCACCGCAGCTCTTCGAGCTGACAAGCGCGAGGAATGTCGTCTTCCGCGGGCTTGTGTTCGAGACCTGTCGCGCTTCAGCCATCCGCATGAAGGACTGCGCGCACTGCCTCGGCGCGTTTACGTGTTTTTGCAGTTGCGCGGTGAATCCTGTTTTGGTAAACTGTTCTCTCGTTCGGCGAGATAGCTCAACGGTAGAGCATCAGAATCATAATCTGCTGGTTGAGGGTTCGAATCCCCCTCTCGCCACCATGCAATGGCCACCGCTTGTGCGGTGGCTTTTGTTCTGCGGAGCATCCCTATGAACTTCGAGCCGATCGGCATCTTCCACGGCGGGGCCGCGCGCAAGTACGAGGCGCCGCGACAGGGCGCGTTCGCCGGCGGGGAAGGGCGCGTCGTGTTGGCGGCGGGCCGCAATTTCGAGACGGCGCTGAGAAACCTCGACGGCTTTGCGCGCATCTGGCTCGTGTTCGTGTTCGACCGCAACGGCGAAGGCTGGCGGCCGACGGCGCATCCGCCCGTCACGGCGTCGGGCCTCCCCCGCGTGGGCGTCTTCGCGTCGCGCGCGCCGTACCGCCCCAACCCCATCGGGCTTTCGTGCGTGCGGCTCGTCGCCGTTCGGGGGTGCGTCGTCGAGGTCGCGGAGGCAGACCTTCTGGACGGGACGCCGGTTCTCGACATCAAGCCGTACATCCCGGCGGCGGACGCCTTCCCCGGCGTGAAGGCGGGCTGGGTGGACGACCAGGACCACTGGCGCGTCGTCGCCACGCCGGCGTTCGCGGCGCAGGCCGCGTGCGTGCGCGCGCAGGGCGGGCAGGACCTTCTTGCAACGGCGCGCGTGCAGCTTGCGGGCGAGCCGTTTGACGCCTCCCGCAAGCGCGTCGCCCGCACCGGACCGGAGACGGGGACGTTCTCGGTGCGGATGTTCCGGCTCGATTTCGCGGTCGACGCGGCCGCGCGCACGGTGACGCTGCTTGCCGTCCGAAGCGGCTATACGGCGGCGGCGCTCGCCGCAGACGACGACCCCTACGCGGACAAGGCCGTCCATCGGGCGTTCGTCGCGGCGGGCGGGCGGCACAGCTGACGCGCGTGGTGGGCGCGGCGGGACTTGAACCCGCACTCTTGCGAACTGGAACCTAAATCCAGCGTGTCTGCCATTCCACCACGCGCCCGAAAGGGAAGGACATGAGTGTAGCGCATCCGGCGGCGCTTGGCAAGCGTGGCGCGCGAAGCCCCGATTTTTGCTATACTTCTCTGCCCATGGAACCAGGAACGTTCGAGATCCGCACCCAGGACGCCCATTCGCGCGCGCGCGCAGGCGTCCTCTGGACGGCGCACGGTCCCGTCGAGACGCCGGTTTTCATGCCCGTCGGCACCCAGGGCACCGTCAAGGCGCTCGAACCGCGCGACCTGGAGGAGAACGGCGCGCAGATCATCCTCGGCAACACCTACCACCTCAACCTGCGCCCCGGCATGGACGTGATGGCGCACGCGGGCGGCCTCCATGCGTTCATGAACTGGCAGAAGCCCATCCTCACGGACTCGGGCGGCTTCCAGGTGTTCTCGCTCGCGAAGATGCGCACGCTCACGCCCGAGGGCTGCTGGTTCAACTCGCACCTCGACGGGCGGCGCATCTTCCTCGGCCCGCGCGAGTCGATGGAGATCCAGCGCGTCCTCGGAAGCGACATCGCGATGGCGTTCGACGAATGCCTGCCCTGGCCCTGCGACCGCGCCCGCGCCGAGCGGAGCGTGGAGACGACGATCCGGTGGGCGAAGATGTCCCTTGAGGCCCCGCACGCGCCCGGCCAGCTTGTCTTCGGCATCGTGCAGGGCGGCATCTACGACGACATCCGCCGCCACTGCGCCGAGGAACTTGCGGAGATGGCCTTCCCCGGCTATGCGATCGGCGGCGTCTCGGTGGGCGAGCCGGAGGCGGCGATGTACCAGGCCGTGGAGGCGTCCGTCCCCTACCTCCCCGAGGCGAAGCCGCGCTATGTGATGGGCCTCGGCGTGATGACGCAGATGGCCGAGTGCGTCGCGCGCGGCGTGGACATGTTCGACTGCGTGATCCCCACGCGCGTCGCCCGCCACGGCACGGCGCTCACCCGCCACGGCAACGTCGCCGTCAAGGCGGCGAAGTGGGCGAAGGACCTCTCGCCCGTCGAGGCAGGGTGTACCTGCTACTGCTGCCGGAACTTCACGCGCAGCTACGTGCGCCACCTCCTCCACGCGGGGGAGATCCTCGGCGTGCGCCTCCTCACGATCCACAACGTCCACCGCCTCTGCGCGTTCGCGCGGGAGATGCGCGCGGCCATCCTGGACGGTACGTTCGGGGCGTGGCGGGCGCAGCTCCACGCGGACCAGCGCGGAAACGGACAGAATGAGACACGAAACCAACCATAAGGAACAGAGACGAACATGAACACACCGATGATCTTCGCACAGGCGGCCGCCCCTGCGGCCCCGGCCGTCCAGGCCGCCGCGCCGTCCGCCCCCGCCACGCCCGCGACGGCGACCGAGGTCCAGAGCGCCGACGCCCCGCAGGGCGCGCCGCAGCAGCCGCAGGGCAACTTCATGATGCCCGTCATGATGCTGCTCCTCCTCGCGCTCTTCTACGTGATGATGATCCGCCCGCAGCAGCGCAAGGAGAAGGAGCGCCGGAAGATGATCGACGAACTCCGCGCGGGCAAGAAGGTCGTCTTCGCGGGCGGCCTCATGGGCACGATCGTCGAGGCGAAGGAGAAGACCTTCAAGATCGAGATTGCGGGCGACGTCGTCATCGAGGTGGCGCGCGCCGCCGTGCAGGGCGTCGTCGAGGAGACGCCCGAGGCCGGCAAGTAGGGCGGGACGCGCATGGGCTACGCGCGCGGACGGTTCGGGGTGGAATACCATCCCCGCGGCGACGCGGAGACGCACCGTCTCCGCTGGTTCGCGGGGATCGTCGTCCTGCTCGTCCTCGCCGCGTTCGCCTGGTATCGCTTCACGCATCGCGTCCGCGCGCCGAAGCGGGAGCGGCCGGCGCCCCGTCCGCCCGCCGCCGTGCGGGCGAAGGCCCCGCCCGCGACGCCGCCCGCCGTGCAGACGCCCGCCCGGCCGGCGCCTGCGGCGACGAACGCCCTGCGCCGCGCCGTCGTCCCCCCGCCGCCGAAGACGCGGCAGCAGCCGCAGGTGCTGCGCCTCGTCGAGACGTGGCTCGCGACGGCCTCCACGCGCACCGAGAAGGAGCAGGTGCTTCTCCAGCGCCTCGCCGAGGCCGAGCGCCAGTGCAACGTGCCGCTTGCCATCGACGCGATCCGGAAGCTCTACGAGCGTCCGACGATGGCGGACATCCGCGACCCCCTCATGCGCCGCCTCGGCGACCTCAACGTGGCGCACCTCTTCTCCGACAAGACGACGCCCTGGACGGCCGTCGTCGAGGTGAAGCGCGGCGACAGCCTCAACCGCATCGCGCGCGAGCACCGCTCCACGCCTGCCGTCGTCGCGAAGCTCAACCCGCGCGTCAGGTGGGAGCGGCTCAAGCCCGGCGACGCCGTCCGCGTGCTGGACTTCCCCAACGCCGTCCTCGTGATCTACAAGCAGCGCGGCTATGCGGACCTCTCGCTCAAGAACGGGCAGTTTTTCCGCCGCTACGTCCTCGCAATCGCGCCGACGACGCCCTGCTCCGTCTACCCTGTCGCCCAGGAGGCCGGCGCGACCGTCCATGCGCGCCTCCGCGAACTCGGCGTCAGGGCTTCGGCCGCCGACCGCGCGGAGCTCGACCTCTTCCTCGCCCCCGGCTCGCGCATCACCGTCGCCGAGCAGTGACTTTTTGATATACTGGCATCACGTTTTCCAAAGGAAAGAAGCAAGAAAATGATCGACATCAAGAAGATCCGCGACGACTTCGACACGACGGCCGCGCAGCTCGCGCGCCGCGGCGTCGAGCGGGAGACGGTCGCGAAGGCGCGCGACCTCGACGCGGCGCGGCGCGCCCTCCTCGCCGAGACCGAGACCCTCAAGGCGAAGCGCAACGCCGCCTCCAGGGAGATCGGCGTGCGCGCGAAGGCCGGTGAGGACGTCTCCGCCGTCAAGGCCGAGATGCGCGCCGTGGGCGACCGCATCGCCGAGATCGACAGGGAACTCGCCCAGGTCGAGGCGGATCTGCGCGAGACGCTGCTCATGATCCCGAACGTCCCGGCGCCCGAAATCCCCACCGGGCCCGACTCCAGCGCGAACGAGGTCATCCGCCACGTCGGCGAGTGGAAGGACCCCGCCTACCCGATTCCCGACCACATGCAGATCGGCGAGAAGCTCGGCATCTTCGACTTCCCGCGCGGCGTCAAGCTCACGGGCACGGGCTTCCCGGTCATCCTCGGGCAGGGCGCGAAGCTCCAGCGCGCGCTCATCCAGTACATGCTCGACCTCCACTGCCGGAAGCAGGGCTACACCGAGATGCTGCCGCCCTTCATGGTGAACAGCGCCTCGATGACGGGCACGGGCCAGCTCCCCAAGTTCGCCGAAGACCTCTACCACTGCAACGTGGACGACTTCTGGATGATCCCGACGGCCGAGGTGCCCGTCACGAACTTCTACCGCGACGACGTCTTCGACGGCGTGAAGCTGCCGAAGATCACGCCCGAGGCCCCCGTCAAGCTCACCGCCTACACGCCCTGCTTCCGCCGCGAGGCGGGCTCGGCCGGCAAGATGACGCGCGGCATGCTGCGCGTCCACCAGTTCGACAAGGTCGAGATGGTGAACTTCGTCCACCCCTCCACGAGCTTCCGGCAGCTTGAAACGCTCGTGAAGGAGGCGGAGGACGTCCTCACCGGCCTCGGCCTCGCCTTCCGCGTCATCCTGCTCAGCTCCGGCGACATGGGCTTCTCGGCCGCCAAGTGCTACGACCTCGAACTCTGGGCGCCGGGCGAGCGGCAGTGGTTGGAGGTGAGCTCCTGCAGCTGCTTCACCGACTACCAGGCCCGCCGCCTGAACTGCCGCTTCAAGGACGCGGACGGCAAGACGAAGCTCGTCCACACGCTCAACGGCTCGGGCGTCGCCCTGCCGCGCCTCATGGTTGCGCTCCTCGAACAGCACCTCCAGGCCGACGGCTCGGTCCTCCTCCCCGAGGCCCTCCGCCCCTACATGGGCGACGTGGACCGCCTCGTCCCCGTGAAGTAGGGCGCCCCGTGCGCGGCGGCTTCAAGTGGGAAGGGCGCGCGCCCGCGCGTCCGGGCCGCCCTTCTCCTTGTCCGGAAGCGGGGGGTGTGCTATAATCCGCCCTGTTTCCTTTTCGGACCCGTAGCTCAGTCGGTCAGAGCGGGGGACTCATAATCCCTTGGTCCTGGGTTCAAGTCCCGGCGGGTCCACCAGATCACGTCCCCGGCGTCGCGCGACCGTCCGCTGAACGTCCGGCCTGGCAAGGGATGAGAGACGATCGATGGACAAAACGGATCCCTACGAATTGACGCGCGCCCTCGCGGCGCTGGACGCCTGGGAACAGGCGGCGAAGCACAACTGGGCGCTCGTGCCGCAGACGAGCGCGGAGCCTTTCGTTGTGATGTCCGTCGACGAACGCAAGAACCCCGGCCCCGTCGCCGGACGCCTCTTGATCTTTCCCGGCTTCGCGACGTTCCGCGATTTCGCGATCGCGCGGCAGGTCCGCGACTTCGGCGTCGAGACGGGGCCGGTCGACTTCCGCCACTACGAGGCGGTCGGCCTGAAGAACGGCGAGGCGGAGCTCTTCGTGTACGAACCCGGCTTCGTGCCGCTGCCGCCGACGTCGGAGCAGCGGAAGATGCTCGCGCCCCTGCTCGCGGAGTGCTACGGCTTTCTGCTGCGGCTGGAGGAGAAGCCGGACCTGCCGCTCGCCTACGCGGACAAGAAGGCGATGTTCGCGCGCAAGGAGGTCGTGGAGGGCGTATGGGTGGACGGCCCGTTCATGCTTCCGCAGGAGGAGGTCGTGCGGCAGGCCGAGCAGGTGGTTCTGACGCGGAGCGTCTGCGCGAAGGCGAAAGCGCTGCCGGTCTTCCCGAAGGAGGTCTGGGAGGTCGATTTTGCGCTTGTGCCGGCCTACCACACGCCGGGGCCGCGCCCGCGCTTCCTCTACCTTCTGGCGGCGGTGAACGCCGAGTCGGGCGAGCGGATGGCCTGGGAGCGGCTGTCGGTGGACGGACGGGAAGGGGGCCTGAAGCGCCTCTGGGAAGGGCACGCGCAGCGCCTCCTCGACGCGGTTGTCAAATGGGGGCGCGTGCCGGGCGAGATTCACGTGCGCTCCGGGCGCATGGCGCGTTTCCTGCGTCCGCTCGGGCTCCAACTGCCGTTCAAACTGGTCCAGCACGCCAAGCTCCCCGCGCTCGACGCCGTCGTCGACGTCGCCGTCCACACGCGGAACGTCTAGGCCGCGCCCGGCGTTCCCGCCGCCCATGATCTGTGCTATACTCTCCGCGTGGAGGCAGAGGTGGGCGGCGCGTGCCCGTCTGCGATGCCGCCTTCACGTGTTCAGTCAAAAGGAGAATGGCGATGCAGAGACGAGACTTCCTCACGATGGGGCTTGCGGCGGCGGCGCTCGCGGGCTGCCAGGCGACGGCGGCGAAGAAGGCGACGACGGCGGTCGTGAAGGCGCCGGGCGGCGGCGACCCGCGCATGCGCGGGCCCTTCCCGATCCTTTCGACGCCGTACCATGCGGACGGCTCGGTGGACTACGCCTCGCTCGCGCGCGGCTGCGTCTTCACGGCGGACGGCGGCTGCCCCGGCGTGATCTGGTGCCAGTCGAACGACGCCGTCGACCTGCTGACCTTCGAGGAGAAGGTGAAGGGGTACGAGGCGTGCGCGAAGGCGCTGGAGGGGCGCGACTGCGTGTGCTGCCTCGGCTGCAACGGGCCGACGTGGGAGCAGATGATCAAGGAGGCGAAGGCCATCGAGGAGGTGGCGAAGCGCCACCCGAAGACGTTCGTCGCGATGATCTCGCGCCCGCCGGACACGGGCAAGACGCAGGCCGACATCCGCGACTACTTCGAGCGCCTCGGCGCGGTGGCGACGCGCCCCGTCATCATCCAGACGGCCGTCAACGCGACGTGCCCCGCGCCGGAGGTCAAGCTGCTGATCGACCTCGCGCGGAAGTGGCCGAAGACGTTCGGCTACATCAAGGAGGAGAGCGGCGGGGCGCAGGCGAACGAGCGCATGAAGCAGGAGAATGCCGCCAAGCCCGTCATCCACACCGTCTTCAGCGCCTGGGGCGGCTGGCAGTGGCTGCACCAGAGCCGGCGCTGCGGCAGCGAGGGGCTCGTCACGGAGCGCTGCGCCTACGCGCCGCTCCTCGGGTACATCTGGCGGCAGATGGAGGACCGCGACCCGAAGGGGACGCTCACGGCGGCCTACGCGCTCCTGCGCCTCCTCATCGACCAGCGGAACTATCCGGGCGGCCTGCGCGGCTATTCGCTCTACTACCTCAAGCGCCAGGGCGTCTTCGAGACGACCGTCTCGCGCGAGTACCTGAAGGCCGAGAAGAAGGAGCAGGGCACGGTGGCCGTGGGCGACAGCAAAAAGTGGAAGCTCGTGGACGTGACGCTGACGACCGACCAGAAGGCCGAGCTCGACGAGTGCTACGACGACATGCTCCGCTTCATCCGCACGCACTAGGCCCGCGCGGCGCGCGCGTTCAGCCGAACGTCGTCGGGTCCCGGTCGGGGCCGAACGGCGAGAGGTCGCGCAGGGCCTTGATGATCGGCGGAAGCCTTTCGAGGACGTCGTCGACGTCCTCGCGCGTGTTGTAGCGCGAGAGGGAGAAGCGCACCGAGCCGTGGACGGCGATGAAGGGCACGCCCATCGCGCGGATGACGTGGGAGGGGTCGAGCGAGCCGGACGCGCAGGCGGAGCCGGTCGAGACGCAGATGCCGGCGTCCGAGAGGCGGTAGGCGATCGCCTCGCCCTCGATGTACTCGAAGGAGACGTTGAGCGTGTTGGGGAGGCGGTGCGCGCGGTCGCCGTTCACGCGCACGTTCGGGCAGGCGGCGAGGATGCCGGCCTCCAGCCGGTCGCGGAGCGGCGCGAGCGCGCGGGCCTCGTCCGCCATGTGGGCGGCGGCGAGTTCGCAGGCCTTGGCGAGGCCGACGATGTAGGGGACGTTCTCCGTTCCGGCGCGGCGGCCGCCCTCCTGGTGGCCGCCGAGCATGAACGGCTTGACCTTCGTGCCCCGGCGCAGATAGAGGACGCCGACGCCCTTGGGGGCGTGGAACTTGTGGCCCGAAATCGCGAGCATGTCGACGGGGACCTTCTGGACGTCGATCGGGATCTTGCCCGCCACCTGCACGGCGTCCGTGTGCATCGTCGCGCCGTATTCCTTCGCGATCTCCGCGATCTCGCGGATGGGGAAGACGACGCCCGTCTCGTTGTTCGCCCACATGGCGGAGACGAGCGCGCCCTTCGTCCCCTTGAGCGCGGCGCGCAGCGCGTCGAGGTCGATCTGGCCGACGCCGTCCACGGGCAGCTCGACGACCTCGTGCCCGAGGGCCTTGAGGCGGCGCGCGGGCTGGAGGACGGCGGGGTGCTCGACGGCGGTCGTGACGACCTTCATCGACGGGCCGTACCAGTCGGCGGCGCCGCGGATCGCGGCATTGTCGCTCTCCGTCGCGCAGGAGGTGAAGACGACCTCGTCGGGCGCACAGTTCAGGAACGCGGCAACGTCCTCGCGCGCCTTCGCCACGTGCCGCGCAACTTGCCCGCCGAAGGCGTGCATGGAGGACGGGTTGCCGTAGAGGTCGCAGAAGAAGGGCATCATCGCCTCGCGCACCTCCGGCGCGACCTGCGTGGTGGCGTTGTTGTCGAAGTAGATCGTTCTGTTCGTCGCATTCGTGTTCATGGCGTCAAATCCTCAAGGCGGATAGTTTAGCATATTTGGCGCCGCCGGGCGGCGGCCTTCGCCGCACGGGAAGGAAGTGGATGGGTGCAGTGCGGTTTCGTTTCATGAAGCGGGGGAGATTTGCTATCATGAAATCCGATTAGGAGACCCAGTGGGCATGACCGACCCAAAATACCGGACGCTCGTCGAGGCGCTGAAGCGCGGCATCCTCGACGGGAAGTACGGCATCGATGCGCCGTTCCCGAGCGAACGGGCGCTGATCCGCCGTTCCGGCCTCTCCCGCAACACCGTGCAGCATGCCCTCGCGGAGCTGGAACGGGCGGGATTCGTCTCCCGCCAGCAGGGGCGCGGCACGTTCGTCACGAAGCGCGGGGCGTCGCGCAAGCTAGGGCTGATCGTCCACGGTTCCGGCTACTGCGAGATCTTCTCGCCCATCGCGCGCGCCATTTCCCACCTCTGCCAGACGCACGACTACACGCTCCTCTTCGCCGACGTGGGTGGGACCGACGACCGCGCGCGGGTCGAACAGGTCATCCGCCAGGCGCGCGAATTCGCCTGGGGCGGCGTGGACGGCGTCATCTTCCAGCCCGTCGAGCTTGTGCGGGAGGCGGGGGATGTCAACCGCGAGATTGCCTCCCTCTTCGATGCGGCGGGCGTGCCGCTCGTCCTCCTCGACAGCGACATCGTCAACGCCCCGGAGCGGAGCGGCTACGACCTCGTCGCCGTCAACCACTTCGACGCCGGCCGCCGCCTCGGGGCCCATCTGCGCGCGACGGGGGCGAAGCGCATCGCCTACCTCATGCAGGCGGACCGCGCGCCCTGCGTCCAGGAACGCTACCTCGGCGTGCGGACCGCCTGCGAAGGGCTGGCCCTCGCGGGGCAGGCCCTCCTCGCCGAGCCCGACGACGCGGCCGCCGTCCGGCGCTTCCTGCGCCGGTACCGTCCGGACGCCCTCGCCTGCTACAACGACCGCCAGGCGGTCCTCCTGATGAAGACCCTTGCGGCGCTCGGCGTGCGCGTGCCGGACGACGTGGCGGTGGCGGGGTTCGACGACGTGAACTACGCCGCGCTCGCGACGCCGCGCCTCACCACGATGCACCAGCCCTGCGAGGAGCTGGCCGCCCTCGCCTTCGAGACGCTCCTCTTCCGCATGGCCCATCCCGACGCGCCCGCGCGCGAATCGTTCCTCAACGCGCCGCTCGTCGTGCGCGAAAGCACGCGGCCCCTTCCGGCGGCGCGGCGGAAGGGCAGATCCCCATCCCAGGAGGAAGAACCCCGAAGAAAGAAACAGGAGAGACCATGAAGATGAACGGCATGAAGACGATGGTGGCGGGATGCGCCCTGCTCGCGGGCGCGTGGATGTCGGCGGCGGGGGCGTCCGCGCAGGGGCCGGCCTACAGGCCGGTGCCGCCGGAGCGCCTCCACAAGCAGGAGAAGCCGTCCGTCGTCTGGCGGCAGTTCTGCTGGCTTGAGAGCGGCCTCGCCCCCCTCGGGCGCCTTGCGACGCGCACCACGTTCGACATCCCCTCGTCGACCTGGTCGATCGGCTGCGAGACGATGGACCGCGACTACGCCGTCTGGGACGCCTACAAGGACTACCTGCCCTATCTCGGCGCGAAGCGCGGCCGCCTCCTCAGCGGCTGGGCGAAGACGGAGCGGGAGAAGGGCGTCTACGACTTCGCCTGGCTCGACGTGCAGGTGCGCGAGATGGCGGCGATGGGCATGAAGCCCTGGATCTGCCTCTCCTACGGCAACCCCGTGTGGGGAAGCGGGCGGCGCATCGGCCAGTCGCTGAAGCTCATCACGGACCGCCCCGAGGCGTTCGAGGCGTGGCTGCGCTACTGCGCGGCGTGCGTCGCGCGTTACAAGGACGTCGTCGACGAGTGGGAGATCTGGAACGAGCCCTTCAAGGAACCGCACGCCTACGCCGAGCTCTTCTACCGCACCGCGAAGGCCGTCCGCGCCGTGCAGCCGCACGCGAAGTGCTACGTGACGTCGCTGGGGATGGAGGTGGCGAAGGAGGGGCAGGCGCCCGTCGAGGGCCCCTACGGGATCGTGCTCGAAAAGCTCAGGCGGGAGAACGCGCTTGACCTCGCGAGCCTCTTCATCTACCACCCCTACACGCCGAACCCCGACACGTCCTACGAGACGTTCGCGGAGCCGCTGCGCGCGCTCGTGAAGAGCTATTCGCCGGCCTTCGACATCTTCCAGGGCGAGGTGGGCTGCCCGTCGCAGCTCGAATACGATCACGCGATCCACAGCATCGGGTGGACGGAGTACTCCCAGGCGAAGTGGAACCTCCGCCGCACGGTCGGCGACGCGGTGCGCGGCATCCCGTCGAGCGTGTTCACCTGCGTCGACCTCCAGTACCCGAACATGCTCCAGAGCTTCGGCCTCCTGCGCTGCAACCTCCTCAAGAAGGTCGTCTACCGCCGCCCGAACTTCTACGCGATGCAGCACGTCTTCTCCTACTTCGACGCGGACGTCCGCCCCGTCGGCGTCTCGAAGCAGCTTGTGAACGGGAAGGAGCTGACGGTGGCGACGTTCGAGCGGCAGTCGCAGCGGGTCTACGCGCTGTGGTTCTCGGGGGCGCGTCCGGGCGACGCGATGGCCTACGAGCGCGGCGACGTCGCGCTAGAGGGCTTCGCGGCCGCCCGGCCCGCGTGGGCGGACCTCCTCACGGGCAAGGTCTGCGCCTTCCCGAAGGGGAACGTCGCGGAGCGGCCCGGCGCGCGGACGGTGCTGAAGGACGTGCCGCTCTGGGATTCGCCCGTCCTGCTCGCCGACGGCGCGGCGATCCCGCTTGGGGGCGCCGAATGAACGCAAGGTTAAAGACGGGAAGGGTCGGCACATGAAGACGAAGGCGAAAATGGCTGCGGCGGGCCTTGCCCTGCTCGCGGGCGCGTGGGCGCGGGCGGCGACCCTGCACGTGGAGGCGGAAAGCTTCGCGACGCTCGGCGGGTGGACGGTCGAGACGCAGTCCATTCGCCAGGAGGGGTCGAGCTATCTGATGGCCCACGGGTACGGCGTGCCCGTGGCGGACGCCGAGACGACGGTGCAGATCCCGTCGGACGGCACCTACGCCGTCTGGGCGCGGACGCGCAACTGGAACGCGCCCTGGACGGGCGGCGCGGCCGGCCGCTTCCAGGTCGTCTTGCGCGGGGCGGGGACACCCGCGTGGACGAGCGCGGAACTGGGGACGGAGGGGGCGGACTGGCACTGGCAGCGCGCCGGCGAGGCGGCGCTCAAGGCGGGGGCCTGCCGCGTCGTCCTCCACGACCGCACGGGCTTCAACGGCCGCTGCGACGCGCTCTTCTTCGCCTCCGCCGGGGAGCGACCGCCCGCGCGCACGCCGCTGGGCGTCGTCCGCGACGACCCGAAGGAATGGGGCCTCGTCGTCGTGGGCGGCGGCTTCGCGGGGTGCTGCACGGCGCTCGCCGCCGCGCGCGAGGGCGTGCCGACCCTCCTGCTGCAGGACCGCGAGGTGCTGGGCGGCTGCAATTCGAGCGAGGTGCGCGTGGGCCTCGGCGGACGCATCCACGCCGGGCCCTACCCGAAGCTCGGCGAGGTCGTCGCCGAGATCCAGCCGCTCTTCGGCGGGGGGCGTCCGCTCGACAAGCGCTTCTACGAGGACGACCGCAAGGACACGGCCTTCCTCATCCCCACGCTCTGGCGCGGCGTCGCCGGCGTCGCCCCCGCGCGCCGCTACCGCCAGCACGTCTTCGCCGTCGAGATGGACCCCGTGCAGACGAACCGCATCGCCGCCGTCCTCGCCCGCGACACGCGCTCGGGCGCGGTGACGCGCGTCAGGGCGCGCCTCTTCTGCGACGCGACGGGCGACGCCATCGTCTCGCGCCTCGCCGGCTGCGAGACGATGTACGGGCGCGAGGCGCGGGCGCGCTTCAACGAGATCAGCGCCCCCGTCGCCGCCGACCGCCGCGTGATGGGCATGAGCGTGCAGTGGCTGACCGAATGGCGGAAGGAGAAGGCGCCGTTCCCGGACATCTCGGAATGGACGCTGCCGATCGACGAGACGACGGGCTACTACCAGACGTCCGGCTCGTGGGAACAGGAGTCCGGCTTCTATCATGACATGGCGGACGAGACGGAACGCATCCGCGACTACGCGCTTCTCGCGATCTTCTCGAACTGGCACTGGCTCAAGAACCGTTCCGCCCGCCGCGCGAACTACGCCAACGTCGCGTTCTCGTGGATCTCCCCCATCGGCGGCAAGCGCGAGAGCCACCGCACCGTGGGCGCGTACGTCCTCAACCAGAACGACCTCGAAAACCACGTCGCCCACCCCGACGGCACGGCGGCGGTCACGTGGGACATCGACCTCCATTTCCCCGACCCGGAGAACGCGCGGAAGTTCAAGGAGCCGTTCCGCAGCGCGGCCTACCATCGCGGCTTCGGCGCGGACTACCCGGTGCCCTACCGCTGCCTCTACGCCCGCGACTGCCGGAACCTCTTCCTCGCCGGGCGCGACATCAGCTGCTCGCACGTCGCGTTCGCCGCCGTGCGCGTCCAGCGGACGCTCGGGATGCTGGGCGAGGTCGTGGGCCTTGCGGCGGGCATCTGCCACCGCCGCGCGTGCCTGCCGGCGGACGTCTCCGCGACGGGGCTCGACGAGCTGAAGGCCGCGATGGCGCGCGGCGTCACGCCGCTCCCGCAGTTCCACGGCTACCACAACGGCATGGGCGAGAAGTACGACTTCAACCGGCGCGGCTGGGCGCACGTCTATCCCCAGGGGCGCACGAACAACCTGCCGGACGCCCTCGCGGCGGACATCCGGGGGCTTGGCTTCATCCACCGGAACGAACACCCCGCGCTCGCGGACCGCCGCCGCCGCCTCGTCCTCGTGGACGAATCGCGCGCGCGCCTCCACTCCTACGATTCAGCCGACCCGTCCGCCGGCTTCGCCGTCCCGATCCGCAAGCCCGGCTGGGACCTGAAGGCCGTGGGCGGCACGCGCTACCGCACCGTCTGCCGGGGCGGCTTCCAGGTCACGGACCTCGCGGCGCGGAAGGTCGTGGACACCTTCGACTTCCCGATCTTCCACTCCGCCGAACCGACCGCCTGCTGCGACCTCCCGGACGGCGGGTTCGTGTTCTCGGTCAACCCCGTCGGCCCCGACAAGGGGAAGGCCATCCACTTCTGCGTCTTCTCGCCGGACCGCACGATGACCCGCATCATCCGCCTGCGCGGGTTCGTGAACGCGCGCTCCTTCGCGCCCGGACGGGACGGCGAATGGCTCGTCGCCCACGAACACGGCTTCGCGCGCGTGTACTTCCCGGACGAGGGACGGGACGTCGCGGCGGTCCTCGTGAAGGACTACCCGCAGCCGGCCGGCCGCAACTCCTTCGACGTGCGCCCCGCCGCGCACGGGACGGGCTTCTGGACGACGACGGGCTACGGCGCGGAGCTGCTGCGCGTCGCGGCGGACGGGACGGTCGTCCGGCGCATCCGCGCCGAACAGGGCGGGAAGGCGAACGTCTTCTACGCCCAGCTCACGGAGCGCGCGGACGGCAACGTCTACGTGGCGAACTGGACGGGGCACGGGGCGCAGGACTCGTATCGCGGCTGGCAGGTCGTCGAGTTCGCGCCGTCCGGCGAGGTCGTCTGGCGGCTTGATTCGCCGGAGCGGTATGGATCCATCTCGGGCGTCCTGGAAATCGAGTGAGGGAACGAGGCATGAAGAACATGATGCGGCGGGCCGTTCTGGTCCTGGGCGTCTGCGTGGCGGGCGCGGCGGCGGGAGAGGCGACGAATCTCGTCGAGCAGGTGCGCGACTGGGTGGCCGTGAGCGCCTTCGCGGACGTGGAGAGCGCCTACTGGGCGCGCGGCAAGATCGTGGACGCGCGGCCCTACTCGGCCCAGTTCGCGGACGTCGACCTCAAGCTCGGCGCGTTCGGGCGCGTGGGCGCGCAGGCGTGGAGCGTCAGCTCGCTTTCGACGGGCGGGCAGTCCGCCCGGCGCCGGAACGCCTACAACGAGGTGGACTGGAACCTCCACTACGAATACGAGTGGGCGTTCGCGGAGGACTGGTCGCTCTGGAACCGCGTGGCGCGGCAGTGGGTCACGTTGCCGGGCTACTTCCCGGACTGCAAGACGACGCTCGAATGGCACGTCGCCCAGGCGCTCCGCAACCCCTACCTGACGCCCTACTACCTGCTGCGCCACGCCACGGCGCCCGAACGGTGGAACTACTGGGAGATCGGGGCCTACCGCACGTTTGCCCTCGCGAAGGACCTGTCGCTCACGGCCAAGCTCTTCGGCGACTGCGGCGACGCGGACCACTTCCGCTCGCAGTACGGCCCGCGCGTCGGCCGCCCGAACGCGCGCTACCACGGCGGCCTGATGGCGCTGAACCTCGTCCTGCGCCTCGACTACGCGCTCACGGAGAACTGGAGCCTCTTCACCTACGTGCAGCAGTTCGACATCGTGGACGCCGACGCCCGCGAGGCCGTCAAGGCGTCGCCGGCCCCCGAGGCGAAGCGCGACCTCACGCTCTTCGGCGTGGGCATGGCGCTCGCGTTCTGACGCGCCCGGGAAAAGAAGCAAAAACGA
This sequence comes from uncultured Kiritimatiellota bacterium, assembly GCA_934643865.1. Taxonomy (GTDB): domain Bacteria; phylum Verrucomicrobiota; class Kiritimatiellia; order RFP12; family UBA1067; genus RUG572. Next base: position 44,931 of record CAKUCX010000002.1, read on the forward strand.
AGGAGAAAGGGAAGAAGGATGAATACACGGATGCATCGGCTCTTGGCGGGCCTTCTCGGCGCCGCGCTCTGCCTCGGCGGGGGCGTCGTGCCGGCGGCGGGCGCCTCGGACCCCCTGCGGGGTGTCCTGTGCGGGAAGGGCGACGCGATCCCGGACGGCTACGTGCCGCCAATCCTCGCGAACGGCAACATCTCGATGACGCTCGACTGGATGTGCGGCATGCGCGAACACAAGCGGGTGAAGCGCGAGGGGATGGCGGGTGTCTTCCTCGCCGGGCGACGCCACTCGGCCCCCTGGTGGAACCTCTTCAACTTCGCGCGCCTCGCCTCGCCGCTCCAGGTCGACGGCGTGGAGATGGGCTACCCCGACACGTGGGAGCAGACGCTTGACACGGCGCAGGGCCTGCAGCGCTTCGTCCACCGCTACGCGAACGGCGTGGAGGTGTCCACGGAGGCGTTCGTGATGTTTGCGCGCGACGTCGTCGTCTTCCGGCGCGAGGTGCGAAACGCGGGCGCGGCGCGGCGGCGCATCGCCGTGCGCCTCGACGTGGACGTGCCGGAGGACCCGCAGCTGCAGGGCGCGTGGCAGACGGTCGGCGGCGACGCCCAGCGGCGCGTGCGCTTCGACTACAAGTGCCTGACCGAGTGGCTGTTCGGGAGCGCCGGCGCGACGACGCTGTGGGGGCGTGCCGAGCGCGGCACGTGTACGTATGCGCACTCCAACCGCTTCGCGCGGGCCGAGGCCGCCTTCTCGCTCGGGCCGGGCGAGGCCACGCGCGTGGACGTCCTCGTCGGTTTCATGAACTGGAGCGGCACGTTCCCCTGGCAGGCGCAGAGCCGCCCGTTCCCCGCCGACACGATCTGCACGGCCGCGAAGGCCCCGGGGCTCGCGGGCGTGGACGCCCTGCGGCGGGAACACGTGAAGGGCTGGGGCGACTACTACGCCGAGGGGTACGTGCGCGTGCCGGATCCCCGGCTTCAGCGCCTCGTGGACGTGGCGAACTACCATGTGCGCTGCGACCGCACGCACTGGAGCTTCCCCGTCGGCATCTTCCCGTCGCACTGGAACGGGCGCTACTTCGGCTTCGACGAGATGTACATCCACCAGGGCATGATCTCGGCGGGCCATCTCGCCGACGCGCGGCGCTGCCCTGACTTCCGCTTCAGGACGCTGCCCGACGCCGAGCGGCGCGTGGGTCACTACGGGCGCAACGGCGGGCGCGACGGCGCGCAGTGGATGTGGGAGTCCGTGGAGACGGGCAACACGGAAGGCTGCCCCGTCGGCTTCTGGCAGCAGCACTACTTCCACATGGCCGCGATCTGCCGCACGGCGTGGACGCAGTACCTCTACGAGGACGATCTCGCCTGGCTGCGGGAGCGGGGCTACCCCGTCATCACGGGCTGCGCGCGCTTCTTCTCGAAGAACATGATCTACCGCGACTCGAACGGGTCGATCTACCTCGGGAAATGCACCGACCTGGAGCGCCTGGGGCCGTCGCGCGAGAACGCCTACATGACGACGGTCGGGGCGATGTACGCGATGCAGTCCTTCGCGGCGGCGTCCGACGTCCTGAAGACGAACGCGGTGGAGGCGGCGGAGATGCGGCGTCTCGCGGAGGGCCTGCGCGCCTCGCTGCCCGTCGACGGCGCGCGCTTCGTCGGCTACAGGGGATGCAAGGAGGAGACGGTCGCGACGCTCGCGGGCGGCTTCCCGTTCCCCGTCTTCGGCCGCCACGACGCGATGCACGCCCGCACGTGCCGCCACTTCATCACGAAGGGGACGAAGACGGGCGGGAACATGTACCCGATGGGCTCGCACGTCTGCCCGTGGTACGCGGGCAAGATGGCCCTTTCGATGATCTGGCTCGCCGACGACGTGGAGCCCTACCGCTGGATGAAGGACGCCGCGCAGGCGATCGGGCATTTCGGCGAGACGTTCGAGATCAACGAGCCGGGGCTGCGCCACACGCCGTGGTTCACGACGGGGGCCGGCACCTGCCTGTTCGCCGTGAACCAGATGCTCCTGTGCGACGCGGAGGGCGAGCTGTGGCTTGGCATGGGCGTGCCGAAGGACTGGACGGACTACGCCTTCCGCCTGCCGGCCTACGGCGGGCTGTGCGTGGAGGCGCGGGTCGCCGGAGGCCGTCTGACGGCGCTCGCGGTCACGCCCCGCCACCCCCGGGCGGAGCGGACGGTGCGCCTGCGCCTGCGCGAGAAGCTGCTCGGCGCGTGTCCCCTGGAGGGGCCGGGATGCCGCCTGCTGGCGCGCGCGGGCGGCGAGGCCCTGTTCGAGATCCGGCCGGAAGGCGGCTGGTCCCGCTGAACGCCGCCGCGTGAACAAGAACGCGAACGAGAACAAGGAGGCGACGAGGATGGACATCAAGAAAAGGCAAGTCGGCATGGGCAGGAGTTCCAAGATGGAGGACAGAAGATGATGATGCATGGACAGGCTGGCCGGACGACCCGGCGGGCGTTTCTGGGCGGATGCGCCGGTTTCGGCGGCCTTGCCGCGCTGGGCGGGTGCGCGGGGCTGCGTGCGGACCGCTGCGCCCCGTCGGCGCCGCCGAACTACTGGTGTACGTGGGCGACGCAGGCGCGCCTCGTCGACGCGAACGTGAAGAGCGGGGTGCTGACGGTGCCGGGCGACCAGGGGCTTCCCGGCGTGCGGGACAACCTGACGGAGGCGGTGCTCTTCGGCAAGGACGGCTGGGCGCATACGCAGTATCCGTCTGTGCGCGGGAACCTGTACCTTGTCCTGGACGACGGCTGGGACGTGCCGTTCGGCTGCGCCCCCGGAAAGGACATCGGCGCCTTCGCCTCCTGCGTACTCGACGCGCGGCGGTTTCCGTCCTTCACCGGCACGCCGGCCGCGCGCCTGCGCGCGCTGGACGCGCGCATCCGCGCCTGCGGCTGGCGCGGCACGGGCCTGTGGATCGCCTGCCAGGCCTTCGGGGAGAACGGGCGGAACAAGTTCCCGGAAGAACGGCTGCGCGAGGAGCTGAAGCGCAAGCTCGCGGCGAGCGCCGAGGCGGGCGTCGCCTACTGGAAGGTCGATTGGGGCGTGCGGGGCGGCGAGATCGCCTACCGCCGGATGATGAGCGAGCTGCGCGCCGCCTATGCGCCCGGCCTCCAGATCGAGCACTGCTGCCCGCCGGACGTTCCGCTCAACGGCGTCTCGTTCGGGAAGGGGACGTCCGTCTCCGGCACGGGCCGCCTCCTCGGCGACCCGGCGTTCGAGACGCGCCTGCGCGCGCGGACGGAGGACGTCCTCGCGTTCAGCGACGTCTTCCGCATCTACGACACGATCACGCCGATCAACAACGCGACCGACCTCGAACGCGCCGCCGTCTACGGACAGATGGCCGAGCGCGTCGGCTCGCGCGCGTTCATCAACGTGGAGGACAACGTCTACATCGCCGCGTGCCTCGGGCACACGGCGGGCGTGATGCGCTCGCCCTCCTGGCCGAAGCCCGACGTGGAGGATCCCGTCTACCGGCGCGACCGCGCGGCGGAGGTGACGCGGGCGGTGGCGTGGCAGCGCACGGCGCCGGCCTTCACGGCGCAGAGCGGGCTCAGGACGTTGACGTCCGAGGCCGTGCTGACGGACCGCTGGCTGTTCGCGCCCGGCTGCACGTGGTGGACGCCGGTCTTCGGGCGCACGATCGAGCAGCGCGCGCCGGCCGTCGTGGCGCGCGGCCTGCCCCTGCCGACCGTCGCGCCGCAGGGGGGCGACGTGCCCTTTGTCCTCGCTTCGCGCAATCCGAACGGCGCCCTGACGGTTGGCGCGTTGCCGCGCCTCTCGGTCGAGAAGGGCTTCCACACGCCGTTGGCCTCCGTTGCGCTCGACGCGGATCTGGCGCCGGACGTGCCGCTTGCCGTCTTCGGCACGTTCGCGTCCGTGTCCGTGCGCATCCCGCCGTCGTGTCCGCGCCGCGTCTACGCCTGCGATCTGGCGGACGGAAGGGAGCGGGATGTCACGGGGTGCTGCCGCTTTGACGGGGGCCGCCTCGTCATCGACGGCGAGGCGTTCCGCCTGCCGCCGCGCGCGGCGGGCGACCGGTCACTCCCCGGCGTCCGGCTGACGCTCGGCGCGTGAGAGGCGCGCCGCCTCCGCCCCGGCCCGGCGCGTGCCGACCTGTCACGTTTTCTTGACGGATTCGTGGCGCTTCTTTGCAGATCGCGCGAACGGTCACGGATTTTTGACTTTTCTAGGGCTGTTGTCCTTGCCACTCTTCTGCTATTCTTTCCATGTGGCGCGGCGTGCGCCGAAACAGAAAGGAAAGCGAGGAGAGCGGATGCTGGCGAAATGTCATTCGGGGGCGCTCTGTGGCGTCGAGGCGCGGACGGTCGAGATCGAGGTCTGCTCGTCCGACGGGACGCCGCAGTTCACGATGGTGGGCCTTCCCGACCAGGCGGTGAAGGAGGCGAAGGACCGCGTGTCGACGGCGATCGGCAATTCGGGCTTCAAGAAGATCGAGTCGAACATCACCGTCAATCTCGCCCCTGCGGACGTGCGCAAGGAGGGGCCGCTCTACGACCTGCCGATTGCGGTGAGTCTCCTTGCGGCGACGGGGAAGATCCGTGCGCCCGGCCTCGGAGACTACGCGCTCGCGGGCGAGCTTGCGCTCTCGGGGGCGGTGCGGCGCGTACGGGGGATTCTGCCGATCGTCCTTGAAATGCGGCGCATCGGGAAGAAGGGGATGCTCGTTCCGGTGGAGAACGCCGCCGAGGCGGGCGTCGTCGAGGGCATCGCCGTCTACCCGGTGCGTTCGCTGCGCGAGGCGGCGGACTTCCTCTCCGGCGCGCTGGCCCTCGAACCCGTCTTCGCCGACCTCAAGGCGCTTGTGGCGAAGGGGCGCGACGACGGCGAGGACTTCGCGGACGTGAAGGGGCAGGCATGCGCGAAGCGGGCCATCGAGGTCGCCGTCGCGGGCGGGCACAACCTGCTCCTCATCGGCTCGCCGGGCGCTGGCAAGACGATGCTCGCGCGCCGCATCCCCTCCATCCTTCCTCCGCTGACGCCCGAGGAGGCGCTGGAGGTGACGCGCATCCACTCGGTCGCGGGGAAGCTGGAAGGGGGCGTTTCGCTCGTCGCGCGCCGTCCGTTTCGCGCGCCGCATCACACGGTGAGCGACTGCGGCCTTCTCGGCGGCGGCACGCATCCGCAGCCGGGCGAGGTGTCGCTCGCGCATCGCGGCGTCCTTTTCCTGGACGAGTTCCCCGAGTTCAGGCGGAATGTCCTCGAAGTGATGCGGCAGCCCCTGGAGGACGGCCATGTCGCGATCTCCCGCGCGGCGGCGGCGTGCGACTTCCCAAGCCGCTTCATGCTCGTCGCGGCGATGAATCCGTGCCCGTGCGGCTATGCGGACGACCCCTCGCACGTCTGCCGCTGCTCACAGCGCCAGATTGCGGCGTACCGCAGCAAGATTTCCGGGCCACTTCTCGACCGCATCGACATTCAGCTGCCGCTTCCGCCCGTCCCCCTGCGCGAACTGCTGGACGCGCCGCGCGGGGAGCCCTCCGCCGCGATCCGCGCGCGCGTCGTCGCGGCGCGGGAACGCCAGGCGGCGCGGTTCGCAGGGCTTGCGGGCATCCACTGCAACGCGGACATGCGCGCACGCGATCTCGCGGGCTTCTGCCGCCTCGACCGCGCCGGGCAGGACCGGATGCGCGCGCTCATCCAGGAGCTCGACCTCTCCGCCCGCGCGTACGACCGCGTCCTGAAGGTGGCGCGCACGGTGGCGGACCTCGCCGATTCCGAAGACGTCAAGGACGAGCATGTCTACGAGGCGAGCCGCTGGCGGGAACTCGACCGCGCCTACTGGAGCTGACGGTGCCGTTCCTGGAAGAGAAGGGGTCTTCGCTGCGCCTTGCGTGGGCGGCGGGGCTGTTCATCGCGGGCGAGGCGGCGGGCTTCGCGCTTGCGCCGCGCGGCGGTGCGGGGCTGTGGGGATGGGGGGCCTTCCTCCTTCTGGCGGGCGGCCTTGCCGCCTGCGGCTGGGGCGTCCGGCACGTCGGCTGGGCGGCGCTTTTCGCCGTTGGCGCCCTCCTTGCGCTCCGCACGGAAGCGGAGCTGAAGACGGTGCTCGACGGGAACGCGGGCCTCCTTGGCCCGCGTCCGGCCCTGTGCCTTCCCGTGGAGGATGCGGCGACGCGGCACGACGGGACGAAGGCGGGCGGCGGACGCATCGCCTTTTCTTCGCGCATCGGCCCCCTGCCGCTCAGGGTCGTCCTGCCGGCCGCTGCGGACGGACGGCTGCCGCAGGTGGGCGAGACGTGGCGGGTGGAAGGCTATCTCGCGCGGACAAAGGAGGTGGCGCGGCGCTATCGGCGGCGGGTGCTGTGGGTCCCTGCGGGCGGACGGGCGGCCTGCGTGGCCGGGCCCGGCGGTGCGCGCGCGGGCTGGGCGGCGCTCGGGGACGCGCTTGCGCGCTGTGTCGGCGCGGGGCTGTCGTGGTGCCCTGAGCTTGCAGACCTCAACCGCGCGATTCTGCTGGGGCGGCGCGGCGATCTCCCGCGCGAGCGGAAACGGCAGTTCGCGGACGCGGGGACGCTCCATGTCTTCGCGATTTCGGGCCTCCATGTGATGGTGGTGGCCTGGCTTCTTCAGGCGGCGCTCGCGAAGTTCGGCGTCGCGGCCTCGCAGCGCGGCCTCGTCGCGCTGCCGCTCGTCTGGGCATACGTCGTTCTCACGGGCGCGCGCGCGAGCGCCCTGCGCGCGGCGCTCATGGCGACGCTCCTTCTTCTGGCGCCCGTCTTCGGGCGGCGGCCGGACGCGCTCGCGGCCTGGTCGGCGACGGCGCTCATCGTCTACGGCCTTGCGCCGGAGCGCCTGTTCGACCTCGGATGCGCGCTCTCGTTCGCCGTCATGCTCGGCATCGCGCTCTGGTGCGACTGTACGCGGCATGTCGAGCCGTGGTTCGGCGCGAAGAGCCGTTGGCGCGGCTGGGCGGGGGACTTCGGCGTCTCCTGCGCGGCGTGGGCGGCGGGCGTGCCGATTATGGCGCATGCGTTCGGGCGCTTCACGCCGGGCGGGCTTCTCGCGAACGTGGCCGTGCTCGTCTGCGCGAAGTGGATGGTGCGCTTCGGCGTCGGCGGGCTTCTCGCCAGCTTCGTCTGCCTGCCGCTCGCGGCCCTCGTCAACAACCTCGCGGCCGCGTGTACATGGGCGATGACCGTCGTTTCGGCCGGCGTCGCCGCGCTGCCGTTCTCGAATTTCACCGTGGTGCCCTGGCCGTCCCACGTCTGCGCGCTCTGGTATCTCGGCTGCCTGCTCGCACTTCTTCTCGCGCCGCGCCTCCTCCCGCGCCGCGGCGTGCGCGCGCGCCGCTGGTGGCCGCGCCGCCGCGCCGAACATTCTCAATTGCCGTAGGTTCGTAAAAACGCTATACTACGTCTTCACTTTGCCCCGGTCGGGGCGGACAAACGAAGGAACGAACATGAAGAAGACGATGATGCTCGCGCTTGGCGCGGCGATGGCGGTGGTGTGCGGTTGCGGCGAGAAGGACAACTCGCTCAAGATGATCACGGAGGCGACGTTCCCGCCCTACGAGTTCCTGCGCGGGAACGAGATCGTCGGCATCGACGTGGAGATCTGCAAGGCCGTCGCGGCGAAGCTCGGGAAGACGTTCGCCGTCGAGAATGTCGACTTCGACTCCGTCATCCCCTCGGTCATGTCGGGGAAGGCCGACATCGCGGCCGCCGGCATCACGGTCACGGAGGACCGCAAGAAGAACGTCGACTTCTCCGACGTCTACGCGAAGACGGAGATCGTCCTCATCTACAAGAAGTCCGCGCCGGTCCTCACGGCCGAGGACTGCAAGGGCAAGCGCATCGGCGTGCAGGGCGGCAACACCGCCGAGACGATCGTGATCGAGAAGTTCAAGCAGGAGCCCGAGCGCTTCCGCTCCGCCGCCGAGGCGTGCGCCGCGCTGAAGGCGGGCCGCTGCGACGCCGTGCTCGTGGACGTGGAGCCGGCGAAGAACTGCGTCCTCGGCGAGGCCGAACTCGCAATCGCCCCCAAGCCGGTCAACCTCGAAGAGTACGCCGTCGCGATCAAGAAGGGCCGCCCCGCGCTGCTGAAGGCGATCAACGAGACGATCGCCGAGCTCAAGGCGAGCGGCAAGATGGCCGCGATCCGCGCGCAGTACACGAAGGAAGCCGACGCGCTGAAGAAGTAGGTTTTAGGTTTTAGGTTTTAGGTTTCAGGTTTTAGCTGTTAGGTTTTAGGTTTTAGAGGAGAGGTGGACATGAGGAAACTGATGGTTGCGCTGGCGGCGGCGGTTCTGCTTGCGGGATGCACGGAGAAGAACCCGTCCCTCAAGATGATCACGGAGGCGACGTTCCCGCCGTATGAGTTCCTGCGCGGGCAGGAGATCGTCGGCATCGACGTGGAGATCTGCCGGGCCGTCGCGGCGAAGCTCGGCCGGCCGTTCTCGGTCGAGTCGGTCAACTTCGACTCCGTCATCCCGACGGTCATCTCCGGGAAGGCCGACCTCGCGGCCGCCGGCATCACGATCACGGAAGACCGCAAGAAGAACGTCGACTTCTCGGTCCCCTACGTGAAGACGGGCGTCATCTTCGTCTACAAGAAGGGGACTTCCTACGCGAAGGGCGCGGACGCGAAGGGCAAGAAGGTCGGCGTGCAGAGCGGCACGACGAGCGAGGCGTTCGTGACGGAGACGCTCAAGCAGCAGCCCGAGCGCTTCGACTCGCCGGCGGCGGCCGTCGCGGCCCTCAAGGCGGGCCGGGTCGACGTCGTCATCGCCGACATCGATCCCGCGAAGAACTGCGTGAAGGGCGAGGCCGACCTCGCGCTCTCCGGCTTCATCACGTCCGAGGAGTACGCCGTCGCGATCCGCAAGGGCCAGCCCGCGCTCCTGAAGGCGATCAACGAGACGATCGCCGAGGTGAAGGCCGACGGTCGGCTCGCGAAGTGGGTCGAGGCCTACACGGCCGAGGCGGACAGGCTGAAGGAAAAATAATCTCCGCCGCATGGTCCAGTCCTTGCTAGACGACTTCCAGCTCTGCTTCGTCAAGAACGGACGCTGGCGCTACCTCTGGGAGGGCCTCGGCGTCACGCTGGAGGTCGCGCTGACGGCGATCGCGCTCGGTCTCGTGATCGGGTTCCTCGTCGCCATCGTCCGCTCGTCGCACGACAAGTACGGGCGCTTCTTCGTCCTGAACGCGCTCGCGAAGGTCTATCTCACGATCATCCGCGGCACGCCGATGGTGGTGCAGCTCCTGATCTGCTACTTCATCATCATGAAGTCGCTCGACAAGGTCGCCGTCGCGATTCTCGCCTTCGGCATCAATTCGGGCGCCTACCAGGCGGAGATCCTGCGCGCGGGCATCATGTCCATCGACCCCGGGCAGATGGAGGCCGGGCGCGCACTCGGCCTCGGCTACTGGAAGACGATGCTCCGGATCGTCCTGCCGCAGGCGGTGCGCAACGTCCTGCCCGCGCTCGGCAACGAGTTCATCGTCCTCATGAAGGACACGTCCATCGTCGGCTACATCGCGCTCAGGGACCTCGCCAAGGGCGGCGACATCATCCGCTCCCAGACGTATTCCGTCTACACGCCCTACCTCACGGTCGCGGCGATCTACCTCGTTCTGGTGATGACGTTCACCTGGCTTCTCGGGAAGCTGGAGCGCCATCTCCGCAACACCGGCGCGGACGTCGTCCACAACGACTCGTAGCCTGGACAGAGGTGCGGGGGCGGCCGGCGGCGCGTTTGCACGTTCTTCGGATTCGTGCTTGCGCGACGGGCAACGAGATGGTAAACTACCACGACTTTTTTGGAGTCCGAAGATCCGAAAGCTTGAAAGTGAGGTGACATGGCATGGCGATTCAGCTGAAGCTGAAAAAGGGCGAAACCGTCGAGCGCGGCCTTAAGCGCTTGAAGAAGATCCTCGACAAGGAGGGCGTCATCAAGACGCTGCGCGATCAGCGCTACTTCGAGAAGCCCTGCGTGAAGGCGCGCAAGAAATCTGCGCGCGCGCGCATCCGGGCGCGGTCCCGCCGTCGTTCGCAGGAATTCTGATTCCTGTAGGCCGACATGCCGAAACGAAGCGCCGCAACGTCCGTTGCGGCGCTTCGTCATTAAGTCGCTTCGCTTTAAGTGGTTAAGTCGTTAAGTTCTGCCATTACACTGAAAACCACAGTTTCCAGAATTAGGTCAGACCTAATTCTGGAGGTTGGTTGATGATTTTTGCCACGATTGCCGAAACAATGACCAAACCTCCAAAATCAGGTCAGACCTAATTCTGGAGGTCAACTTAATCACTTAACTACTTAATCTTCATCAGCGCGGCGAGGACTTCGTCCTTCTCGGCGATTTCGGCGGGGGTGAGGCCCTCGATTTCATGGGGAAAGACAATCCAGCTTTCGAGCGTGCGCACGTGGAAGTCGGGCTTGTAGGCGGTGAGGTTCTTCTCGGGCTTCCAGTAGACGCATGCCATGCGCATGTCGCAGCCGCAGGCGACGAGGCGCTCGTGGACGGCGACGGCCGTGCGGCCCGTGTCGAAGACGTCATCGACGACGAGCACCTTCGTGCCGGGCTTGAGCTGTGCCAAGACGCCGTCGGCATGCTCGAACGTCACCTTGGCGCAGCGTGTGCCGATGCCGGTGTAGCTGGAGCACTTGATGGGCATATGGCGCACCGAAACGCCCTGCACCTTGAGGTATTCGTGGACGGCGACGCCGACTTCCGCGCCTCCGCGCCAGAGGGCGAGCAGCACGTCGGGCCGCCAGCCGGAGTCGAGAACCTGGCGCGCGAGGCGCCACATGTCGCGCAGGTAGTCGCGCGCGTCGAGATAGACTTTCTTTTCTTTTGGCATAGGAAGATGGAGCATACCATTTCCCGTCGTGCGCGTCCATGGAAAGCGATTCCCCTCCGCCGTGCGTCGCCGCCGTGTGGACGCGGCGGGGATATGCTATACTGGCGGCGTGAAAACGTCAAATCGGGCAGTCGGCGCGGGCGGCGAGACGGTGGCCTCCGTGGCCGGCCGGTCGCACGCCGGGGTGCGCGTATGCCCAACGGCCCAACGCCGCATGAACGAAGGAAAACGGAGATGACCATGAAACGGATGTTGCTCCCCCTTGTGACGCTCTTTGCCGGAACGGTTCCGGCGATGGACTTCATCAATCTGACGGCGCCCGACGCCGTGCAGGTCGACGGACAACCCGCCGGCGCGCGCGTCGTCCTGGCGGACGACGGCACGCTCACCCTGAACGGCGGGACGGCGTCGTGCGTCGAACTCGTCTGGCGGGGGCGCCTCGGGGCGGAGACGAAGGTCCTCGGCGGCATGTGGGAGCGCACCTACGGCGACAGCGCCTGGCGGCGCGTCGACGCGCCGAAGGCGCCGCGCGGCGGGGCGATGGCGTGGTATGTCCTCGCGACGGACGGCACGCGCACCGACGGCTACGGCGTGAAGGTGCAGCCGAACGCCTTTGCGTGCTGGCGGGCCTTCCCGGATCGCCTGACGCTGCGCCTCGACGTGCGGGCCGGCGCGTCGCCCGTGGCGCTGGGGGACCGCGCGCTCGCGCTCTGCACGCTCGTCTCCCGCAAGGGCGCGGAAGGGGAGCGTCCGTTCGCGGCGGGGCGCGCGTTCTGCCGCGCGATGTGCCCCGCGCCGCGCCTCCCGTCCGCGCCGGTCTACGGCTACAACGACTGGTACTGCGCCTACGGGAAGAACACGGCGACGAACTTCCTGGCCGACGCGAAGTTCCTCGTCGAGGCAATGGACGCCCAGCCGGGCGCGCCCGTGGCGAACCGTCCGTTCGTCGTCGTGGACGACGGCTGGCAGAACGCGCTCAAGCGCGGCGGCGACCCCTCGAAGCCGGGCGGACAGTGGGGTGCGGTCAACCCGCACTGGGGCATGCCGATGGAGGAGTTCGCGCGGCGCGTGAAGGCGCTCGGCGCGCGGCCGGGCCTCTGGTACCGTCCCTTCGACCCGGACGAGGGCAAGGAGGCCCTGCCCGTCGACCCGACCGACCCCAAGTGGGAGCGGCGCCTGCGCGCCGAGCTCGCCCGCTTCGCCGACTGGGGCATGGCGCTCGTCAAGATCGACTTCATCACCTACGACTGGGGGTTCACCTGGGGCTTCGAGCTTGAGGACTCGCCCGTGAAGAAGCCGCTCGCGGCGTGGCGTGACCGTTCGCGGACGTCGGCGGAGGTCGTGCGCGGCCTCTACCGGGCGATGCGCGAGGCGGCGGGCGAGCGGATGCTGATCATCGGCTGCAACGCGATCGACCATTTCGCCGCCGGGCTCTTCGAGCTGCAGCGCACGGGCGACGACACGAGCGGCCGCGAGTGGGCGCGCACGCGGAAGATGGGGCCGAACACGCTCGGCATGCGCGCCATCCACAACGGCACGTTCTACCTGAACGACGGCGACTGCGTGGGCCTCGTGAACGCGGGCGACGTCCCGTGGCACCTGAACCGCCAGTGGCTCGACCTCGTCGCGCGCAGCGGCACGGCGCTCTTCACGAGCTGGAAGCGGAGCCTCGCGGCGGATCCCGAGGTCGCGCGCGCGCTGGGGGCGGCGTGGAAGACCGCCTCACGTCCGGCGGCGACGGGCGAACCGCTCGACTGGCTGGAGACGCCGCGTCCGCAGCGGTGGCGCTTCGGCGACGGGGACACCGTGACGTACGATTGGGACGAGCGGCGGTGATGTGCTATACTCGCGGCATGAAAACGTTGAATCGGTCGGTCAGCCGCCGCGCGTTCGTGACGGGCGGCCTCTTCGCCGCCGCCGCGTTCCCGTTCATCGGGCACGGACGGAACGCCGTCGGCAAGGCGACGCTCGCGCTCATCGGCGCGGGCAAGCAGGGGCGCGACCTCCTGCATGCGTTTCTGGGGCAGCCGAACCTCGTCGTGACGGCGGTGTGCGACTGCGACCGCGTGCGCCGCGAGGACCGTGCGCGCGTGGTGAACGACTACTACGCGGCCAACCCGCAGCTCGGCGTGCCGGGGACGGCGTGCCGCGCGGTGGCCGACTTCCGCGCCGTCTTCGCCGACCCCTCCTTCGACATGGTGTGCATCGCGACGCCGGACCACTGGCACGCCTACATGGCCGTGGAGGCGATGAAGGCCGGGAAGGACGTCTACTGCGAGAAGCCGCTCACCCACACCGTGGAGGAGGCGAAGGCCGTGATGGCGGCGGCCGCGAAGTACGGGCGCATCCTCCAGACGGGCGCGATGCAGCGCTCGGGGATCGAGTTCCGCACGGCGTGCATGGTCGTGCGCAACGGCGGCATCGGGCGCGTCTCGCTTGTGGACGTGAACTACGGCGGGCCGTCCCGCCCCCACCGCGACTTCGAGAACCCCGCGAACGCGGCGGCGGAGGGGGCGCCGAACCCGGACGTCGACTTCGACATGTGGTGCGGCGGCGCGCCGCGCGTCAAATATTCGGACTGCCTGGCGCCGCGCGGCGTCCACGACTTCTTCCCGATGTTCTGGCGCTTCGACGACTACTTCGGCCTCGGCATGTGCGGGGACTGGGGGGCGCACCACCTCGACATCGCCCAGTGGGGCCTGGGGCTCGACGGGAGCGGCCCCGTCAAGGTCGTCAAGTCGGCGCTCGCGTCCTCGCGCAACCCCTTCGACGGCGGACGCCGCCAGCGCGGCATGTCGTTCGTCTGCGCAGACGGCTGCGTCATCCGCCACAATCCCTACGGCGGCTCCGTCTGGGGTGTGATCTTCTACGGCACGGAGGGCGTCGTGGCGGTGAACCGCGGGCGGCTCGCCGTGTGGCGCGGCGCGGGCGTCGCGCCCGACGCGGCCCTGCAGGCGCGGCTCAACGAGGGGACCTTCGACGCGATGCCGCGCGTCGCCTTCTGGCATGCCCCGCGCGCGGGTGAACCGCCGCGCCCGGCAAACGACCGCAGTCTCCTCGACGCGGTGAACAGGGCGACGAAGGCGTTCGGGCTCAAGAAGGCGAAGGTGCAGCTCTACAAGGCGAACGGGCATCCGTCGGACTTCGTGTCCTGCGTCCAGACGCGCCGGCAGCCCTGCTCGCCGGCGGAGGTCGGCGCACGCGCGTCGATCCTCTGCAACCTCTGCAACCTGAGCTACGTCCACGACGCGGGCTTCGACTGGGATCCCGTGCGGAATGTCTTCGCGAACGGCACGGGCGACGCCGCCTGGCTCACAAAGGCCTACCGGGCGCCGTGGGCGGTGAGGCCGTAGACTCCGAGGACCGCGAACCCCGATCATCGCGGGCGGGGGATTGTGGTATAATGCGGGCATGGAGAAGATGAAGCAGATCATGTACGGCGTGACGGACTTCGCGCGGATCCGCGCGGAGAACGGCTACTTCGTTGACCGCACCGCGCTCATCCGCGAGCTGGAGAAGACCTCCTACGCGATGTTCCTGCGCCCGCGCCGCTTCGGGAAGTCGCTCCTCTGCGCGATTCTCCAGGCCTACTACGACATCGACTACGCGGACCGCTTCGAGGCGTTCTTCGGCGGCCTCGACATCGGGCGCGATCCGACGGGCGAGCAGGGGAAGTACCTCTGGCTCGGCTTTAACTTCTCGGCGGTCGAGAAGCGCGCCGACCGCGTGGAGGCGAGCTTTGACGCCTACTGCCGGGACATCATCGACGAGTTTGCCGCGCGCCATGCCGCGCTGCTCCCGGAAGGCGCGGCGGAGGCGATCCGCGCCAAGCGGACGTGCCACGAGAAGCTCAACGCCCTCACGACCCGGCTGATGGGCTCGGGCGCGAGGCTCTACGTCTGCATCGACGAGTACGACAACTTCACGAACACGATCCTCGCCGGATCGCGCGAGAGCTACGAGGCCCTCTGCCACGGCGAGGGCTTCTTCAAGCAGTTCTTCAACGAGCTCAAGCTCGCGACGACGGGCATCGGCGCGCCCATCACGCGCCTCTTCGTGACGGGCGTGACGCCCGTGACGATGGACGACGTGACGAGCGGCTTCAACATCGCGACGAACATCTCGCTGAACCCGGCCTTCGCCGCGCTCACGGGCTTCACGCACGGCGACGTCCGCGAGATGCTCGCCTACTACCGCGCGCACGCCGGCTTCGCGTTCGACGAGGCGGCCGTCTTCGAGACGATGCGCCGGTGGTACGACAACTACCGCTTCTCGCCCGAGACGGGGCCGGACGGGAAGGAGCCGCCGCGCGTCGCGAACCCGACGCTCGTCCTCTACTACATGCAGTACTTCCTGCAGAACCACAAGCCGCAGCCGGAGCTCGTGGACCGCAACCTGCGCACCGACTACATGAAGATCCGCCACGTCATCACGGAGGGGCGGAGGATCAACGGCAACTTCCACCGGCTGGAGGACCTGCTCGCGCGCCTCGGCGCGACGGCGACGCTGCGGGACTCCTTCCAGGCGAAGGAGCTCGGCGTCGCGGACAACTTCGTCTCGTTCCTCTTCTACAACGGGCTCGTCACGGTGACAGGGGAGGACCTCGGGCAGTCGCGGCTCGGCATCCCGAACCTGACGGTCGGGGAGTTCCTGCACGACTTCGTGCCGAAGGCGTACCAGGACCTGAACGGCATCGACCCGCGCCTCTTCGACGTCGCGAACGCGATGACGGACTTCGCGCGGCACGGCGACTGGCGCGCGCCGCTGGAGACGGCGGCCTCGGTCGTCTCGCGCTACTGGAAGGTGCGCGACGCCGTCGAGGGCGAGCGCGTCGTGCAGACGGCGCTCTGCGCGCTCCTCTACGTGGGGCACGGGCCGTACATCGTCCGCCACGAGCGGGAGTCGGCGGGCGGGTTCATCGACATCGCCTTCGAGCCGCAGCTCGCGCGCTGGCCGGAGATCGGCCACGCCGCCCTCGTCGAGCTGAAGTACCTCAAGGCGTCGGACGACGCCTCGCCCGCCGCGCTCGCGAAGATCCGCGACGCGGCGGCGGCGCAGCTCGCGCGCTACGCGGCCGACCACGACCTCGCGCGGGCCTGGAACCTGAAGGAGCAGGGCGGCACGGTCACGCTCCACCGCGTCGTCCTCGTCTTCCACGGCGGCGACGTGGCGCTCTGCGAGGCGATCGGGACTGCTGAATCGTGAACGGCAAGGAGAACGATGAAGATGAAGAGACGTGCATTTTTGAAACTCGCGGCGGGGACGGCGGCGCTGCCCCTCTTTTCCATCGGCGCGGCGGCGAACGGGCCGGGCGGCGCGCGGAAGATCCGCCTCGGCCTCATCGGCTGCGGCGGGCGCATGGGGCTCTCGACGGGCTACGGCATCCTCAACAGCATGTGCGGGCCGGACGAGGAGATCGTCTGCCTCGCCGAGCCGGATCCCTCGCACTGGGACAAGGTGCGCGCCGTCGTCAAGGCGCACCAGCCGCAGACGGACACCTCGAAGATCCGCGCCTACTACGACTACCGCGAGATGCTGGAGAAGGAGGCGAAGAACCTCGACGCCGTTGCGATCGCGACGCCGAACCACCACCACGCCCCGGCGGCCCTGCGCGCGATGGCGAAGGGTCTGCACGTCTACGTGGAGAAGCCGATGGCGCTCACGGTGGAGGAGGTGCGCCTCATGCACGCGATGCAGAAGCGGACGGGCATCGTCGCGCAGGTCGGGAACCACGGCCACAGCGAGGAGGGGATGCGCCGCCTCGTGGAGTACATCCGCGCGGGGACGATCGGGCAGGTGCGGGAGGTGTGGAGCTACGACGACCGCCTCAACGCGATGCTCTACCGTCCGCCGAAGGCCGAGCCGCCGAAGGGCATGGACTGGGACAGCTGGTGCGGCCCCGCGCCGGTGTGCGACTACTATGCGCCCACCCAGGACCACAACGGCCTCCATCCGCATGACTGGCACGACTGGATCGGCTACGGCAATGGCTCGATCGGCAACATGGGCACGCACATCATCGACCCCGTCTTCTGGGCGCTTGACCTGGGGACGGTGGTGCCGGAGAGCGTGGAGACGAAGCGCGCCGAGTGGGGCTGCGCGGGCAGCTGGACGTGGGCGACCGAGATCGAGTGGAAGTATCCGGCGCGCGCCGGCATGGATCCTGTGACGCTCCGCTGGTTCGACGGCGTGAAGCCGGGCGTGCCCTACGACAAGGACCATGTGGACAAGATCGGCGTCTGCCGCCAGCGCGCCTACCAGAACCTGCCGCCCGTCGTCGAGGAACTGGAGAAGAAGTACGGGCAGTCGCTCGGCTGCCTCGGCTCGATCTTCGTGGGCGAGAAGGGGATCATCCGCATCGGGCCGCACGGGGACGGCCTCGTCTTCGGCCCGAAGGACCTCTACAAGAAGCGTCCGCCGAAGCTCTTCCCGCGCGAGAAGGGGATGGACCACCCGACGGACTGGCTGCGCGCGATCCGCAACCCGGGCCGTCCCTGCGGGTGCAACTTCGACTACTCCGCGCCGCTTGCGACGACGGTGCTGCTCGGCAACGCCGCCCCGCGCGCGGGCGTGAAGAGGCTCCTCTGGGACGGCCGGCGGTTCACGAACGACGACGCGGCGAACCAGTATCTCCGCGCGACCTACCGTCCCGGCTGGGAACTGATGGGATAAAGGGAAAGGGAGAAGACGATGCGGTATGCGCGGTTCGGAGTGGCGGCGTGCGCTGGGCTCCTGTGGGCGGCGGCGTGGGCTGGGGGCGAGAACTGGAAGCTCGGAAAGCACGCGACGCGCACGGGCGACGTCGTGACGGTGGACATCCCGGCGGGGAAGGTGGATTCCGGCTCGGCGACGTGCGCCTACGACTTCTCGCGCCACAACGGGAAGGTCTTCCGGGCGTCGATCCGGGCGCGCGGCTTCGGCGTCTCGCGTCCTGAGCCGCGCTACCTCGGCTTCAAGTTCATGGGAACGTACCGCGACGATGCCTCGGGGGCGCTGAACTATCCCGGCGCGGCGCAGGTCGGCGGCGACTTCCCCTGGCAGACCGTCTTGTTCACCGACGGCAACGTGGGCGTCAAGCGCGCGCCGGGCACGTTCACGCTTGGTCTGCAGGACGCCTGCGGGCGCGTTGAGTTCGACCTCTCGACCTTCAAGGTGGAGGAGCTACCCCCGCTCTGGCCGGAGACGAACCAGACCCACCGCTGCGTCTACACGCCGCGCGTGAAGGACGCGCCCGCGCGGCGCGGCGTCATGCTCGGGCTCGGCCTCTCGGAGGAGGACTTCAAGGCGCTCCACCGCTGGGGCGTCACGCTCGCGCGCTTCCAGATGACGCGCCAGTGGAACACGACGGGCGGCAACCGCGACCTCGCCGACTTCGACCGCTACATCGACGGCCAGCTCGACCTCCTGGAGAAGCACCTCGCCTGGGCGAAGAAGTACGGCATCCAGATCGTCGTCGACCTCCACGCCGCCCCCGGTGCGCGCGACGAGCGGAAGGACCTCTACATGTGCCACGACGCGACGTACGCGGAGGCGTTCATCGTGACGTGGCGGAAGATCGCGACGCGCTTCAGGGCACGCCCGGAGATCTTCGGCTTCGACCTCGTCAACGAGCCCCAGCAGCTCGCGCCCGCGCTGCCGGGCTGCGACTACTGGTCGCTCCAGAGCCGCGCCGCCGAGGCGATCCGCGCCATCGACCCCGAGACGCCCGTCATCGTCGAGTCGAACTGCTACGACGGCCCGGCGACGTTCAGCTACCTGAAGCCGCTCGCGCTCACGAACATCATCTACCAGGTCCACATGTACGTGCCCCACGCCTTCACGCACCAGGGCGTCGGCGGCCCGACGTGGACGCGCACGAAGTACCCCGACGCCGCGAAGGGCTGGAACCGCGACTTCCTGCGGCGGACGCTGAAGCCGGTGCGCGACTTCCAGGCGCGCCACGGCGCGCGCATCTACGTGGGCGAGTTCTCGGCCATTGCCTGGGCCGAAGGCGCGGCGGACTACCTGCGCGACTGCATCGACCTCTTCGAGGAGGAGGGCTGGGACTGGACGTACCACGCCTTCCGCGAATGGACGGGGTGGAGCGTCGAGCACGAGGCGGAGAAGCCGGGCGCGCAGAGGCCCTCCTTCGACAATCCGCGCAAGCGCGCGCTCCTCGACGGCTTCCGGCGCGGCAGGCCGACGGCGCTCCGGGGACCGTTCCCGCTCCTCTGCACGCCGTGGACGGCGGAGGGCGCGCTCGACGGCGCGGTCCTCGCGAAGGAGGCCGCGTTCGTGGGCGCGTGCGGCGCGGCGGGCGTCGTGTGGCCGACGGCGGGCGAGGTGGCGGATCTCGTGGCGGAGGGCGAATACGTGAAGGGGCTTGACGCGCTCGCGGCGCGGGCGGCGCAGCCGGACTTCACGGCGTGCCTCGTGGCGGTCTGCCCGGGGCCGACCTCGGCGGCGGCGCTCGCCCGGGCGCGCGAGGCGGCGGCGGCGTTCGCGCGCCACGGCGTGAAGAAGGCGGCGATCCTCGCGCGCCCGCCGGACGACGCGAAGACGCAGGCCGACATCGAGGCGCACTACCGCGCGCTCGCGCAGATCGCGACAGGCCCCGTCATCATCCAGACGTACAACGGGAAGAGCCCGCAGCCCGACGTGAAGCTGCTCGTGCAGCTCGCGAAGGACTACCCGGAGGTCTACGGGTACGTGAAGGAGGAGTCCCCGGGGAGCGCGGTCAACGCGCGCATCGCGCAGCTCGTCGCGGCGAAGCCGGCGATCCGAACCGTCTTCAGCGGCTGGGGCGCGAAGGGGTGGCTCTACCAGGGACGCGCGCTCGGCACGGAGGGAATGATCACGCAGCGCCCGGCGTATGCGGACCTCCTCGCGCGGATGTGGGCGGCGGAGCAGCGGGGCGACCCGGACGGAACGCTCGCGGACCTCTACGCGAAGTTCCTCCTCATGGTCAACCTGGGCGAGAACTTCGGCGGCTCCGACGACCAGATGCGCGGCCCGCACCTCTACGTCCTCCAGCGGCGCGGCGTCTTCACGAACACCTACACGCGGCGGCGCGCGCCGAAGGGCGGCGCGCGGAAGTGGCTCGTGGACGAGGTGAAGCTCTCATCCGCCGAGAAGGCCGAGATCGACCGCCGCCTCGCCTTCTGCGGCCTCCTCCCGTAGCGCCCGGAAGGGCCACGCTCCCGCGCCGACGCGCGAAATGTGCTATACTGTCCGCCATCTTTCAAGCGGAAAGGATGAACGGATGATGTCGATGAGAACTGTCGCGGCGTGCGCGTGCGCGGTGGCGTGTGCGTGGGCCGTTTCGGCCGATACGGTCGTCTTCAAGAGCGGGGCCCGCCTGACGGGCGAGGTCGTGCGGATCGTGGGGGACGAGATCACGTTCAAGTCGGACGACGTGGGCGAGGTGAAGATCGCCGCCGGCAAGGTCGCGACGCTGGAGACGGCCAAGACGAACACAGTCCAGTACGTCGACCGGACGACGGCGGAGGGCGTCGTGGCCCTCAAGGACGGCGCCTACACCCTCACGGGCCGGCCGCTTGACATGAAGCGCGTCAAGGCCGTCAACCCCGAGCCCGAGGCCTGGCACGGCGCCGTCAACTTCAGCGGCACGGCCGCGCGCGGCAACACGACGAGCGAGAAGGTCGCCCTCACGGCGGACGCGGCCCGCCGCTGGGAGAAGGACCGCTACGCGGGCAGCTTCGGCTACTACTTCGCCCAGAGCGGCACGACGCGCGACAGCAAGGAGAAGACCGAGGACCGCATCGAACTCGGCTCGCAGTTCGACCACTTCTGGGCGACCAAGGTCTACTCCTACCTGAACGGCAAGTACGAGCGCGACGGCATCAACGACCTCCAGTACCGCTACCGCCTCGGCACCGGCTTCGGCTACCAGTGGCTGGACGGCGCCGAGCACGACCTCACGGGCAAGTGGTCCTTCAACCAGGAGGCCGGCCTCACCTACATCAAGGAGAAATACGAACACGCGAAGGACGACGACCGCTGCACGGTGCGCTACGCCCACCACCTCTCGTGGAGTCCGCGCTGGATCGGCGGCCTCGCCTTCACCCACAACCTCGAATACCTGCCCGACGTGGGCGACTGGGCGGACGCCTACCTGATCGACGCGGACGTGGGCTTCACCTACGCCCTGTCGGCCGCCTGGCAGCTGATGGGCAAGATCGACTGGGACTACAACGCGAACCCCGGCCCGCACACGAAGTCGAGCGACTTCCGCTACATGCTCGGCCTCGGTTACAAGTGGTAAGCGGGCCCCGGCGCCATGCGCATCGCGATCTGCTATCCGCCGCTGCCGAGCGAGAAGGGCGTGCCGCTCCTCTCGCAGAACCGCCAGTTCCAGTGGTTCTCGCGCCCCACCTACATCTTCCCCGTCGTGCCCGCGACGGCGGCGACGATGCTGAAGAAGGCCGGGCACGAGGTTGCGTGGCTGGACGGCATCGCCGAGGAATGGTCGCCCGAGACGTTGAGCGACCGCCTTGCGGCCTTCGCGCCGGATGTCGTGGTGCTGGAGACGAAGACCCCCGTCGTCAAGCGCCACTGGGCGTGGATCGCCGCCTTCAAGGCGACCCATCCGGCGCGCGCCGCGAAGGTCGTCCTCGTGGGCGACCACGTGACCGCGCTCCCCGACGAGACGATGGAAAACTGCCCCGTCGACTACGTCCTCACCGGCGGCGACTGGGACTTCCTCCTCCTCAACCTCGTCTCCTCGGGCTTCGACCCCGCCCGCTTCGAGCCCGGCATCTGGTACCGGGGCGGCAACACGGGGCGCTTCCGGCTCGACCACGACCTCAAGACGACACCGTGGATCGACCGCGACCTCTGCCGCTGGCGACTCTACGCCTACAAGAACGGCAACTTCCGCAAGACGCCCGGCACCTACCTCATGGCGGGGCGCGACTGCTGGCACGCGAAATGCACGTTCTGCAGCTGGACAACGCTCTACCCCACCTACCGCACGCGCGACCCGATCGACGTGGTGGACGAGATCGGCGACCTCATCGCGCGCTACGGCGTGAAGGAGATCATGGACGACTCCGGCTCCTTCCCCGTGGGCGACTGGCTGCGGACGTTCTGCCACGAGATGATCCGGCGCGGCTATCCGAAGAAGGTGCGCATCGACTGCAACATGCGCTTCGGCCGCCTCGCGTTCGAGGACTACAGGCTCATGCGCCGGGCGGGCTTCCGCCTCGTCCTCTTCGGCGTGGAGTCGGCCAACCAGGAAACGCTCGACCGCTTCGTGAAGGCGCTCAAGGTCGAGGACGTCGAACAGGGCGCCGCCTGGGCGCACAAGGCGGGCCTCGACGTCCACCTCACCTTCATGTTCGGCCACGCCTGGGAGGGGCCCGCCGAAATCGAGAACACCGTGCGCCTCGCGCGGCGGATGCTCGCGAAGGGCTGGGCCTCCACGCTCCAGTGTACGATGACGATCCCCTACCCCGGCACGCCGCTCTTCCGCGAACTGCAGGCGCAGGACGGCCTCACGACGCTCGACTGGGACGAGTACGACATGCGCCGCCCGATCACGAAGACGCCGAAGGCGACGGAGGACGAGATCAAATCCGCCGTCCGGCGCGTCTACGCCGGGTTCTTCCAGCCCGAGGCGCTTCTGCGGCGGCTCTGCTCGTTCCGGACGCTCTTCGACTTCGGGTTCTACTATCGCGGGTTTCGGTCGATCCTCGGCCACCTGCTCGACTTCCGCGCGTCGGGTGCGGCCCGAAAGTAGAAAGGAGAAGACATGAGGGGACTTCATCGGGGCTGGGCGCCGTGCGCGGCGCTCGTGCTCGTGGCGGGCGCATGGGCGAATCCGCTTGCGGAGCGTGTGAGGGGGCTGCGGACGGAAATGCCGGCGGAGTGGCGCAGCGTCGGCCCGGGCGGCGGCGGCTGGATCCAGTCGCTGTGCTGGAGTCGCTTCGACACGAACCGCCTCTTCGTCGGCTGCGACGTGGGCGGGTTCTACTACTCAGAGGACGCGGGGCGCCACTACGAGATGCGCAACCGCGGGCTCAGAAACATGTTCATCGAGACGATCGCCGAACATCCAACGAACCCCGACGTCCTCTTCCTCGGTTCGCCGGGCGGCATCTACAAGACGTGCGACCGGGGCCGGACCTGGCAGGAGAAGCGGACCGGCCTTCCCCCGGTTTCCGCCTCGTCGCACACGGTCCAGATCTCGAAGTTCGCCTTCCACCCCGTCCGCCCGGATGTCGTCTACGCGGCGGTGGGGCAGCCGCGCACGCAGACGGGCGCACGCGGCGAGATCTGGCGTTCGGACGACGCGGGCGAGTCGTGGCGGATGGTCGTGACGGGCGGCCTCGCGAAGGACGTCAACGTCTTCGACCTCGCGTTCAACGCGACGAACGGCGCGTCGATGCTCCTCACGTCGAACCGGGGCGTCTTTCGCAGCGAGGACGGCGGCTGCACCTGGGAACCGTCGAACGCGGGTCTGCCGGCGCACCGGCGCACGCGCCGTCTCGCCTGGAGTCCGTCCGATCCCCGCGTCGTCTACGTGACGCTGCGCCAGAAGGGCGGCGAGGCCCCGTGGTCCGCCGGCGTCTACCGCAGCGACGACGGCGGACGCTCCTGGCAGGCGCGCACGGCGGGCATCCCCCAGCGCGCCGGACGGCCCGGCTGCGACGACAACCTCTGCACGTGGACGGACGGCCTGGCGGTCGATCCGCGTAACCCCGACGTCGCCTGGACGGGCGGCGCCGCCTGGTGGTGTACGGGCATCTTCAAGACGGTGGACGGCGGGCGCTCCTGGCGGGACACGTTCCCGGCGCGCCGTCCCGGCTGGATCACCTTCTGGGGCCCCGCCGCGACGTGCCTCGCGCTTTCGCCCCTCGACCCCGCGCGCGTCGCCTTCGGCACGTCGGGCATGGTCTACGCGACGGAGGACGGCGGGGCCGGCTGGGCGCAGCGCTACTGCGAGGAGCGCGCGGACGGCACGTTCGCGGGGACGGGGTTGGAGGTGACGTGCCTCCACACCGTTGTCCCCTCCCGCCACCGTCCGGGGCGCGTCTACCTCGGCTACTTCGACATCGGCCTGCTCGTGACGGACGACGCGGGCCGCTCGTTCCGCCGCGCGATGGCGGGCGTGCCGTCCGCGTATTCCAATTCGTGTTTCTCGCTCGCCGAGGCGCCGGACGACCCGCAGCGCCTCTGGGCCGGCTTCGGCTCCTGGGGCGGCGGCGGCACGGGCTGCGTGGCGACGAGCGTGGACGGCGGCGCCACCTGGACGCCCTGCACGAACGCGGCGAGCGGCTGGGTGGACGCGCCCGCGCGCGACCTCGTCGTCCTCGGCGCGAAGCCGCGCTACCGCGTCCTCTACGCGGGCCGGAAGGGGCTTGTGACGAGCGTGGACGGCGGCGCGACGTGGACGGGCGGCGACACGGCGGCGTGCCCCGTCGCTTCGCGCGTGCGGACGTTTGCGGCGGCGGACGACCGCCTCGTCGCCGGCGTCGCGGGGACGGATGCGGAGCCGGCCGCCGTCTACGCAGGGACGCTGGACGGCGCGGGCTGGCGCCGCCTCACGCCCCCCGCGCTCCGTCTCGGCGAGATCCGGCGCGTCGTCGTGGAAGGGAGTAGGATCCTCGTGACGGCGCGCGCACAGTGGCGCGCCCGGACGCGTGAGATGCGTCCGGGCGGCGCGTGGCTCAGCGTGGACGGCGGTGCGACGTGGAAGCGGGTGCTGGCGGATGCGTTCTGCGACGCGGCGCTCGTGTCGCGCGGCGAACTCTTCGTCGCCCTCTCCGACCACCCCTACCACGACCATTCCGTGGGCGGGGGCGTCGTCCATTCGCGCGACGACGGCGTGACGTGGTCGGTTCTGGACGGTCCGCAGCTCCAGAACTGGAACGCCTCGACGCTCGCCCTCGACCCGTTCGACCCGCGCATGCTGTGGGTCGGGACGGGGGGCAATTCGGTCTTCGTCGGCACGCTGAGGCGCTAGCGCAGCACGAGGACTGTCCTGGCGGGGCGGAAGAGACGGTGCCCTCGGCGCGTGGCGCTGTGGGGCGTAGGCTCTACGGTGGATTGGGCGGTGCGTGCGGGCTGCTGTCGGACGCCACGCGCCGAGGTAGTGCGCGGGCGCGCGATGTGGTATACTATGGAGAAACGTCAAACAAACGAACAGCGGGCAGGGCATGGGCAACACAGCACTTTACAGGATCTTGGTGTGCGCCGTCGCGGCTTCGGCGCTCGGCGTCGCGCCGGCGGCGCCGGCGCGGAACGTGGCGGGCGCCTCGACGGGCGGCAACTCGCCGTATGCGACGGACGCCT
Organism: uncultured Kiritimatiellota bacterium; assembly: GCA_934643865.1. Lineage (GTDB taxonomy): Bacteria > Verrucomicrobiota > Kiritimatiellia > RFP12 > UBA1067 > RUG572. Next base: position 70,067 of record CAKUCX010000002.1, read on the forward strand.
ATCCGGGCTTCGACGGCCTCGACGACGTGAAGCAGCCCGAGCGCCGCGAGAAGAGCTGGTGGTTCGGCGCCAAGCGCGACACGCCGGCGGAGCAGTTCGCCTACGCGCAGGAGCTTGAGAGGAGCGACGACCCCAAGGGGGCCGCGAAGGCATACGACGCGCTCGTGCGCGCGTGGCCTGCCGCGAAGGAGGCGCCGCAGGCGCAGCTGCGCTACGCGCAGCTGCTCGCCGGGCCGCTGGAGGACTACGAGGAGGCGTTCGAGCAGGTGGAGTACCTGCTTGACTTCTACGCGCGCGACTGCAAGTATCTCGAAATGGTCGAATACGCCTACAAACTCGTGAACACGATGGTCGAGAAGAAGAAGTCCTGGTTCGGCTTCTCCTTCCTCTCGAACCGCCTCGTGCGCCAGCACTACGAGTCGGTCGTGCGCCGCGCGCCGGGCGCGCCCTACGTGGCCGAGGCGATGCTCAAGATTGCCGACCTCCGCGAGCAGGACAGCCAGTACGAGGAGGCCGTGAAGGTCTACGCGACGCTGCAGAGCAGGTTCCCCGTCACGTCCGAGGCGCGCCGGGCGGCCTACCTTGAGGCGCGCGCGCGCATGTGGCTGTGCCGCCGCCTCGCGTACAACATCCCGCGCTGCCGCGACGCGGCGGGCTACCTGAAGATGACGCTTGCGCGTCTGCCCGACCTTGAGCAGGCCGAGGAGCTGAAGGCCTGGGCCGCCGAGCTGGAGGCCCACGTGGCGGAGGACGCCTACCGGAGCGCGAAGTTCTACGACACGAAGCAGCGCACGCGCCACGCGGCGCGCACGTCGTGGGAGCGCTTCCTCGCCGAACATCCCGACTCGCCGCATGCGGACGCCGCGCGCGCGCGCCTTGAGGCGCTCGCCGAACCGTCCGCCCCCGGCGTTGAGCCGAGCAAGTGAAAGGAGACTGGCACATGACGCGTCGCGCATCTCTTCTTCTCGTCCCCGTCCTCGCCCTCTGCGGCTGTTCGGGGCTTCCCGACTACCGCTGGACGTCGCGCGTGCCGGAGGAAATCCGCACGGTCGCGGTCCCCGTCTTCGAGAACCGCACGGCGTCGGCCGAACTGGGGCCGATCGCCGCGCAGTACACGCTGCGCGAATTCCAGCGCGAGGGCACGTTTGCCGTCCGCCGTCCCGGCGATTCGTCCCTTGAGGTGCAGGGCGTGCTCGTGCGGGCGGAACGCCGCCCCGTTTCCTTCGACCGCGGCTACGGCATGCGCGCGGGCGAATACCGCTATTTCGTGACGGCCGAAGTGTCGCTCATCGACAAGGACGGCGGCAAGGTGCTGGCGGACAGGCGCGTCTACAAGGCGGAGACGACGTTCCTCGTGCAGGGCGACCTGCTCACGGGCGAGCGCGGCGCGGCGCAGCGCATCGCGGCCGATCTCGCCCGCCAGATCGTCGACGACGTCGTGAGCTTCCCCTACAACAAGCGGTGAGGCGTGGACGACGCGGAGATGGTGGTCGCGCTGCAGCGGGGCGTTCCGCTCTGCGCGCGGCCCTTTGAGGCGCTTTCGCGCGAGCTGGGGTGCGCCGAGGCGGATCTGCTCGCCTGCCTCGCGCGCGCGCGCGCCGCAGGGACGGTGCGCCGCTTCGGCGCCGTCTTCGACACGCGCCGCCTCGGCTACCGCTCGGCCCTCTGCGCGTCCACGGTCCCACGGGAGGCGCTGGATGCGGCGGCGGCGAAGCTGACGCCGCTTGCGGGCGTGACGCACTGCTATGTGCGGGAGGCGGACGCCTCGGCGCAGGCGCTTCCGAACCTCTGGTTCACGCTCAGCTATCCGGCGGACATCTTTCCGGCGATGGCGGACGAGGTTGCCGCGCGGCTGAGGCCGCACGCCGTCCATGTCCTGCCGGCGACGCGCCGCTACAAGGTGGACGTCGTCTTTGGCGCCGCGTCGCGCGCGCGGGAGGAGGCGGTGGAGGACGACGCGCTGCCGCCCGTGACGGCGCGCGAGCGCGCGATCGTCGGGGCGCTGCAGGGCGACGTGGAGGTGCGGCCCGACTTTTTCTCGGCTCTCGCCGGGCGGCTGGAGATGAAGGAGTGGGACCTTCTCTCGACGCTTGAAATCTGGCGGCGCAGGGGGCGGCTCAGGCGCATCGGGCTTCTCCTCCGCCACCGCAGCGCGGGCTGGGCGGCGAACGGCATGTGCTGCTGGCGGATCGCGGGCGACACGACGGCGGCGGGGCGCGCCCTCGCGGCGCGCGGCGAGGTCACGCACTGCTACGAACGGCCTGCGGCGCCGTCCTTCCCCTACAACCTCTTCGCGATGGTCCATGCCCGCACGCCGGCGGAGGCGCGCGCGCAGTTCACGGCGCTTTCCGGCGAGGTCGGCCGCGCGGGAAACACCGACGCGTCCGCCGTGATGCTGCTCTCGACGCGCGAATACAAGAAGACGTCGATGGCGTTCTTCGCGCCGTGACGGGAGATCCCCTTTGAAGGCGAGGCGGACATGAAGATCGCGGTTGGACTTTCCGGTGGCGTCGATTCGAGCGTGGCGGCGCTCCTCCTGAGGGAGCAGGGCCACGAGGTCGTGGGCGTCACGATGAAGCTCTGGCGCGGGACGTACCGGGGCGGGACGCGCGATGCGTGCTTCGGTCCGGGCGAGGCGGAGGACATCGACCGCGCGCGTGGCCTTGCCGAAGCGCTTGGCATCGCCTACCGCGTCTTCGACTGCTCGGCGGCCTATGAGCGCGCGATCGTGGGATATTTCCGCGAGACGGCGCTTGGCGGGCGCACGCCGAACCCGTGCGTGATGTGCAACGCGGCGATGAAGTTCGGTCTGCTGCCGCAGCTCGCGCGCGAGGCGGGGGTGGTGTTCGACCGGTTCGCGACGGGGCACTACGCGCGCATCGTCGAGGCGGGCGGCCGCTTCGCCGTACGGCGCGCGGCGGATGAGAAGAAGGACCAGAGCTACTTCCTCTACCGCCTCTCGCAGGAACAGCTGGCGGGCGTCCTCTTTCCGCTTGGAGAGCTGACGAAAGGCGAGGTGCGGCAGATCGCCGCCGCGCACGGGCTCGCGGCGGCGGACAAGGCCGACTCGCAGGACTTCTACTCCGGCGAAAAGGACGAGCTGATCGGCGCGCCGCCGAAGGCGGGCGAGATCGTCGACCTCGCGGGGCGCGTCCTCGGGAAACATGCGGGGTACTGGAACTTCACGGTCGGGCAGCGGAAGGGACTGGGCGCGTTCGGTCCGGATCCGCTTTACGTGGTGCGCCTCGACGCCTGCCGCAACCGCGTCGTCGTGGGGCGGCGCGCGGAGGCGTTCGTGAAGGCGTTCACGGTGGCGGACCTCCACTGGATGGCGCAGGCGCCGACCGAGGCGCCGTTCTCCGCCCTGGTGAAGGTGCGCTCGACGGGGGATCCGCTCGGGCCGGTCGTCTTTGAGAAGGGGACGTGCCGGGTGGAGGGGGAAGGGCTCTTCGGCGTGGCGCCGGGGCAGTCCGCCGTCTTTTATGATGAAACGGGAACCATTCGGTGTGGAGGCGTGATCGCATGACGCGACAAGAGGAAATCAGAAAGCTGGCGGCCGAGCGGAAGGCCGTCATTCTCGCACACAACTACACGCGGGGCGAGGTGCAGGACGTCGCCGATTACACGGGCGACTCGCTGGAGCTCGCGCGCAAGGCGGCGACGGTGGAGGCGGAGGTGATCGTCTTCTGCGGCGTCTACTTCATGGCCGAGACGGCGGCGATCCTGAACCCGGGGAAGACGGTGCTCATCCCGGAGCCGTCCGCCGGATGCCCGATGGCGGACATGATCACGGGCGAGCAGGTGCGCGCGCTCAAGGCGCGGCATCCTGGCGCGAAGGCCGTCTGCTACGTGAACTCCACCGCCGAGGTGAAGGCCGAGTGCGACATGTGCGTGACGAGCGGCAACGCCGAGCGCGTGATGCGCACGTTCGGTCCCGAGGAGCAGATCCTCTTCGTGCCCGACCAGCACCTCGGCGGGCACATCGCCGGGCTCCTGGGGCGCACGTACACGCTCTGGCCGGGCTACTGCCCGACACACCAGATGATCACGGTAAAGGGGATCGAGGCGGCGCGTGCCCTCCATCCGGGGGCGCCCGTTCTCGTCCATCCGGAATGCCCGAAGGACGTGCGCGCGGCGGCCGACCATGCGCTCTCGACGGGCGGCATGTGTACGTTCGCGCGCGCGAACGCGGCGCGGGAGATCGTCGTCGGCACCGAGACGGGCATCCTCCACCGCCTCCGCAAGGAGAACCCGGGCAAGGCCTTCTACCCCGTCAGCGAGCGGATGGTCTGCCCGAACATGAAGAAGACGACGCTTGACAACCTCGCCGCGTGCCTGCGCGAGATGAAGACCGTCGTCACCGTTCCCGAGCCCATTGCCACGCGCGCGCGGCGCGCCGTCGAGGCGATGCTCGCCGTCGGGTGAGCGGCGGACGGCGGCCGCATGAAACCCCTACCGCGCGGGCGCGTTTTCCTGTATAATGGCGCACGTCTGTTTTTTTGATGAAAGGCAAGAGCATGGCTGACAAGAAGGCTGGTACACAGGCATCGGGCGCCCGTCTGGGCATCTGCGCGCTCGGCGTTTCGCTCGTGGCGCTCGTCGTCTATGCCCTGACTTTGGCGGGGTACGTCTTCCCCGGCGAGTCGGCGCGCCTCTTTACGCAGTGGATGGGCATGGACGCCCTGGCCGCGCCGAAGAGCCCGATCTGGGGCGCCGTCGTCAAGATGGCGGGCGGCCTCTCGTTTCCCGCGAACGTCGCCGTGCGCGTCAACCTCGTCTCGCTCGTCTGCGGCGTCCTGTCGGCGGGGCTCGTCTGCGGGCTCGTCGGCTTCTTCGTGTCGTGTACGGTGCGCCAGGAGGACGCGGTTCGGCACGCGGGCGGCGCCGCGCGCGTCGCCGGCCTCGCGGCGGGCCTTGCGTGCGTCTTCTCGGCGGCGGTGTGGCAGACGGCGACGCATCTCGAATACCGCCTCTTCGACGTCTGCTTCGCCCTGCTCCTCTTCGCGCTCTTCGTGCCGGCGCTGCGCCGGCCCCGGCTTCTCCCCGCGTGCGTCGCGCTGCTGGGCGCGGGCGTGGGCGCGGGGCTCGTCGAGGGTGTCGTCTTCGTGCCGCTCGCGCCGCTCTACCTCCTCTGCGTCGTCGTGGCGGCCGTGAAGACGGGGCGGACGTTCTACCTGCCCGTGGGGCTGTTCCTCGTGCTTGCGGCGGTTGCCTACCTCGTCGTGGCGAACCGCGTGGCGGGCGCCTACCTGGCGCTCCCGGAGGCGGCGGCGGGGGGCTTCAAGGGCACCGGCGACGTCCTCGTGGACGCCCTCCAGGGCTACGCGCGCGAAATGCGCCAGTGGGTCACGCGCCCGGGCTGGCTCTTCCTCTTCGTCCTCGCCGTCGTGCCGTTCGTCGCCTGCGCCTTCGCCGCGCCGCGCGGGCTCAACAACGAGCGCACCTGGAGCCAGTACCTCTTCCACGCGGCCATGACGGTCTGCGCGGTCCTCGCGTTCGCGACGCCGCTCGCGCCCGAGAGCCAGATGCGCGCGCTCGGCATCCCGCCCGTTCTGACCTCCGTGCTCGTGGCGGTGACGGCCGGCTATCTGGCCGCGTACTGGTATCTCCTCGCGCGCACGCCCGCGCCGTCCGCCGAGGACGCGAAGGCGAAGCCCGAGGCCGCGCTCGGCCGCCGCTTCGCGCCCGCCGTCCTGGGGGCCTTCCTCGGCGTCTTCGCGCTCGCCGCCCTCGTGAACGCCTTCGGCGCCGCGCGCGACCGCGGCGCATACGCGGACATCTGCGCGAACGAGGTCCTCGACCGCCTCGGCGCGCGCACGTGGCTCGTGACGGACGGTCTCCTCGACGACCACCTGCGCGTCGCCGCCGCCTCGCGCGGCAAGGAGCTCAACCTCGTCTGCCTCCAGCGCGACATGGACAACGCCTACCTGAAGGAGCTTTCCGCGCTTGTGCGCGCGAAGGGCCTCAAGGCGGGGGCCGCGAACCTCGCGCTCTCCATCGAGCTGGGCGTGCTGCCGTTCCTGCAGGACTGGTTCGCGGGCGACCCGTCCGTCGACGGGAAGGCCGCGATCTTCGGCGTGCCGGACTTCTGGTACATCGCCGAGCGCGCGCCCATGCCCGAATGCCTCTTCTTCGGCGGCGTGCGGGACGTGAAGAAGGACGTGGACGGCGCGAAGGCGCTTGCGGACTTCACGGCCTTCTGGCGGAAGATGGAGCCGGTCCTCCACGCGGAGAAGCGCACGGGTTCGCGCGCGATCGCGAAGGCGGAAGACCCCGTCGACGCGCTGCGCCTGCAGCTGCGCCGCCACGTGGGCTTCGTCGCGAACAACCTCGGCGTCGTCTTGCAGGACCTCGGCCGCGACCAGGACGCCTTCGCGCTCTACGAGCTCGTCCTCAAGACGATCGACTGCGACAACATCTGCGCGCTCTTCAACGAGTTCGAGATGGCGCGCGCGGGCGTCCCCGCCGCCGTCGCGCACAAGGCCGAGATCGAGAAGCAGCTCAAGGCGGTCGTCGACGACCCGAAGCGCCGCTACATGCTCTGGTCGCTCTCCCGCTACTACGGCTACATCCGCTCGCCGGAGATCTTCGCGCGCATGGGCTACGCCTGGGCGCGCTCGGGCCAGACGGGCAACGCCATCGCGCAGGTGCAGCGCGCGATCGACTTCGTGCCGGCCGACCGCCAGGCGGGCCTCCTCAACATGATGGCCGCCATCTACGCGAGCGGCCGTCAGGAGCAGAAGTCGCGCGAGGTCTACAACAAGGTGCTGGCGGACGACGCGACGAACCACGACGCGCTCATGGGCCTCACGCGCCTCGCGCTCCAGAAGGGCGCGGTCGCGGAGGCGAAGGGCCACCTTACGAAGGCCGTGAAGGCGGCGAAGAACCCGGAGACGACGGGCTTCGACTGGGCGCTCCTCCACCTCATGAACAACGACCTCTCGGCGGCGCGCCTCTCGCTCCAGAAGGTGACGGACCTCCAGCCGAAGTCGCTGCAGGCGTGGTCCCTCCTCGCGGGCGTGCTGCTGCAGCAGTTCGACGGCGCGAAGGACGGCCCGGCGCGGAAGAAGATCCTCGAAGAGCTCGACGGCGTCATCCTGCCGAAGATGGAGTCAATCGCCGACTCGCCGCGCGACTACTTCGTGCAGATGACGCGCGCGCTCGTCCTGATGCGCAAGGGCAAGGACTTCCAGAAGGCCGCGCGCGACGCGCTCGTCGCCGCCTCGGCCGCGCGCCCCGACGCGATGGTGGTGGGTGACATGATCCTCAACCTCGACATCGCGATGGACGACGGCGAGAGTGCCGAGAAGCACGCGCGTCAGGTGCTGCGCCAGGACCGCGGCAACAAGCTCGCGAATTACGTGATGGGCTCCCTGCGCCTGAAGGAGGGCGACTACATGACGGCCGAGACGTTCCTGCGCCTCTCCGTCGGGCAGGAGCAGCCCCTCGCCGCCGCCCAGAACGACCTCGCCGAGGTGCTGCGCCGCCTCCAGAAACCCGCCGAGGCCGAGACCTTCGCGCGTGCCGCCGTCAAGACGTCGCCGGACCTCTATGTCGCGTGGGAGACGCTCGGCTCCGCGCTCCTCGACCAGAACAAGGACCTCGACGACGCCGAGTCCTACGTGAAGAAGGCCATCGACCTCTGCAAGAAGACGGCGGCGGGATCGGATGTGCGCATGCAGATCACGCTCGCGCGCGTGCAGATCGCGAAGGGCGACCTCGGGCGCGCCCGCGCGACGCTGCGCCAGGTCCGCAGCCGCCAGGACGGCCTCTCGAAGTTCGACCTGGGCGAGGTGGAGAAGCTCCAGAAGGCGCTGACGGCGAAGGGCAAGTGACCGGGATGACGCCGCGCACGCCTACGCTCCTCGCGCTTGCCCTGGGCGCGCTTGCCCTCGGCACGCGCGGCGACGAGGCCGAGGCCGTGCGCCGGGGGGGCGAGCGGCTCGTCTCGAACTGGCACGTGGGGCCCTTCTTCGAGTACCGCCGCGCGGAGCCGGGGGGCGCGACCTTCTGGGCGCTGCGCCCGTTCTACGCGCAGGTGCGCGACGGGGCCTCGCGCACGACGGCGGACGACGCGCTCTGGCCCCTCTTCACCTATCGCAGCCATGCCGACGCCGCCTGGTGGCGGGCCCTGCTTTTCGCCTGGGGCGACGCGCGCGAAGGGGATCCTTCGTGGAGCTTCAACCTCTTCCCGTTCTGGTCGAGCGGCGCGGATCGCCAAGGTACGGGCTACTGGGGGGTCTTCCCGTTCTACGGACGCCACCCGCACGTTCTCCTGATGGACGACTGGACCTATGTGCTGTGGCCTCTCTGGCACACCTACGAGGTCAAGGGCGTGCGGAGTCATGCCGTGTGCTGGCCGTTCGTGACGTGGCGCGACGAACCGCGCGCGGGCGTGGGCGTGTGGCCCCTCTACGGCGTCGCCCGCCAGCGCGAAAGCACGCACCGCTACGCGCTCTGGCCGCTCGTCACGTGGGCGGCCTATGACGAGGACCGCGACACGTCCGGCGCCGGGACGTCCTGGTGGGTTCTGCCGTTCTATGGCGAAGTGCGCCGTGCCCGCGAGTCGCAGACGATGGTGCTGCCGCCGTTCTTCTCCTACACCGAGACCGACGCCGCCCGCCGCTGGCGCCTCCCGTGGCCCCTCTTCGATTGGGAGCGCTCCGCCGTGCGCGACCGCCTCTCCGTCTGGCCCTTCTGGGAGCAGGTGCGCGGCTACGCATATGGCACGCGGACGGAGGAGGAGCGGACGTGGCGCGTGGGCTGGAAGCTCGTCGAGAACACCGAGCTGACGACGGGCCGCACGCGCGAGGTGCGCTTCAATTTCTTCCCGTTCTTCACGTGGGAGCGCCGTTGGCGGAAGGACGGAAAGCCCCAGGGTGGCGAAACGCTGCAGACGAGCTATCTGCGGATCTGGCCCCTCTGGAGTTCGGAGACGGTGGATGGCCGCACGCGCAGCCGCACGCTGGAGCTCATGCCGTTCCGCCACGGGGAGGGGATCGAGCGGAACTGGGCGCCGTTCTGGTCGCTGTGGGAAAAGGACGAGCGCCCCGACGGGCGCACGCGCCATTCGTTGCTGTGGAACATCATCTCGTGGCAAAGCGAAACGGAAGGTGTCGAATGAGGAAGTCGGTGTATGGACTGCTGGCGCTGCCGCTCGCGTGCTGCGCGGCGGTGTCGCCCGCGCGAATCGACGAAATCGCCGCCTGGCTGCCGGAGCGGCCCGCTGCGGACGGCGCGCGGATCACGGACCGCGCCGCGTGGGACCGCCTCGCCGCGACGCCGCACGGCGCGCGCGAGGTCAAGGCCGCCGCCGCGCTCCTCTCCCGGCCCGTTCCCGACGCGCCGGACGCCGAATACCTGGAGTTCTCGCAGAACGGCAACCGCTCGCGCTACCAAACGAGCTTCTTCCGGCGCATGGGGGGCTTCAGACGTCTCGTCGTCGCCGAGTGCCTGGAGAACCGGGGGCGCTTCATCCCGAAGATCGCCGACTACGTGGACGCCTTCGCCGCGCAGCGGAGCTGGACGCTGCCGGCGCATGACGGCACGCTCACGTGCTTCAACGGCGCGCCCCACGTCGACCTTGTGAGCGGGGAACTCTCCCTGACGCTCGCCTTCTGCTCCGACTGGCTCGGCGACCGCCTGCCCGCCGCCACGCGCGCCAAGATCCGCGCCGAGGTCGAACGTCGCACCTTCCGGCCCCACCTCGATCACGCGCGCGGCGTGCGCAAGATTCCGGGCCACTGGTGGCTGCATGCCGGCAACAATTGGAACAGCGTCTGCAACGCCTGCGTTGTGCGCGCCGCCCTCGCGCTCGTGGAGGACCGCCGCCTGCGCGCCGAGTTCGTCGCCATCGCCGAGGCGAGCGTGCCCTTTGCGCTGAAGGGCTACACGGACGACGGCTACTGCTCCGAGGGCATGGGCTACTGGAACTACGGCTGGGGACATCACCTCCAGATGGGGCTCTCCGTGCGCGCCGCGACGGGCGGGCGGGTGGACCTCTTTGCCGACCCCAAGTGCAAGACCGTGATGCGCTACGCCTACGGCTTCCAGATCCTGAACGGCCAGTCCCCTCACTTCGCGGACGGCGGCGGCAATGCCGACGCGGCGAACCTCGCGCTCGGTCGCCAGATCTGGCCCGACCTCGTCAACACGGCGGCGCTGAAGAGCCCCGCCTTCTCCGGGCACCCTGCGGTCTTCTCGCTGCGCGCGTTTGGGCAGGAGCCCGCCCCCGTCGCGCCCACGCTCGACATCCTGCCGCCGCGTTCCTGGTTTCCCGACGCGCAGGTCCTGCTTGCGCGCGCCCGGCATCCCGAACAGACGCTCACCTTCGGCGTGGGCTTCAAGGGCGGACACAACGCCGAACTCCACAACCACAACGACATCGGTTCCTACTACGTGATGCTGGACGGCGTGGAGATGACGGGCGACCCGGGCGGCGAGGTCTACACGCGCCGCACGTTCTCGAAGGACCGCTACGTCTCGAAGGTCCTCAACTCCTACGGCCATCCCGTCCCCGTCGTCGGGGGCCAACTCCAGCGGACAGGGCGCGCGGCGGCGGCGAAGGTCCTGCGCGCGTCCTTCACGGACGCGAAGGACGAGGTGGCGATCGAGTACGCCGCCGCCTACGCGGTACCCGCGCTGAAGTCCCTTGTCCGCACCCTCGCCTTCGACCGCGTGCGGAACGTCCTCACGGTTTCGGACCGCATCGTCTGCACGGCGCCGACGGCTTTCGAGGTGCCGGTCGTCACCTACCGCACGTGGCGGAAGAACGCGGCGGCGACGGCGTTTACGTTCGACAAGAGCGCGACGACGCAGCGCAAGCTGGAGATGGCGGTGGCGGCCTCCGCGCCGGTCCGCTTCAGGGAGGAGCGGATCGAGAACCCGTCGTGCCCCGACGTGCAGCGCCTCGCCTTCGCGTTCGAGGCCCCCGTGACGGAGGCGACGTTCACCACCACGTTCTCCGTCCGTTGACGGCGGCCTGCCCCAGCCGGCCGTCGTCAACGCATTCGCGCCATCTGTCCCCCCCCCCCCCCCCCTTGTGCCATGGGCGAAGATTTGGCATAATGCCCGCGTTGGAAGGAGGAATTGGCCATGCAGCTCACGAAGACCCGAACGGCCCTTATGCGCCCGCTGCGCGGCGGGCGGCTTCTGCTGTTGGCGGCGGCCCTGGCGGGCGGAACGCTGCGCGCCGAGATCGTCGAGTACTGGGCGCCCGGCGTGAGCGAGACGGGTGGCTGGTACAACACCTTCCAGTTCCGGAACGGCTGCTGGGCCGGGTGTTCCACGGACATGTTCGTCTGGTGGCAGGACCGCATCAGGGAAAAGTACGATACCTCGGCCATGACGAAAATCTGGACGAACGAAGAGCTCATTCAGGAATACGACACGAATCCCTATTTCGGAAACGGCGGCGACTACGTGTGGAAGGCAATCGAGTGGGTGATGACGAACACGGTCAAGACCGTTGCGCTTCCGCGTCCGGGAACCTATGACTACGTGCTGCCCCTGGACTCCGAGAACCGCACGGTTCTCTATGTCAGCCCCTGCTATGACTCCATCGACGCGAAGGTCGAGACGGCCATTCTCGGCGGTTTCACCAACGGCACGTGCATCGCCTCGATCGCCAGCCGCAACCATGCCTGGACGCTCTACGGCGTCGGCTACGACACGGAGACGAAGAAGATCACGCACATCTATGCGACGGACCCGTTCCCGGACAACACGGACAGACCTGAACAGAAGCTGCATTACTTCAAGGCCGTGTACTCCTCCTACAACGGCGGCTCGCTCTTCTTCGAGCGCGGCATCTACAACGCGGAAGAAAACTCATGGAATCAGCAGATCATCGAGCCAGAGGACGTCACGTTCCTGAGCGTTGACGACAAGTATCTCGTCGACAGGAACGGGAACCCGTCCTTTCCGCTCCTGACGCCGGGGACAGGCCCCGATCCGGCGCCGGAGCACGCCGCGATCGGCTCGGTGGACGTGTCGGGGGCGGTCGTGGAGCTGGTGGGCCGCGCCAGGCGGGAAAGCGGCTTCACCTACGAGCTGCTCTCGACGACGGCCCTCGGCGCGCCGGACGCAGGCTGGCAGGTCCTCGACGCCGCGCCGGAGACGACGGCGGACGGGCGGGTCCGCTTCCGCCACGCGCGCGACGCGGCCGAGCCGGCGCGCTTCTACCGCCTGCGCGTCTCGCGCCCCTGATGCCGCCGGCGCGTGCGTCGGCCGTCTCCGCGTCCGCAAGCCCGAACTCAAAAGCCGTTCACATGGATTCCTGCCGCGAGAGACGCCCCTTTTTCTCGGTCATCGTGCCGTGCTGCAACGTGGCGCGGTATCTGGACGAGATGGCCGCCTCTTTGCTCGGACAGTCCTTCGCCGACTGGGAGTGTATCCTCTCCGTCGAGGACTCGACCGACGCGACGCTTGCCTCCTGCGAGGCCCTGGCCGCTTCGGACGCGCGTTTTCGCGTTGTCACCGGCCCTCGCAGCGGCTCGCCGGCGACGCCGCGCAACCGGGGGCTGGCGCGCGCGAAGGGGCGCTACGTCGTCTGGCTGGACGGCGACGACCTCCTTGCGGACGAGGCCCTTGCGCGCTTCGCCGCCGCCCTTCGCGCGCACGGCGAGCCGGAGGTGGCGCAGGGCGCCGTGCTGGAACGCGCCGAAGATGGCGTCGGCGCGTGGACGCCCGCCGTGCGCCGCTTCAACTTCGAGGCCTCCGACGACGGGCGCGTCCTCGCGGCCGGCGAGGCGTTGGTTCGCTTCGCCCGCCGCGCGACGTTCGCCTGGCCGATGGCCTCGCTCACCGTCTGCTGGGCCGACTTCCTGCGCGCGCACGGCCTGCTGTTCGCGCCCGGCCTCAAGCACGAGGACGAGGAATGGACGCCGCGCGTCCTCACGCTCGCGCCGCGCCTGCTCGTCCTCGATGCCGACCTCTACGTCTACCGGCGGCGCGCCGGCTCCGTCATGACGAGCGAGTCGGCGGGCGAGGCGTGCGCGCACACGGCGGCCGTTACGCGCAATCTCCTTTTCTTCTTCGCCGCGCACCGCCTTCCCGGTCCGGTTGCCCGCGCCTGGGCGAGGCTCGTCCTCTCGTTCTTCTTCGACCACCTCTTCTTCTGCTCCTTCAGGCCGGGCGCGGTCGCGTGCGCGCCGTCCGTGCGGACGGCCTGCCTGCGGCGCGTTCTGAAGGCGGGCGGCCGCCGCGCCTATCTGAAGCTGACGCGCCACGCGGGCCTGCCGAAGAAGCTTGCCGCGCCGTTCGTGCTCCTGTGCGGCATCCATCCGCTTCTGGACGGGCCTGCCATGGCCTATTTCCGCTGTCTCTACTACCCCCTCGTCCGGCATCTAAGGCTCAAGCAGGCCTGACCCGGCCGGGCCTTGCTGCGGCGAGGCGATTTCGGCGTCGGTGAGGTAGCAGGTCGGGTCTTCGCCCCACGGATCGCCCGTCACGGCCTCTCCCCGCGCGCGGAAATTGCCGCCGCAGAGGTCGAGCCAGCGGCAGCGGCGGCAGCGGCCCTTCACGAGCGCCTTCTTGCGGCGCAGGTCGGCGAGGAGCGAGCCGGGGGCGGGATCCCCCCAGATCTGCGAGAAGGGCGTTTCGAGGACGTTGCCGACGGGGTGGTTGCGCCAGAACTGGTCCGGGTAGACCGTGCCGTCCCACGAAATCGCGGCGATTCCCTCCCCGGAGGCGTTGCCGCCGTTGAGGGCGAGGAGCGCGCGCGCCTTCTCGGCGTTCGGATGGCCCTCGGCCTTCAGCTTCAGATAGAGGGCGATGCCGTCGCAGGCGTTGTCGACGGTGAGGACTTCGACGGGGAAGCCCGTCTCGAAGCACGTGCGCGTCTCGGCAAGGATCGTGTCGAGGGCGGCGCGCGCCTCGGCGTGGTCGAGGTCCGTCGCGGCGATCTCCTTCCCGCGTCCCGTGTAGACGAGGTGATAGAGGCAGATGCGCGGCACGCGCTCGCGGCGCATGAGCGCGAAGAGGTCCGGGAGCGCGGCGACGTTCGCGCGCGTCATCGTGACGCGCAGGCCGACCTTGACGCCGCGCGCGCGCAGGCGGCGGATGGCCGCAAGGGCGCGCCGGTAGGCACCCGGCTGGCGGCGGAAGGCGTCATGGACGGCCTCCGTGCCGTCGATCGAGATGCCGACGTAGGCGACGCCGAGGTCGCGGATCCAGTCCGCCCAGGCGTCGTCGATGAGCGTGCCGTTCGTCGAGAAGGTGACGCGGAGGCCCTTCGCCTTCGCGTGGGCGGCGAGCGTGCGGATGTCGGGGCGCAGAAGGGGTTCGCCGCCCGAGAAGAGGAGGACGGGAACGCCGAAGCGGGCGAGGTCGTCGATCACGGCGCAGGCCTGATCCGTCGTAAGGACGTGCTGCTCGCCCGCGCAGGCGGCGTAGCAGTGCGAGCAGGCGAGGTTGCAGGCGGGCGTGCAGTTCCACACCACCACGGGGCGGCGGTGGACGCCCGCGCGGTAGCGCAGGGCGTCCGAGGCTTCGATCGTGCCGCAGGCGAGCTTTGAGATGCCAATCATGTCGGGGCGTAGTATAGCACATCCGGCACGTCCGCCCGGCAACCGGCGGTTCCGCGACGGGGGAGCGTCTTCCCCCGCGTTCATTTGACGCTATTCACGAACGGGCTTTTTTGGTAGACTGGCGCGCATGGACATTGAGCGTCTCTACGCGGAAATCGCGCCCCGGCTCACGAATTACCTCGTCGCAAACGGGGTTGCGTATGCGTCGGCGTGCGACATCGTCCAGGAGACCTTCCTGCGCATCTGGAAGATGCGCGAGACGCTCATCGACGAGGTGGACCAGATCTCCGGCCTCGCCTACACGATTGCCCGCAACCTTCGTACCGACCAGTTCCGCAAGGCACGGCGCGAGGTCCTGCAGGACGAAATCAAGGACGAAGACGCAGGGTGCGTCGATCCGGCGGCCCTGCCGGGCGACGGGGCCTACCTGCGCGCGCGCCTGACGGCGGCGCTCGCCGAGCTGCCGCCGCTTCTGCGCGAAGCCTACACGCTCTTCCAGATCCAGAAACTGCCGGTCCGCGAGATCGCCCGCCGCACGAACGCGGGCGAGTCGGCCGTGAAGGTGCGGGTCTTCCGCGCCAAGGAGAAGCTGCGCGGGCTGCTTGCCGACCTGGTGGACGCGGGAAAAGGAGCTGCCCCTGTAACCTTGCGCCGGAGAGGCGCGTAGTCAAGACACCATGAGCATGGATTTCAACATCGCCGCACGCCGTTCCGCCGTCCCGCCGCCCCCTGTCTGCGGGGCCGGGGAGGCGTCGGCGCCCGACGCGGCGCGGCTGCTCGCGGGCGCGGGCGTCACCTTGGCCCCCGGCGCGCCCGGCGGCGTGGAGGACGTGGGGCCGGCGGTCGAGGCCGCGCTCACGCGCGACGACGCGCTGGGGCGCCTGATGGACGCGGCCTTCAATCTGCCGCCGCCGGCCCTGCCGACGTTCAAGGAGTGACGATGGCAAACGCGCTGGAACGTTTCGTAGAGGCCCTGGGCTATCCGGGGAGCGTCCCCGCCGGCGCGCGGACGTTCACGCTTGTCGTCGATGGCGGGGAGATCGAGGCCGAGGAGCGGGACGGGCGGCTCGTCCTCACGAAGGTGCTCTGCGCGGCGGAGGAGGAAGCCGACCTCGCGGCGCTTGTGGGCTATGCCGCCGGACGGATGCTGAAGGAGGAGGCGGTGCTTGCGTGGGATGCCGTGCGGGAGGCGCCGATTCTGTGGCAGGATGTGGCGGCGGGGGCCGGCGCGGCGCAGCTCCGCCGCTTCTTCGAGGTCTTTGCCGCGTCCTGCGACTGGTGGGAGGCGCGGGTGCGGGAGGTGCGGGACCGCCAACGCATGCCCGAAATGGTGATTGTGCCGTGAATGGAATCGCAACCATGTCGAAGACGCTTCAAGGAATCTTCTCGTGCGTGCTGGCGGGCCTGATGGCGGGGGGCGCGCAGGCGGCGCCCCTCGACGCGGTGCGCTGGAAGGCGCCGGCCTACTCCCTCACCGCGCGCGCGCTCGGCGTGCGCGAGGCGCTGGAGGCGTTCGGCGTCGCGCAGGGCGTGCCGGTCCTCTGCTCGGCGGCCGTCGCGGGGTCGTTCTCGGGGAACTTCAAGGACGTGCCGGCGGCGGCGTTCCTCGACCGCCTCACCGCGATGCACAACCTCGTGTGGTACTTCGACGGCACGACGGTCTTCGTGTCGGCGGCGAGCGAGTCGACGACGACGCTCATTGACCTGCGCTACATGAAGGCGGGGGAGGTGGGCGCGATGCTGAAGGAGCTTGGGGTGGAAGATCCGCGCTTCCCGCTCAAGACGGCGTCGAACGACGAGCTCATCATGGTGTACGGGCCGCCCCGCTACGTGGCGCTCGTGGCGGAGACGATCGTCAAGGCCGACCGCCTGCGCGAGCAGCGCACGTTCACGGAGGTCGAGACGCGCCTCTTCCCGCTTGCGAACACGTGGGCGGACAACGTGAGCCTCCGCGCGTCGAGCCCCGAGGCGAACGTGACGATCCGGGGCGTCGCCTCCCTCCTGCAGGAGATCATGCAGACCGGGGCGGCGGACGGAAAGGTGCAGGAGGGTACGAACGCCCCCGCCGTGGCGGCGTCCGCGTCCGCCGCCGTCACGCCCGTCATCCGCCCTGAGAACCGCCTCAACGCCGTGCTCGTGCGGGACGTCGCGACGCGCATGGACATGTACGGCCAGCTCATCCGCACGCTCGACACGCCGCAGAAGCTCGTGGAGATCGAGGTGACGACGCTGGAGCTCTCGCGCGACGATTCGCTCGACTGGCAGCTTTCGCTCAAGGTGAGGGGCGCGCACAGCGACTTCGAGGGCGCGGCGGGGCAGAACGTGGGGAACCTCGTCGACGCCGCCTCGCTCGCGGGCGGCGGCTTCGCCGGGGCGGCCTCCTACCTCGGGCGGCACGTCGACGTGGCGGCGTCCGTCAACGCGCTGCGGCAGAAGGGGAAGGCGCGCAACATCTCCCGCACGACGATTCTGACGGTCAACAACCTCGCCGCCGCGATGACGGACACCCAGAGCTACCATGCGAAGGTCGTCGGCACGGAGGTCGCGACGCTGGAGGAAGTGACGGCGGGGACGCGGCTGGAGATCAAGCCGCGCGTCATCGAACCGCCCGCGGACGCGACGAACGCGCCGCGCCGCGTGTGGCTGACGCTCTCGCTGCAGGATGGCGGATTCGAGGCGCTGAGCGTCGACGCGATGCCGATGACGCGCACCTCGACGCTCGACACCCAGGCGGCCGTGCCGGAAAACGAGTCCCTGCTCCTTGCGGGCTATTTCCGCGACATCCAGGAAGAGGGCGGCTGGGGCATCCCCTACCTGCGCGACATCCCGTGGATCGGGTGGCTCTTCGGCGGCGCCTCCCGCAGGAACGAGACGGTGCAGCGCCTCTTCATCCTCACGCCGCGCGTCCTCGCGCCCGTCGGGCCTTCCACGCTCGACGACCAGGCCCTGCGCGCCCGCGACATCACGCGCGTCGAGCGCGTGGAGGAGAACCTTTCGCAGAGCGACGCGGCGCGGAAGGCGCGCGAGGAAGAGCGCAAGAAGCGCGAAGAGGAAGAACGGAAGAAGCGCGACGAATGATGGATGCCGCCCAGATCATGCGCCAGGCGCTCTCGGCGGGACGTTTCGACGCCCTACAGAACGAGGCGTTCTCCACGCAGCAGGCGAACCAGGCCGTGGCGGAGTCGGGGACGGCGATGGGCTTTACGCTCCAGGTGATGGGCGACCCCGCGCAGGAGTTCCAGGACTCGCTGGAGGAGCTGTCCTTCCAGTTCGAGGAAAAGGCGATGAAGACGGCGGGCGAGCGCAAACTCGGCGAGGCGCGCCGCGCGGGCAACCCCTTCGTCGAGGCGGTGCTGACGTGGCAGAAGGTGCTGCCCGACCTGCCGGGCGGCGCCTTCATGGAACGGATGCTCCGCAACCTGCGCCAGATGCTCCAGCAGGAGCAGAACGTGGGGGCCGGGACGCTCCTTCGGATGCTGGGCGAGGGATCGGGCGACCCGTCGCACCAGTTCGCGATGCTCGACGTGCTGGAGCAGGGGCTTGCGGCGGGCGAAGGCGAACTGCGGGGGCTCGTGGCGGCGACGCGGCGCGCGCTCACGGAGGCGAAGGGCCCGGAGATCCGCGCCGGCATCAACCTCGCCGAGCAGATCAACGCGCAGGCGAAGGGCCCGGAGGAGATGCAGTCCCTCCGCGACCTCTACCGGGGCGAGGTGCTGGGCTTCACGACGCCGCAGGCCTGCTTCCGCTCGCTGCTCGCGACGCGCGGGGCGGGGCGGCTCGGCGAGGCGCTCGACTTCCTGATGAAAGGCTGCGGCCTCGACCTGCAGAGCCCGTCGCCCTCGCAGAGCCCGGAGGCGCTGCACCGCGTCCTCGGCGACCTGCAGTGCGTGATGGTGCTGAAGACCGTCATGGACAAGATGACGGCGCTCGTGGGGAAGATGGCGACGCAGTTCGGCGAGACGTGCCTCCTGAACGGCGAGGCGCTTGCGGGGCGCATCCTCGCCTTCACCGAAATGCCGTTCGTGGCGTCCGCCAACATCGCGCAGCTCATCGACGCCTGCGGGCTTGCGCAGCTCCTCGCGCAGCTCTACTTCTGCACCGAGCTCGTGGGCGCGTTCCGCCAGCTCTCGCCGCGCCTCTTCGCGGACGAGGCCGACCGCTTCCGCCTGGAGGACGCCGCGCAGGAGCATCTCGACGGGCTCGTCGCCCGCCAGGACGAGGAGGACCAGAAAAACCGCGAGAAGGGAGGGGACGCCGCATGACGCCGCCTTGGCTCAACGACGTGGTGGCCGCCTTCGGGCGGCAGATGGCGCTGGCGCGCTTCGCCCTCAACGAACGGGGCGTGGCCGGGGTCCGTTTCGAAAACGGCCTCACCCTGCGCTTCGAGTACGTGGACGGGGCGCTGCTCGTCTCGCTCGGCGTGCCGGCGAGTGACGACCCCGCGACGCTGCGGCACTTGCTGGAAGCCGTCCATCCCGCCGCGCGGCGCGGGGGGATGCGCGCCGCCTACCTCGCGAAACGGGGCGAGGCGGTCTACGCCGTGCGCCTCGCCGAGCGCGGCGTGACGCTCGCCGCGCTGGAGGAGGCGTTCCAGGCGCTGTGGCAGGCCGCCGAGCGGCTGAGGAGGCGCACGTCATGAACCTCGGCCGCGTCGCGGAGCGCGTAAGCTTCAACACCGGCATCTCGGTGGCCGAATACAACGAGGCGCCGGCCGGGCAGACGCCGGGGCAGACCCAGCGGTCCATCCTGCCGGGCTCGACGACCGTCTCGGAGGCGCTGGCGTCCGTCTTCCCGCGCGACCCCACCGTGGGCGGGCAGATCGTCGGCCTGCTCGCCGAGGCCGGGGCCTCGACGCGCCTGAGGACCTCGAACGGCTTCCACGCCGCCGCGCGCAAGGCGATCGGGAACCTGCGCGGGAAGGGCGGCAGGGCGGCGGAGCGGGCCGCCGCCGAGCTGGAGGGGCTGCTCGCGGACACGGAGCTGCTGGACTTCTACCGCGCCTCGCTCCTGGAGACCTGATTCGACATGCTGGGCGGACTTTCCAACATTGCGGGCGCATTCAGCCGGTTCGGGGACCTGGTCCTCGCCTTCCTCGTCGTCTCGGTCATCGGCCTCCTGATCGTGCCGCTCCCCTCGCCCGTCGTGGACGGGCTCATCGCCGTCAACCTCGGCGTTTCGGCCGTGCTGCTGATGCTCTCGCTCTACCTGCCGCGCGCGCTTGCGTTCTCGACCTTCCCCTCGATGCTCCTCTTCACGACGCTCTTCCGCCTCGCCCTCAACGTGACGACGACGCGCTGCATCCTCCTGCGCGGCGCGCAGGACCCGAACGCCGCCGGCACGATCATCAACACGTTCGGCAACTTCGTCGTCGGCGGCAACTTCGTCGTCGGCGCCGTCATCTTCCTCATCATCACGATCGTCCAGTTCGTCGTGATCGCCAAGGGCGCCGAGCGCGTCTCGGAGGTCGCCGCGCGCTTCACGCTCGACGCGATGCCCGGCAAGCAGATGTCCATCGACGCCGACATGCGCGCGGGCGCGATCGACCTGGAGACGGCGAAGCAGCGCCGGAGCGAGCTCGCCCAGGAGTCGCAGCTCTACGGCGCGATGGACGGCGCGATGAAGTTCGTCAAGGGCGACGCGGTCGCCGGGCTCATCATCACGGCGATCAACATCGTCGGCGGCATCCTCATCGGCATGCTCATGTTCGACAAGGACGTCGCCTGGTGCGTCAAGCGCTTCGGCATCCTCACGATCGGCGACGGCCTCGTGAGCCAGATCCCCGCGCTTCTCATCTCGATCACCTCCGGCGTCATCGTCACGCGCGTGGGGAGCGACAAGGCGAACCCCCTCGGCCAGGACATCGTGAACCAGATCTTCGCCCAGCCGAAGGCCCTCCTGCTGGGCGCCTGCACGCTCGTCGCAATCGGCCTCATCCCCGGCTTCCCCCACCTGACGCTCTTCGCCCTCGCCCTCGCCGTCGCCGCCATCGGCTGGTCGCTCCAGCGCAAGGCCCGGGCCGCCGCCGAGGCGGCGGCAAAGGGGGCGGACCCCCTCGCGGCGGCCGCCCCGTCGTCCGACGGCAAGCCCCGCCCGAAGAAGAAGGACGGCGACGACTTCTCGATGGTCACGCCCCTCATGGTGGACATCGACGCGGGGATCCGCACGGCGCTCAGCTACGACGACCTGAACGACAAGATCATGGACGTGCGCCGCGCGCTCTACCACGACCTCGGCGTGCCGTTCCCCGGCATCAACCTCTCGCTCAACGGCGGCCTCCACGGCGGCAAGTACCGCCTCCTCGTGAACGAGGTGCCCGTCTCGGAGGGCGTGCTGCGCGCGGGGTACGTGTTCGCGCTCGAAACGGCGGAGAACCTTGCCGCGACGGGCATCGCCCACGAGACGGGGAAGGAATTCATCGCGGGCTTCGGCACGAACTGGGTCAAGGCGGAGGACGTCCGCCGGCTCGACGAGAGCGGCATCCGCTCCCTCGACCTGAACGGCGTTTTGACCTACCACCTCTCCGGCGTCCTGCGGCGCTACGCGAACGAGTTCCTCTCCCTGCAGGAGACGCGCCTCCTCCTCGACCACATGGAGAAGGAGGCGCCGGAGCTCGTGCGCGAGGTGCAGCGCGTGCTGCCGATCCAGAAGATCACGGACGTCCTCCAGCGCCTCGTGCAGGAGGGCATCTGCATCCGCGACTTGAAGCGCATCACCCAGACGCTCATCGAGTGGGGGCAGAAGGAGAAGGACTCGGTGCTGCTCGTCGAGTACGTCCGCAGCGCCCTCTCGCGCTACATCAGCTACAAGTTCTCCGGCGGGCAGAACATCATCGCGGCGTACCTGCTCGACCCCGCCCTGGAGGAGAAGATCCGTACGTCCGTCCGCCAGACGTCGAGCGGCAGCTACCTCGCGATGGATCCCCAGAGCGTGCGCGCCATCCTCGCGGCCGTGCGCAAGACGATCGGCGACATCCGGAAGATCCAGCACAAGCCCGTCATCATCGTTTCGGTCGACATCCGCCGCTACTTCCGCAAGATGATCGAGAAGGACTACTACGAGCTTCCCGTGCTGAGCTTCCAGGAGCTGAGCCCGGAAATCAACATCCAGCCCCTGGGGAGGTTGAAGCTGTAAGATGGACTGGCTTCTGAAAATCGTCGAAGGCCCCCAGAAGGGCGCGGAGATCGCCCTTGTCGGCGGGCGGCGCACGAGCTTCGGCTCGGGCGACGCCTGCGACATCGTCGTCGGGGACGCCGCGCTCCCCGCCCAGGCGTGCGAGCTGGACGTCTCCGATGCGGGCGTGACGGTGCTGACGCCGGACGGCGCGGCGACGGCGCTCAAGCCCTTCGAGGTGCGGACGTTCGGGACGACCGCGTTCGCCGTCGGCCCGGCCGGCGCGCCCTGGGGCGATCTCGTCTATCCGCCGCCGGAGGCACCCGACGCGCCCGTTCCGGCGCCATCCGAGCCGTCCGCGGAACCCGAAGCGGCGGAGCCCCCGCCCGCCGAGGCGGAAGCCGCGCCGAAGCGGCGGCACGGCTGCCTCTGGGCGCTGCTCGTCCTGCTGCTCCTGTTCGTGGGGGCCCTTGCGCTGCTCCACGGCTTCCGCGCGCCCATCGAGGCGCGGTGGCCGCAGGCCGCCCGTTTCCGCGCGGAGGTGGAGGGCGTCGCGCAGAAGGGCTGGGCCGCCACGCAGGGGCTGTGGGCGCGCTGGTTCGGGACGGCGCGCGCGCCCGCCGCGCCCGCCGCGAAGGGGCCCTCGCTCCCCGAACTCGCCGCCCAGCACGGCCTTGCGCTCGTCGAGACGAACGGCGTGCGGAAGCTCGCCGGGAACGTGCGGCGGCGCACCGAGCGCCTCGCGATCCGCGCGCTCGCGCTTGCGGACGACCCGTCCGTCCAGTTCGACCTGACGGACGACGAGACGCTGCGCGCGTCGGCGGACGAGCTGCTCTTCGTCGTCACCGAGGGCGCGCTCAAGGCGACGGCGGCCTCGAACCGCGTCGTGGCGCTCGCGGGCTACGCGCCGTCCGCCGCGAAGCTGGAGGCGGCCCTGCGGGCGCTGGCCGCCGACGTGCCCGGCGTCGAGCGGGTGGAGACGGCGGCCGTGCGCGTGGGCGGGCCGCCGC
>CAKUCX010000003.1 GCA_934643865.1 uncultured Kiritimatiellota bacterium
GCGGGGTCGGCGTCCAGATGGCGCAGCGCCCACCTCTCCGCCTCGTCGTCGCCGCCCGCCGCCGTCTCGACGGCGTTGAGGACGTCGATGACGTCCCGCGCGAGGCCGCGCGAGGTGAGGGTGCTCACGTCTCCGTTCGCCTGCGCCGCGTGGGCCTCCATCAGGTGGTTGAGGAGGCGCGCCACCACCTCGGGATGCGTCTGCACGCACGCCGGGCGCGCGATGTCGTCCGCGTTGTGCAGAAGGTCGAGCGCGCTGGCGCGCAGGTTGACGGCGTGCAGTTCGCGCGCCGCGTCGAGGTCGGCGAGGATGCCGCGAATCGCGTTCGTCTGGACGAGCTTCGAGGCGTTGAGCCGGTCGAAGAGTTCGCTCGCCCGCTGCTGGACGCAGCTGAAGCGCGGATCGGTGACGACGGCCTGGCGGATGGCCGCGAGCGTCTGGCTGTTCGTATTCGCCGCGCCGCGCGTGCCGAACGCGCTGCGGAAGCGCAGGGACAGGCTGCTGCGTTCGAGGCCCTGCGTCTGGGCGTTCAGCATGACGGACTGGTTTTCGGCGAGGTTCCGCAGGGAATCGACGGTAATGGGCATGGTGTCTTCCTTTTCTCTCGTGTGTTCGCCGAATGCCAATGCGGCGCCGTCAGGACTACGCGCCAACGGGCAGGTGGTTACAGCGATTTCTCATCCGGTTCGACGGCGCCTATGCGTAGAGGCGATCCGACAGGAGGGCGTCCGCCGCCGGGGCCTCGACAGGCGTCGCGCCCGCGTCCGCGCCGACGGCCAGGCGCTTGCCGAGGGCGTCGATCTGCGCGGAGAGGAAGAGCAGCCTCTCGGCGAACGCCTCGGCCGTGAGGCCCGCCGCCGGACACGTCATCGAAAGGACGATCGCGTTGGCGAAGAGGCCGACGTGGAGGCCGAGGGCGTCCGCGCCGAAGAG
Organism: uncultured Kiritimatiellota bacterium; assembly: GCA_934643865.1. GTDB lineage: Bacteria > Verrucomicrobiota > Kiritimatiellia > RFP12 > UBA1067 > RUG572. The sequence continues at coordinate 934 of CAKUCX010000003.1, forward strand.
GTTGAATGCGAGCGCCCGCGCCAGAACCTCGCGCGCAAGCGGGTCGCAGCCGCCGTCGAGGGCGACGCCGTAGCAGAGCCAGTCCTGGTCCTCTTCGCGCCAGCGCAGCGTGAGGGCGTTCCCGTCCGCCACGAGTTCGGCGACGCCCTCCGGGGAGAGCGCCACGTCCGCCCCCGTGAGCGCGGCCAATTCCTGGATCAGCGCAATCGCTTCCTTCATGTTCCGAGTCCTTTCGTCGTGTCGCGAATAAACCGTGCGCGCAATCATACCATCCCGCCCGCCGTTTGGCAACGCACCGGACACGCCCCGGACGCGGCCACCCTTATCCCGGTTTTTCGGGACGCGCGCCTGCGCGCCCCGGGCATCACGACAGCGGTTGGCGAGGACGACCTATGCCCACCGGGTGCGGGCCAGCACGTGGTCGCGCCCGTCCGGCGCGGAGAGGCGGTGCGCGTAGACGCCCGGCTCCACCGCCACGCCCTCCGCGCGGACCTCCTCGCCGGCCAGGGTCTCGGACCGGAAGACAATCTCGAAGTCCGTGCAGACGCCCGCGCCGGGCGGCACGGTCTCCAGAAGCCACTCCACGTAGTGGACGTTGTTGACGTGCCCGTTGAGGTCGATGTCCCCCCGCCGCGCGCGGAAGACCTGCGCCCCGGGCGTCTCGCGGCAGTCCCACCGCAGCTTCCCGAAGGGCGCGTCGCCCAGCACGCGCGGCGGCCGTTCCCCCTGCACGCAGGCGAAGACCTGTTCGGGGATCGCCACGATCCGCCGGCTTGCAAGGTCGATGAGCATCCACTCGCTCGTCGCGACGCCGAGGCGCATCCCCGCCGCGTCGCGCAGCTCGAACTCGCGCGTCGCGGCGACGCGCCGCCCGCCGCTCGGCCAGGTGACGACCCGCGTCTTCTCCTCCCAGCGCGGGAAACGCGCCATCTGGACGCGCAGACGGGTGAGCACCCACGAGATGTTCTCGCCCTCGGCGGCGAAGTTCGAGCGGGAGAACGCGAGCGCCTCCGCGTTCAGGCTCGCCGCCTCCTGGAGGTAGTTGCAGACGGTCGGCAGCGTCGCCGCGCCGTCGGGGCCGCACTCATAGCTCCGCACCTGGAATTCGTATTCGCCTGTCCTGTACATGGACGCTCCTCGTCAGTTTCGGAAAATACTCTTGAAGTTGACCTGTTCGGACGCCAGCGCGAAGGCGACGAGCGGAAGGGGGGCGGTGGCGTCGCGCAGCGTCCGGAAGTAGTCCCAGTAGGAGTCCGGCGTTTCGTCCGCGCGCGGCATCCGAAGCCCGATGCACGTGGCGTCCGCCGCCGCCGAGAGTTCGGAGATCCGCACCGCGAACGGACGTCCGTCCCCTTCCACGACGCAGACCTCGGCCTCGATGCGCGCCTGGCGCGCGAAGTCCTCCAGGACGCGCGTACACGCCGCCACCGAGGCACCCGCCTCCGCAATCTGGCAGAGCCGCAGACGCACCCGGCGCAGGGTGCCGCGCTGGACGAGGCAGGCGAGCGCGAGCATGAAGGCGCCGTTCGCGTTCTGCCCGCGCCACCACACGTCGAGGCGCAGGTCGCCCCGTCCGCCCGGCAGACCCTGCTGCGCCGTCTGCGGCTCGCGGATCACCACGAGGTTGCGGCGGAGCCGCGCGAGGTCGACGACGAACCCGCCGAAGGCCACCGTCGCGTCGGCATCGACGGGGGAGCCGACGAGGACGGTGTTCGGCACGAGCGGACCGAACCCGTAGGTGCGGACGAGTTCCCGCACACCGCTCCACGTGTCCCCCGCCGGCTGCACGCGCGCCACCACGCCCATGCGGAAGCGCTCGGCGCACCGCTCCAGCGCATCGTGCAGTTCGTCCAGCCGTTCCGGCTGGCGCGCCAGCGCGCCCGGCACCACCGATGCGAGCGTCACGAGCCCCCGGTTGCAGGAAATCGCCCGCGCGAGGAGGAGGATCCACGGGCTCGACACCGGCAGCGGCGTGAGCGCGAGGACGTTCGGCCGCCAGTTCCGGCTGTCCGCCGGACGGCGCTCCAGCCGCTGCACGCAGAGGCGCACGAGCGCCATCACGAGCCCCGTGCGCATGTCGCCCCACCGCGCGCGCAGCGCCCGCCGCTGGACGAGCCAGAAAATCGCCGTCTCACACCCGAGCGCGATGAAGGTCCACCCCGGGCTGATCATGAACATCGCCCCCGTGCAGCCCGCGAACCCCGCGAGCGACAGCCACGGGTGTACGCGGAAGGTCGGCCGCCAGGAGGGGTTCCCCATCAGCTCCTCCAGCGCGGCGGAGAGGTTCAGGAGCGCGTAGGTGGAGAGGTTGAACATCGTGAGCACCGGCGCGATCGCGTTGATGTCGCCGAGCATGAGCCCCGCCGCCGCCAGGCCGAAGCACAGGAGCGCGGAGAGGCGCGGGTCGTCGTTCGCGCCGAAGCCCCGTCCGAAGACACGCGGCATCAGCCGGTCGCGCGCGAGCGCCTGGAAGACGCGCGGGGCGCAGAGGAAGCTGCCCACGGCGCTGGAGAGCGTCGCCGCCCACACGCCCAGCAGGATCGCGAACGGCCAGCGGGCGCACTTCTGGAGGATCATCGTGTCGGTGCGCAGGATCGCCGCGTCGGAGACGAACGCATAGAGCGCGAGGGGCACGGCCATGTAGACGAGATACCCCGTGAGGACGGCCGCAAGCGTGCCGCGCGGGATGGACGTGCCGGGGTCCCTCAGGTCGCCGGACATCCCGACGCCCGAAAGGATGCCCGTCACGGCGGGGAAGAACACCGCGAACACGGGCCAGAATCCCAAGGGCGGCGGCACCCGGTCCGGCGGCGGCGCCGCCAACCCCGTCGGCGCGCCGCCCAGGAAGAACGCGACGAGCGAGAACGCGATCGCCGCCATGATGAAGTACTGGCTCTTGAGCGCCACGTTCGCGGAGAGCGTCGCGACGACCGCAAGCACCGTGAGCGTGGCGAGCCCCACGAGGCGCGGGTCGCACGCGGAGACGACGGGCAGGCCCGACCGCGTCAGCGCCTCCGCGAATCCCGCCACGTAGAACGTCACGGCCACGGTCTGCGAAAGCGCAAGCGGAATGCCGAGCGCCGCCCCCGCCTCCGCGCCGAAGGAGCGCGAGAGCATGAAGTAGGCCCCGCCGCCCTTCAGGCGCATGTTCGTCGCAAGCGCCGAGATCGAAAGCCCCGTCAGGAACGTGATCGCGCTGCCGGCGGTGACGATGACGAGGGACGTCGCGAGCCCCACGTTCCCGAGCATCCACCCGAAGCGGAGGTAGAGGATAACGCCGATGATCGTCAGGATGCTGGGCGTGAAGACGCCCTGGAACGTCCCGAAGCCGTAGCCGCGCGCCGATTGACCCTTTCCGTTTTCCATGGCGTCCATTATAGCACATGGCGACGGGCGCGCGGCGCACGGTTCGCCCCCGCGAAAAAGGAACGGTTGCGCGATGTGTTCACGCGGTTCAGGAACGGAGAACAATGCGCGCAATCGCGGCGGAGTTTCAGGCGGTGGGGGTTGACGCGGACGGCGAACCCGAACGCGCCCTTGCGCTGATCGCGGCGACCGTGGATGCCGCAACCACGGCGAACATCAACGCCGTTGTCCGGGCGGCGCAAATCTGATTCGCCCCCTTGACTTTGTGAACCATAAATGACAACATATACGCGATGGCAAGAAAAGAGATAATCGAAACAACGGAGTGCCGGGCGTTCGTGGACACGATGAACGAAGCGGAAGCGCGGGAATACGCGCATTTGCTTTTCGAGTTGTCTGAGATGGGGCGGCTGGCATATCCCGATGCCGAGAGAGTCAAGGCGGGGTTGTTCGCCTTGCGCGTCCGCGTTGGCGGCAATGCGCGTTTCTTTTATTGCTACGATGACGGCGCGGCGGTGTGGGTGCTGAACGGGTACGAAAAGAAAACCGAGAAGATCCCCGTGCGCGAGATTCGGCAGGCAGAAAGACTGAAAAGGAAGTACGGACTATGAAAACGAAGATGGCGCCTGAACAGCTGGCGGTGAAAGAACGCCTTGCGGCGGAAACCAAAGCCCGCCTTGCAAAGGTCTGGAGCGCGCCCGGATTCGCCGCAGAGCATGAGGCGTGGCGAACCGAACACCGGGCGGCGGCGGAAATGTGCGCGGCGAGGGAACGCGCCGGGATGACGCAAGCAGACCTTGCGCGGCGGCTGAACATACCGCGCGCAAACGTGAGCCGCATGGAGCGCGGGCAAAACGTCACGTTCGCGACGTTCGCCCGGTATCTGAACGGGTGCGGGTTCGATTTTTCAATCCGCGTTTTCCCGATCCGCAAGGGCGGCGCGTCCGCCGTGCCGATGACATGCACCGTGCGTTAGAACGGGCGCGCGGCGCTCAATCCCGGAAGGACGGGGGGCAAGGAAGAGAACGCCCCGGCCCGGATTCAGACATGGCCCATGACCGCAAAAAAAACTGCGGCGCGCCCTGATCGGGCGAAAGCCGCTTTCCGTTTTCCCGCCAAATGGTGGAGAAGAAGAGATTCGAACTCTCGACCCCCACGTTGCGAACGTGATGCTCTACCAACTGAGCTACTTCCCCAAAGCGGAAAACGGAATGCAGTATAGCATGTGTCGGCCTCGCGCGCAAGGGGGAAAATCATGTTTTTGCTGGCTGCGCGGGCGCGGGCGGCGTCATGCGGGGGATCCCCCGGAAAGCGGGGGCGTCGGATGCTCCCGCCACGCGCGCATGGACGTGCCGTAGCGCTTGAGGAAGGCGGTGCGCAGGGCGTTGTCCGTCCGCCAGCCGCAGAGCGCGGCGATGGCACCGAGCCGCTGGGCTTTGCTGCGGAGGAGCAGCTCGACGCGCTCGAAGCGCACGTGCAGGATCTCCTCCAGGATGGCGTGGCCGGTCGCCTTCTTGAAGTCCATCTCGGCCAGGCGGCGGGACCCCGGCATCAGGTTGGCGACGTCGGCGGCGGTGATCCCCTCGCAGGCCTTCTCGCGGATGAACGCGAGGGCCTTGCCGATGCGCGGGGGCGTGCCGATGCCGGCCGGCGTGGAGGCGCGGCGGATCAGGCCCAGCACCGAATAGGTCTCGCGTACGGGCGGCGCGCGGGGCGTGTCGATGAGGGAGGAGAGGATCTTCGCCGCGCGGTAGCCGGCCTGCTCGAAGTCGAGGAGGATGCTGGAGAGCGGCGGGGTCGTGTTCTCGCAGAGCGAGGAGTCGTTGTCCGCCCCGATGACCGCGAGGTTCTTCGGCACGCGGAGGCGCAGTTTGCCGGCGAGGTCCAGCACCTCCCCGGCGGCGTAGTCGTTCTCGGCGAAGACGCCGCAGGGCCTGGGAAGCGCCCGCAGCCACTCGCGCAGGGCCTCGCCGCGCGCGCGGGGCGTCCGAAACGATTCGGCGCGCCCGAAGACGCGGCAGGGGTAGCCGTTCGTCCAGAGCGTGCGGCGGAACTCGGCCTCGCGGTCGCGGCTCCAGAAGTGGTTGCCGTCGGAGGCGACGAAGCCGAAGGACGTGAACCCCGCCGTCAGGAGTTCCTGCGCGGCGCAGCGGCCGGGGCCCCTGTTCGAGGGGTTCACGAACGAGGCGGTGCGCGGCAGCGTGCGCGGGTCGCGCCCGATGAAGACGGCGGGGAGGCGTCCGAACGCTGCGGGGTCGAAGTAGTCCGCCGCCTCCCCGGAGCATTCCACGAGGCAACCGAGGGGCCTCCAGAAGTCGATGAGCGTCGGGATGGACGGCGGGTGCGGCGTCGGCTCGACGACCTGCAGACGCCACTTGCGGGCGCGCGCGAAACGGTAGGCGCCGGCGAGCTCCTTCTGCCAGGCCTGCCGCCGCGACGTGTGGAAAAAAAGGATGGTCTTCATCGCACCGTACAGTATACCAAACGCCAAGGAGGCTCCGCGTCGTTGGCCCCGATCCTCCGGGCACAACGAGCAATTTGTGCGCCCCCACCCTCCGCGCCCCCGGAGGCGTTTCGGGACCTTCCGCGGTCGCCGCCTCCGCCTCAATTCCCGCCGGCGGGGCCTTCTCGTGTCAGACCCTCGCACGCCGGCTGCCACGCGCCCTTGGCGCCATTCTTGAACACATGCCGGACTCGATAACGGTAGCGCGCATGGTCTTTCAGGCCCAGATCCTCGTAGCGCATGCAAACGAGCGGGACGCCGTTCTGCGTCTCGCGGCGGACATGTGCGACGAACGCGAAGTCGTCCGAATCGCCCTCCGCCCGCTCAAGTTCGTCGTAGGCGAAGTCCGGGTCGTCGACGGCGCCCCAGACGAGGTAGAGCTGTCCGGCTTCTTCGCCGTGCGTGGCGCGCAGCTTCGTGACGAGCTCCGTGTAGGGGCCGTCGCCTTCCGACGGCGGCGCGAAGTACCCGCGCCGCCACCGGCGCGTGGCGTCCGAACATGCCCGGCGCGCGGCGTCCGAGCGGGCCTGTTCGTCCGTCCCGCGCCGGAGCGCGCCTAGGGGAGGGACGCGCGCCCGCGTGTCCACGCTTCCCTTGTCCCGTCCCCGCCATCGGATGCCGTCCCCCCGCCCTCTTCCCCATTGCGCGCAGCCTCCCCTTCGAACGCGGCTTCCCCAACGCATGCGTCCTCCCTTTCGCGCGCGTCCTCCCCTTCGAGCGCGGCGTCGACGGCCCGGAAGAGCGCCGCGCACGTGTTCCCGCACTCCTCCATGATCCGCCGCGCCGCCGCGAGATGAGATTCCACCGCGTAATAATCTTGAAGACGCCGAGACTGCGGGTCCGGTAGGTCAAGCCGGGACGCAATGGTCGGGATGCTATGAGATTTTAATGCGTAATAATCTTGTTTGAAGCCGTATCTTGCCTGAAAACCGTCGCGGCGCGCGGCGCGACGCAACGGGTTCGGCAATCACGGCCCTCCTCGCGGCGTGATGCGTTCGGACGCGATGAATTGCGGCCCTCCCGGGGTCTGTCTCGGCAGCCTCAGACGTTGCGAGAACCAGAAGCGGACACGCTTTCGGTTCTTGCCCATCACCTGCCCCTCAAAATCTGTATTCCCGTAACTTCCCTGTCCGACCCTCAAGATCTGCATTCCCGTGCGAAACGCAGACGGCGGTGACACGGCCCACACCTGTCAAAAAGCATCAAACATCGGGGCATCCCTTGTCCCGATGTTTTGACGAACCCCGTTTCCCATGAAAAAATCGGGATAAGGGTGCCCCCGTTTGAGGCGCACTGTCCGCCGATGGGAAAGTTCTTGCCGCCGCGATGAACCTGTAAGGGTGGACGCGCATTTACCTGTGAAAAGACCGGCGTCTAGACCGTCGCGGCAGCATCTTCGTGGACGCCGCCGGGACAAAAAGAAAAACGTGCAAAAGGAGAACAAAATGGCCATTATGGGTCAGGGGCTCGTGCTCATGATCGCGGGCATGGGGATTGTCTACGTGTTCCTGTATGTCCTCATCCTCATCTCGGAGGGCGCCAGCCGGTTCGTCGCGAAATTCGACGACCTCGTGCCGGACGAAGCGCCGCGCAAGAAGACGCGCGCGGCCGTGCCCGCCCCGGCGAGCGCCGCCGCGCCCCGTCCCGCCGCCGGCGGACAGCCCGTCAAGGCCCCCGTCCCCGGCACGGTGCTGCGCGTTTCGGTCACGGACGGCCAGGCCGTCAGCGAGGGCGACGAGATCCTCGTCATGGACGTCATGAAGATGGAGACCCCGGTCACCGCCCCCTGCGCGGGCGCGGTGTCGGTGCAGGTGGCCGTGATGGACAAGGTGGCGACGGGCGACACGCTCGCCACGATCGCGTAAGGAGGCGGAAGATGATGAAGACATTTCTGATGGCCCTTCTCGTCCTGGCCGGCGCGCTCGGCGCGCAGGCGGACGGCGACTGGCGGACGACGCTCGGCAAGGTGTGGAATCTCGGCGGCGACACGGGCATCGCCGGCTTCCTCCAGAAAGAGGCGCCCGCCTACCTCACGGGCAACTTCGCGGAGGCGGACCGCCCCGAGGCCAAGCCCCTCACGGCGAACCGCAACGGCTACTGGGATAAGGACCTGAAGTGGCACGGCGGCTACTTCGACGACACGGGCGCCTTCGTCGCCGGGCACGCGGTCAAGACGCTCTTCGGCATGTCCTACGGCGTGGGGCAGCTCATCATGATCCCGATCTGCCTTATCCTCCTCTACCTCGCGATCGTGAAGGGCTTCGAACCGCTCCTCCTCCTGCCCATCGGCTTCGGCGGCCTCCTCGCGAACTGCCCGCTTTCGGGCATCACGACGCCCGCGATGATGCACGACGGCGTGGTCTCGTTCCTCGCGAGCGGCATCCCGGTGATGTCCGGCGGCATTGTGGAACCGGGCGGCTTCCTGCACTACTTCTTCCGCTTCGGCATCGACACGGGCGTCTTCCCGATCATGATCTTCATGGGCGTCGGGGCGATGACGGACTTCGGTCCGCTGATCGCGAACCCCAAGTCGGCCCTCCTCGGCGGCGCCGCGCAGCTCGGCATCTTCTTCGCCCTCTTCGGCGCGCTCGGCCTCGCCGCCGTCTTCCCGGACCTCGGCTTCGGCCTCCGGGAGGCGAGCTCCATCGGCATCATCGGCGGCGCGGACGGCCCGACGGCCATCTGGCTCACCTCCCGCCTCGCCCCGGACCTCCTCGGCGCGATCGCGGTGGCGGCCTACTCCTACATGGCCCTCGTCCCGATCATCCAGCCGCCGATCATGAACGCGCTCACCACGAAGAGCGAACGTCTCATCACGATGCCGCCGCTCCGCGAGGTGAAGAAGATCGAGAAGATCTGCTTCCCGCTCATCGTGCTGCTCCTCTGCGCGTTCCTGCTGCCGTCGGCCGTGCCGCTCATCGGCGCCTTGATGCTCGGCAACCTCGCCAAGGAGGTCGGCCCGTCGGTCGCCCGCATCTCGGATACGATGTCGAACGCGCTCATCAACATCGTCACGATCATGCTCGGCCTCTCGGTCGGCTCGAAGCTCGCGTGCGAGAAGTTCCTCTCCGGCCAGACCCTCGCGATCCTCGCGCTCGGCCTCTGCGCGTTCTGCGTCGGAACGGCGGGCGGCGTCGTCATGGCGAAGATCATGAACCTCTTCTCGAAGGAGAAGATCAACCCGCTCATCGGCTCGGCGGGCGTCTCGGCCGTCCCGATGGCCGCGCGCGTCTCAAACAAGGTCGCGCGCGACGACGACCCGGCGAACTTCGTCCTCATGCAGGCGATGGGCCCGAACGTCTCGGGCGTCATCGGCTCCGCCGTCGTCGCGGGCGTCCTCTACACGCTCTGCCGCTAGCCGCGCAAGGCGCTCTAGGGACTCGACAGCGCTTTCTGGACGCCGGGCGGCACGCCGCCGGGGTGCGGGAGCCATGCCGGGCGCTATGACGTCGCCAGCATCACCAATGGCGGAGAGGTGGCGATCTCCGACGCGAGCGGCACGATCACCCTTGCTGGGATCTCGTTGTTCCAGGAGGGGAGCAACCGTGTCGTGCAAACCGGCGGGACGGTCCTCTTGAAGGGGGATGCGGTCATGGGCGGCACGGGCACCGGCGCGGACGGATTCGGGGCCTGGTTCCTCTCAGGGGGCACGGTGAAGATCGTCCAGGAGACCAAGACGTTCTGCCTGGGGAACCGGGGGACGGGCTATCTGGAGGTCTCCGGGCGCGGCGTGCTGGACATCTCGCATGCCTATACGCACATCGGGGGATGGGCGAGCGTGGAGGGCACGGCGACCCTTAACCTCAAGACGGGCGGCACGATCAGGATCGCCCAGCATGAGACGGCGCAGGGCTGCATCAAGGTCAACCATGCGACGAAGGCCCATGTCCTCTGCGATGGTGGCGTCATCCAGCTGACGGGCGCGGCGCCGAGCATCTTCTTCGGCTCTCCCGCGCCCGTCGAAATGCGGGCGGGAGGCCTCGTCGTCGACACGGGCGCCCATGTGGGCGAGATCGCCTACCGCCTGGTCGGCGACGAGACCTCGGGCGGGCTGACGAAGCGCGGCACGGGCATGCTGACGCTGAGCGGGGCCAACGACTACGCGGGGAACACGGTCGTGGAGGCGGGCGACCTGCTCGTCACGTCGCCCGGCGCGCTTCCCGGCTACGGGACGAAGGGGCGCGTGGTCGTCAAGTCGGGCGCGCGCCTCGTGCCGCTGAAAGGCGAGGCCTGGACGGACGAGCAGATCGCGGCGCTGCGGGCGAACGCGGTCGTCGAGGAGGGCGGGGCGATCGTCGACGCGCCGGACAGGGTGGTGTTCGACGTCGACGCCGACACGGTTGACGGCAGGCAGTACTTCGCCTCGTCGGCGGTGAAGACGGGGGCGGGCACCTTGACGCTCACGGCCACCAACGTGTTCGGGACGAGCTTCACCGTGAGCAACGGCGTGCTGAACGCCGACTTCGGCGTGGGCATCCCGAAGGGGATGTTCGTGCGCCTGGCCAACGGCCTCCTGTCGGCCCCCTGCGGAGAGATCGCCGCGCCGCTCGGGACGACGCCGGGGAAGGCGAACATCGCCTTGATCGACCAATCGCGCGGCGGATTCACCACGCGCGGCGACGGCGACCTGACGCTGAACTTCGGCGGGCGCGCGCAGGAGGTCGCGTTGGGCGTCTGGGGGGCCAATCCCGCGCCGCTCGTCCTGAACGATGCGAACGCCACGGCGAACGTCCGGGTGAAGAACAAGATCCGGCACGGCGCGTCGCTCCGCGTCGAAGTCGGGGCGCGGGAGGCGCGGCTGGAGGGCGGCGTGGCCGTAGGCGGCGAGCTGACAAAGGAAGGCCCGGGGCAGCTGACCGTCACGAACGCCACGTCCGCTTGGATCAAGGTCAAGGGGGGAACGCTTAGGTTCCCGGCGGGGTCGTGCATCCACGTCGGCACGGAGGAGAGCTTTTCGTGCGTCGGCAGCCAGGATGCCAGCCGTCCGGGCGTCCTCGTGGTCGAGGGCGGCTCCGTGACGTGCGGGGGCGCCCGCCTTCTGGCCGGCGACATGCTGGACGACTGTGCCCATGGACGTATCCTCGTGCGCGGCGGCACGGTGACGATGACCAAGGCGAACGCCGCCTTCGCGGCCGGCAATTCCGGCGACGGCTACATCGAGGTCGGCGGCGGCGCCGTGCCCGCGTGCGTTGACAACTCGAACGGGTATGTGTGCATCCTGCCGCGCTGGAACGGGAAGGTCGGGGCGGGGGCGCACGGCGAGTTCCGCATTCTCGCCAACGGAATGGTCGTCTCGAAGTACGGCATGTACGCGAAGGTCGATTCGCGCCCGTATGCGACGTTCATCATGGACGGCGGCACGTTCAGGGCGTCGGGGCCCTGCACGGACGTCAGCCTGACCTCGGACGGCGTGGGCTTCCTCCGCAACATCAAGAACGTGTGGATGGGCGTGAACGGCGGCGTGATCGACACGCAGGGCCACACGCTCTACGCCGCGCAGCCGATCGAAGCCTGGACCAACCAGGTGGCGGTCGCATACGAGGCGGCGCAGTACAACACGATGCCCGCGCTCACGAAGAAGGGCCCGGGCATGCTGCGCCTCACGGGCGCCAACACCTACCTGTGCGCGACGGCGGTCGACGAGGGGACGCTTGTCCTCGCGGCGGGGGCGTCCTTGCCCCGGACGCCGCTTCGGATGGGGGCGGCGGGCACGCTCGACCTCGGGGGGACGACGCAGGCGGTGACGCACCTGCTCGGATCGGGCCGCGTCCAGAACGGGGCCTTGACGGCCGCAGGCGACATCTGCCCGGGTGGCGTGGGCGGCCTGGGCACGCTGACGGTCGCGCAACTCGCCGCCGAGGGCCGGCTTGTGGTCGATGCGGCGGCGGCGGGCATCGACAAGCTGGCGACGTCTTCACCGCTCGACATCTCGCGGCTCGACCTCGTGGTGACGGGCGTCGACGAGCTGGATCGCGCGGCGGCACGCCATGTGTTCCTGGAGGCGTCGGCGGTCGTGGGCGGGCGCTTCAGGTCGGTCTCGCTTGACGGAACGCGCTTCTCGGTCGCCCTGCGCGCGACGTCGGCGTCTCTGGTCAAGCGCGGCCTGGCGGTCGTCATCCGCTGACGGGCCGGGCGGCGCAGGAATAGGCATTGCCCATTTGGCTGATTTGGCATGACTTACGGCGCCCCATGTGGTATCATGCGGTCATGACAGGCAGGCAGTCTAGCATAGGGGGATACACGCAATGGACGATTCTCGCATGGAGGTCTTCTGCACCCCACGCAGGAGTGTTCTCGAAGACAAGGCTTCTGATTCTCGTTCTTCTTGTGTTCTGCGCCTTCAGCTTGCAGGCGCTGCAGATGACAAATTGCTTTGAGCGGATCGATGCTGGAAACGGAATGTACCATCTCAGGTGCGTTCATCCTGCATTCTCGAAGATTGATTTCTGCGTCGAGCTTCAGGATTCCGGGTGGAGCGTCGTGGAACATTCCGACGTGGACGGGGTGAAGATCTACAAGGCAAGAGCAGGCATCTCGGTGAGCGCGTATGCTCAAAGCCACGGGGGCTGGTCTTTCCGTTCATCTTCAGCGGCAGAGGTTGAAATCCCCATCTGCTTCGCATGGCACGTTGGCGCTGACTGGTACTATGGATGGGTCTACGCCGAAAAGAAGGACGGCGAGGTCGTGATACGTGAAAGTTGCGTCGAAACGATTGCCAACCGGACCTTGTGCTATCGTTCTCTTGAGATTCGGGACGGATCGGTGGTGAAGCGCAGTTCTGTGTCCGGGGTGGAATGGACGTATCGGATGTTCGACACCTTTATTTCATTGGGCGGGGGCACGCAGAATCAGACGGCGGTCTCGACGAGGTTCTCGGGTAACCTGACATTGCCTACGACGCAGTTTGATGTCGGCCCGGTTACGGAGATCGCCGACTATGCTTTTGCCGGGTGCAGCGGCATCACGTCCGTGGTGATTCCGGATACGGTCACGCACATTGGCGCGTATGCCTTCGCGGACTGCAGCGGCCTGACCGCCGTGACCCTTCCGTCAAGCGTGACGAATGTTGGCGTGCATGCCTTCATCGGCTGTACGCGCCTGGCCTCGCTTGCGTTCCCGGCAGGGTTGGCCTCGCTTGGGGAGCTGTCGTCCGTCGAGACGCTCATTGTCCAAGTGCCGGGCGGCCCTTCGGTCGATTCGGGCTGGTCGAAGCGGTATGGCAAATTCCGAACCCTCTTCGGCAGTAACTTCGCAACGGCGCTGATGGCGCCGACGGGCAAGCGTGATGGTGCGGGGCGCGAGCTGCTTGTGTGGCATGATTACGTTGCGGGGACTGATCCGACAGACAGGGACGACGCATTCGTCGCCAAGATCACGATCGTCGGTGGCGTGCCGCAGATAACGTGGTATCCGGAGCTGGCGCCCAACGAGGCGGCCATGCGCAGGTATGTGACGTATGGGAAGGATGGGCTTTCCGATCCGTGGTCGGTTGTTGACGGCGACGCGGACAACTACAGATTCTTCAAAGTTGACGTCAAGATGAGGTGATTGCGACGCGGATCCTTCGCGCGCAGGGCCCACCGCCGGTCACACGGGAGAATGCAAAAGGGGACAGGCCCCATTACAGCGCACGGAACGTCCAGCCGATGCGGTGAATCCAGTCGGCCGGCGCCGTGAAGTCGGGCGTCTCGGCGTCGTGGTAGATCCAGCGAAGATCGCCGCCGTCCGTCACCGTGCGCGCCGGCCTCTTGCCCGTGAAGCGGACGTCCCCGACCGTGCCGCGCGCACCCGGCGGACGGCGCAGACGGTATTCCCAGATGCCGTTCGCCTTGCCGAGCGCGCCCCGCGCAAGGCGGAAATAGGCTTCCGCGCGGAATGCGCCCGTGTCGCGTCCGAAGACGTAGTCGACGGCCATCTCGATGTCGCACGTCAGGTAGCGCTTCCCGAAGAGCTTCGGGCGGACGTTTCGGAACGACAGGCGCAGCGTGTCGTCCGGACCGTGCGTGAGGACGGTCGTGCCGTAGCAGTCGTAGGACTGTTCGGACACGTTCTCGTCGCGCAGCCGCCAGCCGAGCGTCGGACGGTGCTCGGTCGTCTTGGTGCCGCGATAGCCCGTCAATCCGATCTCCTCCCGCCAGGCGCCGTCCGCGCCGCGCGTCCACACGCCGGCAATCGCCCCGCTGTTGTAGAGGCGCACTTTCAGCCTCCCGTCCTCATACGTCCAGCCGCCCGCCGAAACGCGCAGCCGCTCGTCGCCCGTCCCGACGCCGCGATCCGCGCACGCCGCGTCCGCCGGGCCCGTCGAGACGTGGCAGACGAAATCCTTCGCCGCCTGGGCGGACAGCGTCACCGCCAGCCCGCGTTCGCCGCCGAGCCGATCCCGCAGTTCGACGAGGGCGCCTTCCGCGAATCCCGAAACCGCAACCGCCGTGTCGCCCGCGACCGAGCCGACTTCCGCGTGCCGCCGGCCGAAGCCGAACGGATGCGACGCGCTCGACCAGCGCACCGCCGTCTCGACGCGCTGTCGCCCACGCGCCAACGGCCAGACGACGTCCCGGTCGGGATGCCAGACGCAGTACGGGCTCTCGAAGCTGCCTTCCGCCGCATGGGCGAACCAGCGTTCCGTCCCGACGAAGCGGATCGCCAGGCGCACCTTGGACGGATCGAGCCCCGCCCAGTCGGACACCGACAGCCGCAGGCCGTCCGCCACCGGCACGCACGCGAGCGCATACGGCGCGCGCACGACGCCGTTCGTGAGGTCGCGCAGTTCGGCCACCGCGCCCCCGGCGAGCGCCACACCGCCAAGCGCCGGCGAACACGCCACCGGACCCGTCCGCGTGGGGAGATAGGGCTTCGTCTCCCGCAGCAGACTCTCGACCGGCGCGCCCTTCAGACGGCGCACCGTGTAGCCGAACGGCGGCAGGCCGTCCGCCGGATGGTCGTTGAAGTTGATCAGCACGACCGACGTCGTGTCGGGCAGCGTCCGCACACAGGCGAAGACGCCCGGCGCGGACGGATAGGACAGGTAGTCGGCGTCGCCGGCCGTCAGCTCCGGCACGGCCGCGCGGATCGCGAAGATGCGGCGGTACGCTTCGAACGCGCCCTCCTCGCCCTGCTCGTAGACGAGCGGGAAGCCGTCGATCCACGCACACAGCGCCATCAGCGCCGTCGCGCACGAACGCCCCCACAGGTTTTCGGCCATCATCGAGTCGTGGCTCTCGGGATAGCGCATCCAGTTCGTCCCCGGCATGTAGGCGAACTTCTGCTCGTGCAGCCAACGCCGCAGGTCGCGGACGACGGAGGCCGCGTCGCGCTCGCGGAAGTCGTGGAAATGGACGTGGCAGAGAAGCTGGTCGTAGATGGCGTCGGTCACGGCGCTCCACAGGCTTTCGTTCTCCTCGCCCAGCGTGACGGCGTTCGGGTTCGCCCGCCGCGCGGCGGCGCGGATCGACCGCTGCTGCGCGATGCCGCCCTGCCGCTGCGCGTAGCTGGCGCGCGCATACGGCGCCGCCGGATTCCAGTTCGGGAAGCGCGACCCGCCCGGCACGTCCATCCGCCAGCCGTCCAGCTCGAACCGCCGCGTCGCCCACTCGATCCAGTCACCAAAGGTCGAAATCCATGTCGGCCAGTTGAAGTCGTAGGCCCAGAACGTGTCCTGGTCGCGTCCGTCCTCGCGCTTGCAGACGAACTCCGGGTGCGCCTTCGCGCGCGGGCCGTTCGAGTTTCCGCCGTGCGGCACGGCATCGCCCCAGACCTCCAGGCCCTGGGCGTGCGCCGCGCGGACGTAGGCGCGGAGATCGTCTTCCGTCCCGATGCCGGCCATCAGGCGGTAGAGGTCGTCCGGCACATAAGGCCCCGGCCAGGTGACGGGACGCATCCAGATCGTCTTCGCGCCCAGCGCCTGGATAAACGGCAGATAGCCCTGCGCGGCGTTGAAACCGCCCGCGTCCGACATGTCGAATTCCGCCTTGCCGCGCGGATGGTTCGAGTAGACGACCTGCCGCCGCATCCGGCTTTCGGGACGGTCGGCCGGCGGCACACGCCCCGCCGCGCGGTACCAGCCGTGCAGGGCGAGCAGGGCGTCCTCGTCCGTCCCCTTCCCGAAGACGAGCCAGTCGTCGCCGACCTGCTGGGGCTTGCCCGGATGCACGTCGCCGCGCGCGTAAAACGACGTGCTGAGGCGGAACCCGTCGGCCCGTTCCGTCACGTGCGTCTTCGCGGAGTCGGAATAGGGCTGGAGCGTGTCGAGGCAGTGGGCCACGTTCAGCCCCGCGCCGTTGTCGCCGACCACCGGGGCGACCGTCCAGCCGTAGGCCGTGCGATATCTTCCCGCCTGGAAATCTCCCTGCGCGTAGCGGCGCGGCGGATAGGAACACGGCAGGAAGTAGCCGCCCTTCGGCGTTGCGCAGACGACCTTGCCCGCCGCGAGCGTCACGCCGCTGAACCGCCGCTTGTCGGTCGCCGTCGTCTCGAAGGTCAGCCACCGGCGCACCATCCGCGTGTCGGGCAGAAGAACGTGATGCACCCGCACACGCCAGTCTCCCGTCACGTAGGTCGCCGTGAGCGTCCCGTCGGGTTCCTGCACGACGCCTTCAAAGCGCTCCGGCTCGGTCCGGGCGTCGAAGCCGTCCGGCCCGCCCTCGCCGACCGCCACGACGCGCGGCGCCGCCGGATCCGGCACAAGGCGCACCGCGCCGTCCGCTGCATACGTCGCCGCGCCCGTGCGGTCGTCAAACGAAATCTCCAGCCGGGCGTCCCCGAACGACGCGGCTCCCGCCACGCCGCCGAGCATCGCCACCAGACCGCCAAACGTCCATCGCCAATCCATGCCGTCCCTTTCGTTCAGTCCTGCGCCGCCACGGGCCCGTGGCACATCACGCGGAAGCCGACGCTGTTGACGCCGATCCACAGCCTGTCCCCGAAGTCCCTCATGGCATGTTGCCCTTTCCTTAGAACCAGAGCCTCACGGGACGATGGCACCCTGTGTACGCAGGGCGGCCTTGATCTCCGCAAGCGGCACCTCCAGCGGCGTACACCCCCGCCGCGCGGCGCAGGCCGCCGCCGCGCCCGCCGCCTGGCCCATCGCCATGCACGCGGCCTCGACGCGAAGCCCCGAGTTGGCCCCGCGGTCACTGCTGACGCACCGGCCGGCGACGAGCAGGTTCTTCGCCCCCTTCGGCACGAGCGCGCGCAGCGGCACGGTCGCGACGACGCCCTCGGCGAGATGCGCCGGACGGATGCCCGTCCGCTTGTCGTGCAGGTCGACCGGGTAGAAGGCGTAGCAGAGCGCATCCGGGAACACGCGCCCGGAGGTGTAGTCCGCCTGCGTGATCGTATATTCGCCGCGAATGCGGTACGTCTCGCGCACGCCGACTTCGGGCGACATCGACACGAGCGCGGCGTGTTCAAGGCCGGGCAGGCGCCGCAGGAAGCGGTACATCCGCAGCATCGACGCGCGGCCGCGCAGGTTCGTCTCCGTCCGCAGGTCGGCCGTCGAGCAGTCGGCGTCGTCGACGTAGTTGGCCGTGTTGCCACGGCACTTCAGGAAGTTGTAGAGCCCCCAGCGCGTGTCGTTCGGGCGGAGACGCCCTGCGGCCAGCGCCTCGGTGAACGCGCGTTCCAGGGCCGCGCGGTCCAGCCGGTCGACGTCCACGCCCGGATCCAGCGTGTACACGAACGTTCCCGGCTGGCGCACGGCCGCCCGTTCGCGCGCAAAGCCCGCGCGCGCCACGACGGACGCATCGCCCGTGCAGTCCACGACCTGCCGGGCGCGGATCGTGCGCGTGTCGCCGATGGCGACGACCGGGAGATGCCAGACGCCGTTCGAGAGGACGGCGGCGGTCGGCGCGGCATGGTAGTGGATGCGCACGCCCGCCTGCGTGAGCGCCTCCTCGGCAAGCGCCACGTAGAGCGGCACGTTGACCACGATCTGGTGCTTCCAGTGCGCCGCGCCCGTCGGCTCGCGGAAGTCCGGGAGCGTGCCGCCCGCGAGGGCGACGCAGTTCGTGACCAGCTGGTAGCCGACGCCGTCGATCACCTGCCGGCCCCAGGCGTGGAACAGCCCGGGGAAGTTGACGCCGCCGCTCGTCATCGTGCCGCCGACCTGGAAGCCCTGCTCGACGACGACGGTCCGCGCACCCGCCCGCGCGCTCTGCAGGGCCGCCGCGACGCCCGCCGTGCCGCCGCCCACCACCAGGACGTCGCAGTCCTCGTCGGGCAGGGTCCCGGCGAAGCCCGTCAGGACGCCCACCCACGTTAAGCCGGCGACGACCCCGTGCCGCATCCATGTCCGCCACCTGTTCTGCCACTTACAATGCATGTTTTTTCCTTTCTGAAATTCGGATGTCCGACACGCCGGCGAGAAGTTCCTTCCGCAGCGAGCCGCCGTCCGCCCCCCCCCCTGTACACAGCGTGATCCGGCCACGCTCCCGCCGTGGTTTTTTGGGGTAAGCGGGGTTTCAATTGTGTAAAAGTCTGCCAAAAACCGGGTGGTCTGTCAAATCAGCGCGGGCGTCGGGTTATAATGGCCGCTCATGCAGAACATCCCGTGCCAACGTATCCGAGAGGGTTGCGCGCCTGTGCGACCGACGGTTCGGCACGATGTCAACCATTTGGCCGCCACAGTCCCTGGGCTTGAGAGAGCGGTCGCAACAAGTTGCGACCCTCCCGGCGGAACTGTTCCGAAGTGAAATCGCGCGGCGCCACACGGGAGGGCCGCGCTTGTCGCGGCCGTACCCGCGCCGCCCTCGGCGCGGGACGTCCCCGGCACGGGCGTCCGCACGGGCCCCCACGTTGGCCCTGACGCATGAGGACTCCGACGTTGGTAGGGGCGCGCGTCCCGCGCGCCCGCCCGGCCCCACGCACCAGGTCCGACTGTCGGACGTCCCGCGCCAGGGGCGGGCCGCCGGGGACGTCGGCCCCTACCACAGGTTCCGGCCACGTTCCCGCCGCAACAAGTATAGCTGCCGGCCTTTCGCCAGATGTCGGCATTCGTCTCCTGCAGGATGTCCTCGACATCCTGCAGGTCTCTCGCCAAGGCCGCGATGTACAACTTCAGTTCGAACTGAGCCTTCGTCAACAGCACGACAAATGTCATGTCAGCGTCCGCCATCTGCTTATTATAAGCGCTCAGTTCAAAAATATCGCATCACTCGTGAAAAATCGACCTCCAGAATCAAGTCTGGGGTGATAAAACGATGACATCCCCTCTCTCGGATCGGTCCTCACGTCCGTTTTACAGCCGCTTCTGAAAGGCGGGATCACAACCGCCTCAACATCGGAATCAGCTGGAAATGACCATCAAGGCTATAAAGCACGGCGTGGTGTTCGATTGCCGACGCGGCAATCCACATGTCGTTGGTCGGGATCGGTTTGCCTTTGGCCTTTAACTCATGATAGATGGCGGCATAGAAGTCAGTGGTGGCCTCGGTTACGGGGACTATTTCCACGTACTCGGAATCGAGGAAGGCGTCAAGTTGCCGTCGTTGCGTCTTCCCACACCGCGTGTCGGATTCGATTCCCATCTTGAATTCGCCGATGACGGTCGGCGGAATGACAATTTTGTCAAATCGTGAAATGTTCGAAGCGACGTGTTCGTCTCCGCGAAAGAGCTTGAGGATGATGTTCGTGTCCGGCAACAGGGGACTCATTTCCACATCTCCACATCGATCTTCCCGGCATCGACAAGCGATTCTTCAAGGTTTCCGCAGTCGATGTCTTTCAGGCAACCGCAGAAACGCCCAAGGTCATTGCGGGGGCTGTCGGACGTACGGAGCTTCTTGCCAAGCCCGATGACGGGGGCGATGATGTCTTTCATGGCATTGTTGACGCTGACACCCAGCCCATCGGCATAAGTCTTCAACGCCTCGATGAACCGACGATCAGCTCGGAATGTAAGGGCAACGGTCTGCATACGAATCTCTCCTCTGAATCAAAATGTGCCATCATTATACATCGTTCCGCGCATCACCGTCAATGACCGCCCGTCTTGAAACCGAGGACGCCATTCTTTCAAAGCCCACAGCGGGCGTGCGGGCGAATCGCACAGCAATCACACAGCAGACAGGGTATGAGCAGGGGGCATTTTAGCGCCACGCGCCGAGGGCGGCGCGGGTACATTGCGCCCGGGCCGACGGGCGTCGGTGAACGGGAAGCGGACAAACGCCTCCGCGTTGCCGAAGCGGTCGAAGGCACAGTCGATCGCCTCGGCGGCGTGTGCATCGGAACTGAGGACGAAGCGGACACCGCGCGCCCGCAGAAGCGCGCGAAACGCCGGCGACGGGTAGGCGTCCTCCATCCAACCGCGCGAGATGCCGCCCGTATTGACCTCCACGATCTTCCCCGAGGCCGCGAAGACGTCCGCCGTGCGCCGAAGCTCGTCGAGATACCAGGGCGCCGTCTCGTCGAAGTACCGCAGCCGGCCGTTGAACTTGCGCACGAGGTCGGGATGGCCGATGACGTCGAAGTCACACGTCGCGGCCATGGCCCGGTTCTGCGCGAAATAGGCACGCAGACACTGCGCCACGTCCCCGCCGAAATGGTCGCGGATGCCCGCCATCAGCAATTCGGGCGTATGGTCCACGGGAACGTGCGCGCCATCCGGCGCGACGACCCAGTGGATGGAGCCGATGAGGTAGTCCAGGCCCAGATGGGCGTACCGAGCCCGGTCGGGCGCCGTGTCGCCGGGAATGTAGTCCGCCTCCACCCCGAGCCGCACGCGGATGCGGTCCGCGTACCGTGCGGCCAGCGCGCGGATCTCCCGCGCGTACCGGACGGCGCGTTCCGGCGTCAGGTTCCCCTCGACGACGTCCGGCAGACGCGCATGCGAGGAGAAGCCGATTTCCGCAAACCCGCGCGCCAGCGCGGCTTGGACCATCTCCTCCGGCGTGTCGCGCCCGTCGCACCACGTCGTGTGCGTATGGTAATTTGTTTTTATGCGCGTGTTCGCCACTTGGGAAGGGCCTCGCAAACGGTTCGCCGCCGCCTTATTCTCGCGGGGTGCCTGCGCAGGCGGTCGGCCACTGGCGCGCCGGCACGGGGAAGGCCGTCATCATCGAGAAGCGTCTGCCCGCCGCCGCGTAGCTCCAGACGATTTTCTTGCCTCGCGTGATCTCGAACGCCGTCGTCCGGCTTCCGTCCTCGGCGCCGTTTGCATAGGTTCCGATGACGAGGTTGCCGTTTGGCCTCTCCCAGATGCCGCAGAGGTTGTTGAGCTTGAGCGCCGGCGCGTCCGAGCAGGCGAACTGCCAGGCGACGCGGTGGTCGGGCGTGAATTCCGTGACGGCGCCGAGGTGGGAGATGAGCGTATTGCCGTTTGCGCGGCGGATCGCGTCGAACGCAAGCGCCGAGCCGGGCGCGGCCTGTTCCCAGACGAGCGCGCCGTCCCTGTCGTATTCGCGCACGACGCCGGCGCCCGAACAGCAGACGAGGTAGGTCCCTGCGGGCGTCTTCCGCACCATGCGGAAATGGTGATGCGCGTCGGGCGTCTGCCCGTTTGCGCGGCGCGGGTCTGCCTTGAACTTCACGACGGGCGTGGTCGTGCCGGCCGCCAGCTCGACAATGGCGTCCGTGCCGTTCTCGGCGATGACGACGTTGCCGTTTTCAAGGATCTCGAAGCCGTAGAGCCCCTCCCGCTCGCAGGGGCTGTAGAAGAGTTCGCTCTTGCCCGTGCGGATGTCCGTGCGGTGCAGGTTCCCGTTCGACCAGTAGACCCAGCCGCCGTGCTTCCAGACGCGATGGATGTTGCCGCAGCCTGAGACGTTCCACGCGACGTGCCCGTCCGGCGCCAGGAGAAACGCGCGCCCCTGCCCGCATGCAAGGAGCGGATTGTCCATCTTGCCTTTTACGGGCGACTCCCCGGATGCCAGCAGGGCCACCGCCGCAACCGCTGCGCACAATGCCTTCCTCACGCGACCTCCAATTTCCGTCTGCCCGCCGTCCCTCCGCCCGCGCAACACCCGTCGCGCGGAACCGCCCAAAAGGACTTTTCGGCAACGATTCGGCAGAACGGGATCGTAGTATAGCGGATTCCGGTCCGGGCTGCAAAGACGCCGTGCGGAAGGGGGGGGGGGCAAGGCGCGCGGCATCTAGCCTCCCTTGACGGCCCGCGCGAGGACGAGGCACCAGACGCGCGCGGCGCCGGCCTTCACGAGGGGCGCGGCGCAGTGGGAGAGCGTCGCGCCCGTCGTCGTGACGTCGTCGACGAGGAGGACGGTGCGTCCGCGCACCCACTGCGGTGCGACGACGGCGAAGGCGTCCTTCACGTTCTGCTGCCGTGCCTCTTCGTCGAGGTTGGCCTGCTGCGCGGTGTCGCGTGTGCGGACGAGCGACGTCTCGTCGCAGCGGCGTCCGAGACGCCTTGCGAGCGCCCGCGCGAGGAGCGCGCTCTGGTTGTAGCCGCGCGCGCGCAGGCGCTCCGGGTGGAGCGGGACGGGGACGAGGACGTCGATTTCGGCAAACGCGAACTGCGCGCGCACGGCGCCTTCGAGAAGCTCCGCGAAATCTTCGCAGAGCCACGTCGCGCGACGGTACTTGAAGTCCCTGACGAGCTGGTCGGCGGGGGCTTCGTAGAGAAGCGCGCTGCGGGCGCGCGCGTAGTGCGGGGGCTTCGCCCGGCAGGTTTCGCAGGTGAAGGCGTGGCGCGTCTCTGTGGCGACGGGCGCGCCGCAGACCTGGCAGGCGCGCGTGGCTTCAAGAAAGGGCAGCGTCGCGAGGCAGCGCGAGCAGAGATGCCGCCCAGGCCGGTCGGACGCGCGCGAACAGCCCTCGACCGCACAGACGCGCGGCCAGAGGAGGTCAGCAAGCCGGTCGAGGACGCGCATGGGGAGATGAAGTGGTTAAGTGGTTAAGTAGTTAAGTGGTTAAGTGGTTAAGTAGTTAAGTGGTTAAGGGGTAAGTGGTTAAGTAGTTAAGTGGTTAAGTGGTGTGTGGGCCGAGGAAAATGGGTGAAGTGTCTTAACGACTTGCAACTTAACCACTTAACTACTTAACTACTTAACCACTTAAAGCGAAGCGGCTTATAAAGCGAAGCGGCTTAAAATGACCATAGCCTCATTGGGTATTCGCCGGCGTCCACGAGCCGCTGGATGGCGGCCGTGACGAGGGGCTTGTCCTCGCGGTAGGTGACGCCGAACCAGGAGGCGTCCGTGGGCAGGACGTCCACGGTGGCGGCGCCCTCGTGGACCATCTCGTCGACGACGAAGGGGATGTACCACTCGGCCTTCTCGCGCGCGGCGTTCGCGGCGAGCCAGGCGGGGAAGCGCGCCTCCAGCGCGTCGAAGAGCGCGGGCGTGAAGCCCCAGAGGTTCATCGAGACGCGCGCGTCGCCGGGGAAGTCCCGGACCGCGGCGGCGGGATCGTCGTCGTGCGCGCCGGTCGGCGACGGGACGAGCTTCACGTGTTCGACGACCTTGGCGAGGCGGCCCGCCGCGTCGAGCGCGCAGACGCCGCGCGCGACGCTCCCGTTCGCGGAGAGCGTGCGGTCGAGCCGGTAGCCGACCATGGCGAAGGGGAGGGGGCCGGGCGCCGGGGGGCGTGTGCCGGCCGCCGAGAGGAAGGCGGCGAGTTTCTCGAAGGCGTCGCGGCCGTAGAAGTCGTCGGCGTTGATGGCGGCGAAGGGCTCGCGCACGACGTGGCGCGCGGCGCGGATCGCGTGCGCGGTGCCCCAGGGCTTCGTGCGCCCGGCGGGGACCGTGTAGGGCGCGGGGAGGTCGGCGATGTCCTGGAAGGCGTATTCGACGGGGAGGAGGCCGGTGTACTTCGAGCCGATCTGCGCGCGGAAGACCTCTTCGATGTCCGTGCGGATGATGAAGACGACCTTGCCGAATCCGGCGCGGTGGGCGTCGAAGACGGAGTAGTCGAGAATGGCCTCGCCGGAGGGTCCGACGGGGTCGACCTGCTTGAGCCCGCCGTAGCGGGAGCCCATGCCGGCGGCGAGGACGACGAGCGTTGGCTTCATGTTCATGGCTGGAATTATAGCATAACCGCGCCTCGTCGGCGGCGGCCGACGGGGCGCGGTCTGTCGGCGTCTGCTGCGCCGGGCGCGCTAGAACTCGAACTTGCAGCCCATGTACCACATGATGCCGCCGATGGGGTAGCCGGGATAGTACTCGAAGTCGCTGTTCGTCAGATTTTCGAGCGAGACGTAGATTTCGCCGCCAAACGGGGTGAAGGACGCGAGCGGCACGGCAAGGCGCGTGTTGAGGAGGAAGCCGGCGTCCAGTTCGCGCAGAACCGCCGCGTCGGACGACGATCGCACCGAATAGGCGTACATCTCGTCGATGAACTGGCCGTCGAGCGTCCACTTGAGGAAGTCGCAGATCTTCCACGTGCCGCCCGCCGTCGCCGTCCACATCGGCAGGCGCGAGACGGGCGAGGTCTCGGGGTTCGTGTAGGTAAGGCCCGCGAAGAAGGCGAGGTCGTCGGTCGGACGCCAATGGCCCGAAAGCTCGACGCCCGACGCCCGCATGCCGCCCGCGTTGAGATAGCCCTTGGCCGTCTTGTCGATGCGGTTCCGCGCATCCGTGTGGAAGACGGTGACGAGCGCGTCCGCCGTCTTGCCGAAGGAGAGCTTCGTGCCGCCCGAGACGTAGTCCATCGCCTCGGCCTCCAACGTGTCCTTCGCGTAGTTCGCCGAGACGGCGCGGGTGTAGACGCCGGGATAATGCACGCCGCGCGAGCCGTTCACGAAGAACTGAACCTTCTCCTGCCAGTCGAGCGTGAGCGCGGCGTCGGGGCTCCATTCGTTGTCGTACTTGCTGTGGAAGTAGTACCGCGAGCCGACGGAGGGCGTGAGCGTCCAGTCGTCCGCGAGGGCGAAGTCGTAGCGGACGCCGAGGTAGGGCGAGACCGTGTCGAGGCGTCCGTCGGTCGCGAACGGCACCTTGCCGTTCTGGAGGTTGCGCGTTTCGGTCTCGCCGTATTCGTCCGCGAGGTCGAAGCCGCCCGTCAGCCAAAGCCCCTCCCAGACGTTCCAGTCGTAGAAGTTGCGGAAGCCGAAGTTGAGCCACTCGGTATGCGCATTGCCGTCCATCGCCCCCTTGGGCGTCTTGCAGAGGCCATCTTGCCACCAGTCGATGTTCCCGCGCTCGAAGTAGATGAGCGAGTAGCCCTTGAGCCGCTCGCGTTCCGTGTCGAAGCGCAGGGCGTAGAGGTCTGTGTCGAGGTCGAAGCGGTCCGTGCGCGGCGTCGGCCTGTGTTTCTCGCCGGGGTCTTCGACCTTGCTGTCCGTGCGCTGGTAGACGAAGCCGACATGCTCGTGCGCGGAGAGATCCGTGCCGAGGCGCGCGAAGGCGCTCTTGAGAATGGACATGTTGTGGTCGCGCGTGCCGTCCGAGTACTTGTAGCTCATGCCGCCGTAGGCGTCGACGGGGCCTTCCTTGATCCCGGCCGAGCCGGCGGAGAGGAACGTGTTGTGGCGTCCGTAGGCGAGGGCGCCCTCGCCTTCATGGCCCTGTTCGCGGCGGCGGCGCGTCTCGACGTCAACGGCGCCGAACGTGTCGGCGTAGCGGGCGGGATGGGGGCTCTTCTGAACCGAAACCGATTCGGCGAAGTCGATCGGCATCGCGTCCATGAGCGGGTGGCCCCACATGCCGGAGCCGCGCGGCACGCCGTCCGTGTACATGCGCACTTCCCCGCCCGGCCGCGCCGTGCCCATGCCGCGAAGATAGACGCTTCCGCCCTGGCCGCCGCCGTAGCTGCCGATCGGCGCATAGCGCGAGATGGAGACGCCCGGGACCTGCCGGAGCGCCGTCTGGAGGTCTTGTGCGTTCAGCGCGGCGAGTTGGCGGCGCGAGACGAAGACCCGGTCGGCGCCGTCCCGGGCGACGCTTTCCTCCTGGGTGATCGGCGTCGCCGTCACGACGACGGCCGGGAGCGCGGCGACGGCATTCGTCGCCGTGGCGACGTCGTTCGTTTCGGCCCGGGCGGGGACAAGCGCGAGGCCCGAAAGGCATACGGCAAGAGAGCGGATGGTTTTCATGGCGAGACAGAATACTGAAATCGGGCGCACCGTGTGTAAACTGCGTGTAAAATCTCGTCTGCGCGCGCCGGCCTCGTGCGAGACGCCTCCGCTTATGGTAGACTGGCGGCATGTCGAAGTTTCGCCTGATCGCCCATGCCGGCCTTTTTTTCGTGCCGCTCTGCCTTCTGCCGTTAGCCCTGCACCGGCTGATTGAAGACGAACGTGACTTTGGGCGTGAGACGGGGCAGGCGTATCTGCGCGCAACCGCCGAGGCGTGGGCGGCCCGGCTGGCGCGGGGCGAATCGCTTCCGCCGGACGCGGTCGGCCCCGCGCCGGCGGTGCTTGTCGCGGAAGTGGACGGCGCAGGGCGGGCGGTCGGCACGGGGGCGCGCTTCCCGCCAGATGGGCGGTGCTTTGGCGAGGCGGCCGTGGCGGCGACGGGCGAGGCGACGCGCACGGTCCGCGCCACGTGGCCGGGCGCCGTCGGCCGCGGGCAGGCGCACGCCCGGAGGCTGAGCGCGCGGGAGCGTGCGGCGGTGGCCGTTTCCTATGCGCTGCTTCTTGTCGGGATCGGCGCGCTCGCGCGGGAGCTGCTGCGCGCGCGGGCGGCGTCCCGCCGGCAGATGGACTACGTCGCGGACATCTCCCACCGCCTCAAGACGCCATTGACGTCCATCTCGCTCTGCGCGGAGCTCGCGAACGCGGGACGGCTGGGCGAACGGCGCCGCGAAGAGTCGGCGCAGACGATCGTCGCGGAGGCGGCGAAGCTGAACGCCCTCCTGGACGAAGTGCTTGCGCACGTCAAGGAGATGCGCCGTGGCTGAGATTCTCATTGCCGAGGACGACGCGGACGTGCGCAAGTGGCTCGCCATCGCGCTTGAAACCGAAGGCCACGCCGTGCGGACGGTCGAGGACGGCGCGGCCGCGCTGCAGGCGCTGCGCGCGAAGCGCCCAGACGCGCTCGTGCTTGACGTCATGATGCCCGTCTGCGACGGGTTTGCCGTTTGCCGCGAAGTCCGTTCGACCGACGCGGCGCTGCCGATTCTCATGCTGACCGCGCGCGATTCGGAGAAGGACAAGGTGACGGGGCTCGGGCTGGGCGCGGACGACTACATGACGAAGCCGTTCTCGATGGCGGAGCTCTTTGCGCGCGTCGGCGCGCTCCTGCGCCGGGGGGCGCTTCTGAACGCGCCGTGCGCGTCGTTCCAGGTGGGGCGTTCGCGCGTTGACGGGCGCCGCCGGGCCGTCATCGGCGGAGACGGGCGCGAGACGGCTCTGGCGGCGCGGGAATATGAGCTGCTGAAATTCCTGGGCGACCACCGCGGCGAAGTGCTGTCGCGCGACCGCTTGCTGGATGAACTGTGGGGCGTCACGTTCTATGGCAACACGCGCACGCTCGACCAGCATGTGGCGCTCGTCCGGCGGAAGCTCGGCGCGGACGCCTCCCTGCTTGAGACCGTCCGGAACGTCGGCTATCGCCTGAGATAGCGTACACGCGATCCCCCGGAAGCGTTTTACGCCTTTTTTCGCGGGGGCGTTTGCGGTATAATAGGCGGCGACCTTCAACCGAGAAGAGGAGACATGGACAAGAACGCTTCGATGATGGACTTCGCCGCCCTGCTGGACAGGCAGCTCAAGTCGTACCGCAAGGGCTTCAATCCCGGCGACCGGGTGACGGCGCGCGTCGTGACCGTGGGGGCGGCCTACGTGACGCTCGACGTGAACGCGAAGAGCGTGGGCCTCCTGCCCGTCGAGGACGTCACGGACGCGGAGGGCGAGGTGACGGTGAAGCGCAACGACGAGATTGAGGTCTCGTTCGTCGCGATGCAGAAGGACGCCTTCCTCTTCGCCAAGGCCGACGTGGCGGAGTCCGCCGCCGTCGTCGCCCTGGACCAGACGATCCAGCACGCCTTCAACAACGGCCTCGCGCTCGAAGGGAAGGTCGAGAAGGAGGTGAAGGGCGGCTACGAGGTGACGATCGGCGGCCAGCGCGGCTTCTGTCCCTACTCCCAGATCGAGCGCATGCGCAAACGCCTCCCCGACGGCGCGGAGAACCCGTATGTGGGCAAGACGTTCCAGTTCCTCGTGCAGGAGTACGGCAAGGACGACCGGGGCGCGAACCTGATCGTGAGCCGCCGCGCCGTGCAGGAGCGCGAGATCCAGGTGGCGCGGGACTATCTGCGCGACACGCTGGAGGAGGGGCAGACCCTGAACGGAACCGTCGTGAAGGTGCTGGACTTCGGCGCGTTCGTCGATCTCGGCGGCGTGGAGGGCCTGGTGCCCGTGCGCGAGATTTCGTGGGACAAGGTCGTCAATCCGGGCGACTTCGTGCGGGAGGGCGACCTCGTGACCGTGAAGGTGATCGGGATCGACTGGGCGCGCGAGCGCATTTCGCTCTCCATCCGCCAGACGCAGACAAAGCCCCTCAAGCCGCGTTCCCCCGAGGAGATCGCCGCCGAGGCCGAGGCCCAGGACGTCCGCGACTGGATGAGCGCAAACGCCGGGAAGACGGATGCGTTCTCGAACATTGGCGGCGCCTTTGACGGCCTGAAGCTGGGTTAAGTCGGCCTACGGCCTTTAAGTGGTTAAGTCGCCGCTTCGCGGCTTTAAGTGGTTAAGTCGGCCTACGGCCTTTAAGTGGTTAAGTCGCCGCTTCGCGGCTTTAAATTTGTGTTCTGCACAGAAGTACAAGAAAGTCCAACCTCTTAACTACTTACCCACCTACCCACTTAACCACTTAACTACTTAAAGCCGCGAAGCGGCGACTTAATCATGAGATCGTTTGTACAAGTAGTGCTCGTGTGGAAGAATGGCGTCCTCTGGACGTCGGGTCCGGGCGTGCCGGACCGGATGTGGGCGCGCCCTGCGGACCTTGCGGCGGCGCGCCTCGCGCTCCTGCCGCCGCCCGACGCGCTTCCGCTCGCGGAGGGCGCCGACCTGCTCGCCGCGGCGTTCGCGGTCGTGCCGTTCGCGCGCGGCCCCCTGCCGCCGCCCGCCTTCGGCCCGGGCGTGACGGTGGCGGCGCGCGCGGCGTTCAGCCTCTTCACGGACGAGGCGCGGGGCGCGCTCTGCGTGCTGCGGGGCGAGCCGGACGATTTCCTCGTCTGCGCGCGCCGCGCGGGGGCCGTCTGGACGGTCGGCGCGTTCACCGTGGCGCCGACGACGCTCACGGTGCGCGTCGAGGATCTGTGGGAACGGTTCCCGGAGGCTGCGCGGGCGTTCGACTACCGGATGGACGTGGTGCGCGACCCGCACGCGAAGGACACGGCGGCGGAGCAGGCGGCGGGCGTCGTGCGCGAGACGCTGGCGGGCGTCGCGCCCGACGCGCGCATCTTCCTCGACCTCGCGCGCGGCGGCGGCTTCACGCTCACGCTGGTCCCGACGGCGGAGGAGGCTTCGTGACCGACGCGCATTTCCATCGGAATGGATTCGACACCTTTCTTGTCACCAATGGACACGAGGTCGCGTTCCACGGTCTCCATCCCTGGCAGAGCGCCGCCTGTGCGGACATTCCGGCGGCGCTTGCCGGCATCTGGGCGCGGCTTGAGGCGGATGCCCGCGCGGGCGTGGGCGAGATCGGCCTCGACCGGCTGAAGACGAAGGCCGTGCCCGACGCGCAGCGCGCCCTCTTCGCGGCGCAGCTCGCGCTCGCGGCCGAACGGCGCCGTCCCGTCGTGCTGCATGGCGCGAAGTGCTGGGGCGAGGTCGTGGCGGCGTGCCGCCCCCATGCGGGACGCATCCCGGCGTTCCTCTTCCACGGCTTCTCGCGCAGCGCGGGGCTGCTGCCGCAGATCTTCGCCCTCAACGGCTTCGTCTCGGTCGGCCCCGCGCTCCTCAACGACCACGCCGTGAACTACCGCGAACTGGTGAAGGCGCTGCCGACCGAGCGGCTGCTGGTCGAGACCGACGCCTGCTGCGCGGCCGGCGACGCGGCGGCGGAGGAGGGCCGGGCGGCGCTGTTGGCGCGCCTCGTCCAGGCGTTGGCCGCGCTGCGGGGGCGCCCCGAAGCGGAGATCGAGGCGGCTGTCGCCGCGAACGCGGCGCGCTTCGTGGAGGCGCTGGCATGACGCCGAAGGAGCTGACGAACGAGATCCTGATCGGCTGGGGCGGCGTGGAGGTCTTCAACCAGGCCCTCATGCTCGCGAAGCGCGGGCAGGTGGTGCGGGCGGACTGGGACGCCGCCACGTGCAAGGCGACCGGCAAGATCGCAACGGGGAACGGCTGGGACATGCCCACCGGCTTCACGCTGCAGGCCAACGGGCGCATCGTGTCGCACTGCCCCTGCCGCACGAACCAGGAATTCGGCATGGTCTGCCCGCACGTCGTCGCCATCGGCCTCTACCTGATGTGCAGGATGAGCGACCCGGAGGCGGAGGAGAAGTACCAGCAGGAGGTGCGCGCCGCGCGCCGCGCCGCCACGGTCGATCCCGCCCTCTACATCCGCCGCGCGCCGCACGGCGTGCCGATGCGCCTGTCGCTCACGTGGGACGAGGCGACGTTCGCGGACGACTTCTACAACGGCGGCGTGCGGGCGCAGCTCGCCCTCTTCGACCGGGCGGGCAACCGCTACTTCCCGGACGACGCCCGCCTACGGGCGGCGCCGGGCGTGCGGCTCGCCCATGCGGCGGAGAACCTGCTCGGCGTGCTGGAGGACATCTGCGAAGGGCCCGCGACGCGCGAGATCCTGCTGCGTCCGGCGGACTTCCTCAACGTCGCCGCGATGCTCACGCAGGCGCCTGCGGTCGCGTGCGGGCTGCGGGCCGCGTACGACGAGGCGGACGGCAGCTTCACGCTCGCGCCGCACGTCGAGCTGCCGTTCGCGCACCGGGCGGCGTCCAACCGCTTCCTCGTCCACGGGAAGACGGGGTTTGTGTGGAGCCGTCCGCTGACCGCGACGGGCGCGGAGGGGCGTGGCGTCTTCACGCCGCTCGCGCACGTGCTCGCCGGGCCGTTCCAGTCCATCTACCGCACGGCCGAGGTCATTCCGCGCGCGGCGATGCCGTCGTTCCTGCACGCCAACCTGCCGCTCCTGCGCGCGCAGTGCGCGGTGGAGCTCTCGCCGTCGGAAGACCTGTTCCGGTTCGAGCCGGACGCCCCCGTGTTCGTGCTGGAGGTGTCGGGGTCGCGGGCTTCGCTCGGCGCGGACCTCTTCGCGGTCTACGGCGCGCAGCGGATCCTCTGCGGCGCGGCGGCGGGGACGGACGACATCTGCCGTCCCGACCCCGACGACCTGCTCCTCTACCATACGCGGAACCTCGCCGCCGAACAGGCCGCGCTGAAGACGCTCGCGCAGGCCGGCTTCGCGCAGGAGGGCACGTCCGTCCACTGGTACATCACCGAGCCGCGCGACGTGCTCAACTTCCTCGGCGGTGGCGGGCCGGCGCTGGAGCGCCTGGGGTGGAAGGTGGTCTTCTCGGAGCGGCTGAACAACCTCGTGGACGGCCTCGGGCACATCGTCGCGACGGTGGACGTGTCCGACGTGCCGGGCGCGCGGGACGGGGTGTTCGAGGTGGGTTGCGCGTTCGACGACGGCGGACGGAACATCCCCCCCGCCGAGATCCAGGCGGCGATCAACCGCGGCGATTCCTACCTGATGACGAACGGCGAGACGGTGCTGTTCGACGCGGGCGCGGTCGCGCTCATGCGGGGCGTGTTCTCGGACTGTCCGAGCCGCCCCGGCGCGAAGCCGGGCCACTTCCGTGTGCCGTCCCTCTACGCGCCCTACGTGCAGGCGTCCCTTGGCGCCCTCTGCGACGCGGTGGAGCTGGAGGACGCGGCGGCGCCGAACTGGCGCGAGACCGCCGCGAAGCGCAACCGCGACGAGCGGGCGAAGTGGGAGCCGGTGGACCTGGGGCGGCTGGAGGGGACGCTGCGCCCCTACCAGAAGGAGGGCGTCTATTGGATGCGCTTCCTCGAAAAGAGCGGGCTCTCGGGGCTGCTGGCGGACGAAATGGGCCTCGGCAAGACGCTCCAGACGCTGACGTGGATCTCGCTCGCGCGGACGGACCCGGAGGCGTGCGGCAAGCCCGCCCTCGTCGTCTGCCCCACCTCGCTCGTGCAGAACTGGGCCGCCGAGGCGGAGAAGTTCACGCCGTGGCTGAAGCGGCTCGTCGTCTCGGGACCCGACCGGGCGGCGTCCTTCGCGCGGATCCCGTCGTGCGACCTCGTCATCACCTCCTACGCGCTTCTGCAGCGCGACCTGGAGGCGGCCTACCTCGACAAGACCTTCGGCGTCGTCGTCCTCGACGAGGCGCAGCACATCAAGAACCGCCAGACGCGGAACGCGAAGGCCGCGAAGCAGCTCACGAGCGTGCAGAAGCTCGTCCTCACCGGCACGCCCGTTGAGAACTCGGTGGCGGACGTGTGGAGCATCTTCGACTTCCTGCTGCCCGGCTACCTCGGGCAGTACGACGCCTTCCGGGCGACGACGCAGGAGGTGATCGAGGCGGGCGGCCCGGAGGGGCGGGCGGAGCAGGAGAAGCTGCACCGCAAGCTGCATCCCTTCATCCTCCGCCGCCTGAAGAAGACGGTCGCGAAGGACCTGCCGGACAAGATCGTGAAGGTCGCCTACTGCCCGATGACGGAGGAGCAGCAGCGCTGGTACAACCAGCTGCTCGCCGACGCGCGCGGCCGGATCGGCGACATGGTCAAGGCGAAGGGCTTCGCGAAGTCCCGCATGGAGATCCTCGCGCTCCTCATGCGTCTGAGGCAGGTGGCGAGCCACCTGGAGCTGCTGAAGGAGTACCGCGAGAAGCAGGGCGCGCGCCGGACCGGGGCGTCTACAACGGACGGCGGCAGCGCCCTCTCCGGCAAGCTGGAGGTCTTCCTCGAACTGCTCGACGAGGCCATCGACGGCGGGCACCGCGTGCTCGTCTTCAGCCAGTTCGTCTCGATGCTCACGATCCTGCGGCGCGAACTTGCGGCACGCGGCATCCGCTCCTGCTACCTGGACGGCGAGACGAAGGACCGCCTGGGCGTGTGCCGCACGTTCAACACCGATGCGTCGATTCCGCTTTTCCTCATCTCGCTCCACGCGGGCGGCACGGGCCTCAACCTCACGGGGGCGGACATGGTCGTCCACTTCGACCCCTGGTGGAACCCCGCCGTCGAGGCCCAGGCGACTGACCGTGCGCACCGCATCGGGCAGAAGAAGACCGTCTACGTCGTGAAGCTCATCGCGCAGGATTCCGTGGAGGAGCGCGTACTCGCCCTCCAGCAGAAGAAGCAGCTCGTGATCGACGCGACGGTGGGCACCACCGACGAGGCGGCCGTCCAGAAACTCACCTACGACGACATCCGGTCCATCTTGGGCTATTAAATCGGCCTTCGGCCTTGAAGTCGCCGCTTCGCGGCTTTAAGTGGTTAAACCGGCCTTCGGCCTTTAAGTCGCCGCTGCGCGGCTTTAAGTGGTTAAATCGGCCTTCGGCCTTGAAGTCGCCGCTTCGCGGCTTTAAGTGGTTAAACCGGCCTTCGGCCTTTAAGTCGCCGCTTCGCGGCTTTAAATGCCTTCGGGCCGACGGGAGGGACGCGCTTTGCCGCGTCCGTTCACCCTCGGCCGCGCAGGAGCGCGGCCCTCCCGTTGTGCGGAGCGCAAATTTAAAGCCGCGCAGCGGCGACTTAACGACTTAACCACTTGACAACTTATTGTAATGCCGCCCCGTGGTTGCGCATGGACGCCGTTGGTGGAATTTGGTACGATGTACAGGCAATGGTGAAGACTTCATTGGGTTTGGGTATTTTTGCGCATAGTCTTGCGGGCAGTCCGCAGAAGTCCTGGCAACCGCTGGAGGCGCACGCGGCGAACGTGGCGGAGATGGCCGCCGCGTTCGCGCGTCCCTTCGCCTCGCAGGCGTGGGCGCGGCTTCTCGGCGAGCTTCACGACCTCGGCAAGGCGCGGCGTTCCTTTCAGGCGTATCTCTCGCGCGCGAACGGCCTTGCGGATGCCGACTACGACGCCTCCGACCATTCCCATTCGGGCGCGGGGGCGTGCTGGGCCACGCGAAAGCTCGGGCCCGCCGGCCGGATTCTCGCCTATTGCGTGGCGGGGCACCACGCGGGGCTTCCCGACTGGATCGGCGGGGAGACGCCGAACGGCGCGCTGGCCGCGCGGCTGGCCGAGGAGGCGGGCGTTCTGGACGAGCTGAACGTGAAGGCGTATGTCGCCGCGCATGAGGCGGCGTGGCGGCTGCCCGCCCCGCCGTTCCGGTTCACGGACAAGGGCATGGGCCTCTCCCTTTGGATTCGCATGCTCTACTCGTGCCTCGTGGATGCGGACTTTCTCGACACCGAGGCGTTCATGGACGCACGCCGCGCGGAGGGGCGCGGCTCCTATCCCGCGCTTGACGACCTCGCCGCGCCGTTCTTCGCGGAACTTGACGTGAAGCAGCGGCGCGCCCCCGCAACGGAGGTGAATCGCGTCCGTGCCGAGATCCGCGCGGCGTGCGAGCGGGCCGCCGAAGAGAGGCCGGGGCTCTTTTCGCTGACCGTGCCGACGGGCGGCGGCAAGACGCTCTCGGCGACGGCGTTCGCCTTCCGGCACGCGCGGAAGCACGGGAAGCGGCGAATCATCTACGTGATTCCCTACACGTCGATCATCGAGCAGACGGCGGACACGCTGCGGCAGTTCCTGGGGGACGCGAACGTGCTGGAGCACCACTCGAACTTCGACCCGGCAAGGGAAACGCAGGCCTCGCGCCTCGCGGCGGAAAACTGGGACGCGCCCGTCGTCGTGACGACGGCCGTCCAGTTCTTCGAGTCGCTCTACGCCTGCCGGTCGAGCCGGTGCCGCAAGCTGCACAACGTCGCCGAGAGCGTCGTTATTCTCGATGAGGTGCAGCTTCTGCCGACAAGGCTCCTGAAGCCGTGCGTCGAGGCGATGAAGGAGCTGGCGGAGCGTTATGGGACGACGTGCGTCCTCTCGACGGCGACCCAGCCGAACCTGCCGGGGTTGGACGGCGTGCGCGAGATCATCCCCCCGTCGCTCGACCTTGCGGCGCGGCTCAGGCGGACGGAGATCGAACTTCCGGCGGAAGGGGCCGCCCGAACGACCTGGGCGGAAGTCGCCGACGCGCTGCGGGCCTTCCCGCAGGTGCTGTGCGTCGTCAACACGCGCAAGGACTGCCGGGACCTGTACGGCTTCATGCCGGAGGGCACGGTCCACCTTTCGGCGTCGATGTGCGGCGAGCATCGTTCGCGGACGATCGCCGCCATCAAGGCGAAGCTGGCGGACGGCGAGAGCGTCCGCGTCGTCAGCACGCAGCTGGTGGAGGCGGGCGTCGACATCGACTTCCCCGTCGTCTACCGCGCGTTCACGGGCCTCGCCTCCATCGCCCAGTCGGCGGGGCGGTGCAATCGGGAGGGGAGGCTCGGCGGCCTGGGGCGCGTTGTCGTCTTCATGCCGCCGAAGGAGAGCCCGCGCGGCGAGCTGCGCAACGGAGAATACGCGACGGCCGACGTCCTGCGCCGGGAGGATCGTCCGTCCCTTGACGCGCCGGAGATCTACCCGCTCTACTACGAGCGTCTTCAGTCGCGGGCGCACACGCTGGGCGAGGAGTTCGCAGACTGGCTCGCCCGGGACGCGAGGAGCTGCCTGTTCCAGTTCCGCGAGGCGGCCGCCGCGTTCAGGATGATCGACGAGGCGTCCGCGCCCGTGGTCGTGCGCTACGGCGGCAATGAAAAGCTGATCGAGCAGCTGCGCGTCGTCGGCCCGAAGCGGCCGATCATGCGCCGGCTGCAGCGTTACACGGTGAACGTGCCGCAGCGGACGCTGGGCGACTTGTCGCAGAAAGGATTCGTCGAGGAGATGCACCCCGGCGTACATGTCCAAACGTTGGACTCGCTGTATTCGGAGGCCTTTGGACTGGACATCTTTCGGGAGGCGCTGAAAGGCGAAGAGACGATTTTGTAGATTGTAGATTGTCGGCTAAAGAAAGGAAGGATGCAAGTGAAAGGCTTTTGTCTGGACGTTTCGGGCGACTTCGCCTGCTTTACAAGGCCGGAGATGAAGGTCGAGCGCGTGAGCTACGACGTCATCACGCCCTCCGCCGCGCGCGGCGTGTTTTCGGCCATTTTCTGGAAGCCGGCCATCTCCTGGCGCATCACCAGGATCGAGGTGATGAACCCGATTCGCTGGACGAGCGTCCGGCGCAACGAGGTGAGCGCCGTCGCGAACACGAAGAGCGGCGGCATCCTGGTCGAAGAGGCGCGGCAGCAGCGGGCGGGGCTTCTGCTGCGCGACGTGCGCTACCGCCTCCATGCCGAGTTCGACTTCATCCCGCCGGAGAGGCGCGCGAAAGCGCGCAACCCCGCGCCCGGATGGCTGACGGAGGCGGAGGAGGACGAGCTCTACCGCGCGTCCGAGGCACGCCCCGACGAGAAGGAGGCGAAGTACGCCGCGATGTTCGACCGCCGCGCCTCGAAGGGGCAGTATTTCATGCACCCGTATCTCGGCTGCCGCGAATTCTCCTGCCGGGAGATTCGCCTCGTCAGGAACCCGGAGCTTGAGCCCGACAGGCCGATTACGGAGACGCGCGACCTCGGGTTCATGCTCTTCGACATGGACTATGCCGACCCGACGGACGTCAAGCCGATGTTCTTCCGTCCGCAGCTGGTGAACGGCGTCATTGAAGTTCCCCACCCCAACTCGCAGGAGGTGTTCAGATGATTCTCCAGGCGCTGAAGGACTATTACGATCGCAAGGCCGCCGATCCCGAGTCGGGCATCGCGCCGCTGGGATGGGAACGGAAAGAGATTCCCTATCTGATCGTCCTGGATCGGACGGGTAGGCTCGTGGCCGTCGAAGACACGCAGGAGAAGGTCGGCAGGAAGCTGCGCGCACGCACGTTCTCGGTTCCGCAGTCCGTGAAGCGGACGGTTGGGATCGAGCCCTATTTTCTTTGGGACAATGTAGAGTACGTCGCGGGGATCGTCTGCAAGGAGGGAGGAAGCCCAGCGCGTGTCGCCAGGCAGCATGACGCATTTGTGGCGCGGCTCAAACCCTTCGCGGCCATTGCCGAGATCGGCGCGGTTCTTCGCTTTCTCGCATCGGACGACGTCCCCTCGCAGCTGGAGGCGTTCGACGCCTGGAAAGAGGCGAAGCAGAGCTGCGCGTTTGTGGCGTTCAAGTTTGTCGGCGAGGACGGGACAATCTTCGACGCGCCTGCCGTGAAGGAGGTCGTCTGCGGTCTCTCGTCCGCGTCCAAGGAGGGTGCCGTGGGCGTTGATCTCGTGAGCGGCGCTCGAGACGTGATCGCGCTTCTGCATCCGGCCCTGAAGGGCATCCCCGGCGCAAACACCACGGGTGCCAACATCGTGTCGTTCAACTTCCCGGCGGCGACGTCGTTTGGCAAGTCGCAGGGTGGCAATTCGCCGGTCGGCGTACGCTCGGCATTTGAATATACAACGGCGCTCAACACCCTGCTGTCAAAGGATTCGAAGCAGAAGATGATGGTGGGTGACGCCACGGTCGTTTTCTGGGCGGAGAAGGACAACCCGTTTGAGACGGCGTTGGCCGACTTCTTTGCCGAACCGCCGAAAGATAACCCTGATCGGTTGGTGGGGAGCGTCTCCGCCCTTTTCAGGTCGCCGCAAACAGGAACGGGCGTGTACGCGGAGGATGAAACGACATTCTATGTCCTCGGACTGTCGCCGAACGCGGCTCGCATCGCCATCCGCTTTTGGCACGTCGGCACGGTCGCGGAGATGGCAGGACGGTTCCGCGCCTATTTTGACGACCTTCTGATTGCGCACGGACCGGAGGACAGGGATCACCTATCGCTCAGGCGGCTCTTGGTGTCAACCGCCGTTCAAGGCGAGTCGGAGAACATCGCGCCGAATCTCGCGGGAAACGTCATGCGGAGCATCCTGGAAGGGCTGCCGTTCCCCGAGACGCTGCTGTCGGCCGTCTTGACGCGCATCAAGGCCGAGCACGAGGTCTCCTATCCGCGCGCGAAATTGGTCAAAGGCTGTCTCAACCGCAAATGGCGTTTTAACAACCCTCAAAACGAAAGGAAACTGACCGTGAGTCTGGACAAGGAAAACGTTAACGTCGGCTATCGTCTCGGCCGCCTGTTCGCCGTTCTCGAACGGATACAGAAGGCGGCCAATCCCAAAATCAACGCGACGATCAAGGACCGCTTCTACGCTTCGGCCTCTTCGACACCGACGTCCGTGTTCGGCAATTTGATGCGGCTCGCCAGTCATCATCTGTCGAAGCTCGGCAAGGAGAAGCCTGGATATGCCGTCAATTTGGAGAAACTGATGCAGGAGGTCATCGCGGGAATCGCCCGCTTCCCGGCGCATCTTTCGCTGGATGACCAGGGACAGTTCGCCATCGGCTACTATCACCAGCGGCAGGATCCCCAAAAGAAGGATACCGAGGAACAACCAGTCAACAAGTAAAAGGAAACCACAGCCATGAGTGAACTCAAGAATCGTTACGACTTCATGCTCGTCTTTGACGTCAAGGACGGCAATCCGAACGGGGACCCCGACGCGGGCAATTTGCCGCGCGTGGACGCCGAGACGGGGCAGGGCCTCGTCACCGACGTCTGCCTCAAGCGCAAGGTCCGAAACTACATCCAGCTGACGAAGGGGGCGGAGGCGGGATATGACATCTTCGTGAAGGAGAAGGCCATTCTCAACAACGAGATTGGAGCGGCCTACGAGAAGCTCGGTGTTGACTTGGCGAAGCCGCCCGCCGATGCGGCGGACGGGAAGAAGCGCAACAAGGAGGGCCAGGGGCAGGGCGGCGAGATCGCGCGCGCGCGCCAGCAGATGTGCCGGGACTATTTTGACATCCGCACCTTTGGCGCGGTCATGTCGACGGGCGCGAACGCGGGGCAGGTCCGCGGCCCCGTCCAGCTCACGTTCGCGCGTTCGGTCGATCCGGTCGTCACGCTGGAGCATTCCATCACGCGCATGGCCGTCACGAAGAAGGACGAAGCTGAGGAGCAGGGCGGCGACAACCGCACGATGGGCCGCAAGAACACGGTCTCGTATGGATTGTATGTGGCCTACGGGTTCGTCTCGCCGGCATTGGCGGCTCAGACGGGGTTCTCGGATGCAGACCTGGAAGCGTTCTGGGAGGCGCTGGTCGGCATGTTCGACCAGGACCATTCCGCCGCGCGCGGCCTGATGGCGACCGAGAAGCTCATCGTATTCAAGCACGAGACGGCGCTGGGCAACGCACCCTCGCACAAGCTCTTCGACTTGGTGAAGATCGCGCGAAAAGGCGAGGTCGCCGTGCCGCGCAGCTTCAAGGACTACGAGGTTGCAATCGACCGTGCTTCGCTCCCGGCGGGCGTCGAGCTGATTGAGATGTAAGCGGCATGTCCGTCCATGTGTTCAGATGAGGATTTGATGCCGCTCTCCGCCCTGCAGCACGCCGTGTTCTGCAGGCGGCAGTGCGCGCTCATCCACATGGAGGGCGTCTGGACCGAGAACGCGCTCACGGCGGCGGGGCGCGTCCTGCACGAGCGGGTCGACCGCCGCGAGCACGAGACGCGGCGCGACGTGCGCCTGGCGACGGCGCTTCGTCTCGTCTCGCGCCGGCTGGGCGTCACGGGCGTCGCCGACAGGGTGGAGTTCCGCCGCGTCGGCGACGACGACCCGGCGGGCGCGGCCCTGCCGAATGCGCCGGGGCGCTGGGCACCGTTCCCCGTGGAGTACAAGCGCGGCCGGCCGAAGTTGCATCGCGCCGACGAGGTTCAGCTCTGTGCGCAGGCGATGTGCCTGGAGGAGATGTTGGAGGTGGC
Source organism: uncultured Kiritimatiellota bacterium (assembly GCA_934643865.1). Lineage (GTDB taxonomy): Bacteria > Verrucomicrobiota > Kiritimatiellia > RFP12 > UBA1067 > RUG572. The sequence goes on from CAKUCX010000003.1 coordinate 40,517, forward strand.
GATCCCCGCCGGGGCGATCTTCTACGGCGAGACGCGGCGGCGGCTGGACGTCGCCTTTGACGCGGCGCTGCGCGCCCTGACCGAGCGGACGGCGGCTGACGTGCGCCAGCTGCTCGCCGCCGGTGTCGTGCCGCCGGCCGAGCATGGGAAATGGTGCGAATCCTGTTCGCTCGCGGACGACTGCCGGCCGCGGTCGCAGGGACGCTCCGCGCGGGCATGGCTGGCCCGGCGGCTGGAGGAGATTGAGGCATGAGGAAGCTCCTGAACACGCTTTACGTCACCACGCAGGGCGTCTATCTCCACCGCGAGGGCGAGACGGTCGTCGCCGAACGCGAGCAGAAGACCGTGATGCGGCTTCCAATCCACACGCTGCAGGGACTTGTCTGCTTTGGAAACGTTCTCGTAAGTCCGTTCCTTTTGGGGCTCTGCGCGGAACGTGGCGTCAACGTCAGCTTCCTGACCGAGAACGGCCGCCCCTTGGCGCGGATTGAAGGCGGCAGGAGCGGAAACGTACTTCTGCGCGTCGCGCAGCTGAAGGCGGCGGACGATCCGGCGAAATGCGCGGAGATCGCGCGCAGCATGGTCATCGGCAAGGTCTTGAACGCGCGGACGGTCCTGCAGCGGCGGCTGCGCGACCACGGCGCGGATGCGGCGTGCGCGGCGGCGGTGACGCGCCTTGCGAATGTCGTGCAGCGTCTTCGCTTTGAGCATACGATGGATGAAATACGGGGGCTGGAAGGAGAGGCGGCTGCCGACTATTTCGATGCCTTCAATGCGCTCGTGGTGGCGCAAGAGGGCGATTTCAGGATGGACGGACGTACGCGCCGTCCGCCGCGCGATCCGATGAACGCGCTTTTGTCGTTCCTGTACGTCTTGCTGGCGCACGACTGCGAGGGGGCCGTGAAAAGCGTTGGACTGGACGCGCAGGTCGGTTTTCTCCATGCGCTCAGACCGGGCCGCGCGAGCCTGGCGCTCGACGTGATGGAGGAGTTTCGCGCGTTCTTCGCGGATCGCGTCGCCCTTTCGCTCGTCAATCGCGGGCAGGTTCGGCGGAAGGACTTCGTCTTTTCGGAGTCGGGTGCGGTGGAGATGACGGAGTCGGCGCGGAAGGCGGTTCTTGTCGAGTGGCAGAATCGGAAGCGGGAGGAGGCGGCGCATCCGTTTCTGGGCGAGAAGATGGCGCTTGGTCTCTTCCCGTTCGTGCAGGCCCAGCTGCTGGCGCGACGCCTACGCGGCGACCTCGACGCCTATCCGCCGTTCATCGCGAAGTGAGGGGATGTGACACATGATGGTGCTGGTGAGCTACGATGTTTCGACCGTCAATCCTTCGGGACGCCGGCGGCTGCGGCGAATCGCGAAACGATGCATGGACTACGGCATCCGTGTCCAGAACTCGGTCTTTGAGTGCAATGTCGACCCCGCGCAGTGGACGGCGCTGAAGGCCGGGCTGGAGGCGATCTGCGACGGGGAAACGGACAGTCTGCGCTACTACTACCTGGGTCGGGACTACCAGCGTCGCATTGAACATTATGGCGCGAAGCCGGCGATTGACGTGGAAGAGCCGCTTGTCCTGTGAAGGACGCTCCGCGAACGTCAAGCCCACGGACGTTCTGCGGGAGGTTCGCGGAAAGGATTTTCCGGGGGACGAAGCGTACGTGGATATCGCTCATTGACAATTGAATAGACCGTTGTTTGTGCAAAAATGCATCGATACCTCTGTCTGCGCGTGTTTGGCTGTCTGTTGACAAGGAAGAAGAATGAGCAAAAGGGCCTTCGGCTTAAGCGCATGGATGCCTCGCCGTGTCTCGGTTCGCGAAAAGCGCCCAATTCAGGCAACAGGAAAAGATGCTATAATACCTACCGCCGCGCCCCTTGCGGGCGCGTGAATTGAAACATCGCTCTTCTCCTCATCCTTCACAACGGACTTATCGCCGCGCCCCTTGCGGGCGCGTGAATTGAAACCGACAAAAGCTCCATGCTCGGGACAGCGCGCGGGCCGCGCCCCTTGCGGGCGCGTGAATTGAAACTTGGCATACCGCGCAACGTAGCCGCTTGACTTACGCCGCGCCCCTTGCGGGCGCGTGAATTGAAACAATCGCTATGGCACAGTGTTATAATCGATTGATGCCGCGCCCCTTGCGGGCGCGTGAATTGAAACACGAGCCTGCCCGCCATCTCGACGGACACACCGGCCGCGCCCCTTGCGGGCGCGTGAATTGAAACCGTGATGAAAACCTCTGCGACGAGGTTGTCTTGCCGCGCCCCTTGCGGGCGCGTGAATTGAAACCGGCTGACCTCGTGGAATTGCGCAATCATATGGCGCCGCGCCCCTTGCGGGCGCGTGAATTGAAACTGTTGCACTTTGTCACGTGCGGCGCATGATGCACGGCCGCGCCCCTTGCGGGCGCGTGAATTGAAACAGCGTTGCGGGCACGGATGGCCCGCGCGCCGTTGCCGCGCCCCTTGCGGGCGCGTGAATTGAAACGGCTATCAAGAGCGCTACGCTGAGTACCGCTATGCCGCGCCCCTTGCGGGCGCGTGAATTGAAACGCGCCAACCAAACCGAACGCGGAACTCACGCCGCCGCGCCCCTTGCGGGCGCGTGAATTGAAACGACCCGTCCTCGACTGACAGTATCTTCAAAATTGCCGCGCCCCTTGCGGGCGCGTGAATTGAAACGCCGTCCCCAAGCGTCTTCTTTGGGATAAGTTGCCGCGCCCCTTGCGGGCGCGTGAATTGAAACTTACGCTTCATTTGGCTTCTCCTCGTTGGGCTTCTCGCCGCGCCCCTTGCGGGCGCGTGAATTGAAACTTCGCGTACCGCGCAACATAACCACTACTCTTGGCCGCGCCCCTTGCGGGCGCGTGAATTGAAACTACGTGGAAACACCCTTATTTGAGGTGTGCCATGGCCGCGCCCCTTGCGGGCGCGTGAATTGAAACTGGCCGCCATGCACGGCCAGTTGAGTGTCAGTGGCCGCGCCCCTTGCGGGCGCGTGAATTGAAACGATTTGTGCGCGCGTTATTGCCCCGAGTTGTACGAGCCGCGCCCCTTGCGGGCGCGTGAATTGAAACATGCGACCCAGTGATAAAATCTTCAAACTTGTGCCGCGCCCCTTGCGGGCGCGTGAATTGAAACCAAGACTGCCGAGATTGACATCAATTTTGAAAATGCCGCGCCCCTTGCGGGCGCGTGAATTGAAACAGCGCACCGACACATTGTTGTTGTGTCGCCCCGCCGCGCCCCTTGCGGGCGCGTGAATTGAAACTGGAAAGAAGCTAACTGTCAATGCGTTGCCGTTGCCGCGCCCCTTGCGGGCGCGTGAATTGAAACTCGCTAACACTCAACTGGCCGTGCATTGCGGCGAGCCGCGCCCCTTGCGGGCGCGTGAATTGAAACTCATCAACGGGCTTCTCGTCAGCGGGCTTGTCCTGCCGCGCCCCTTGCGGGCGCGTGAATTGAAACTTGATCGGCATTCCCGTCCAGTGCTTGTTACGCCGCCGCGCCCCTTGCGGGCGCGTGAATTGAAACTCCTCATCGTTGGGCTTGTTGGACTTATCAGCGGACGCCGCGCCCCTTGCGGGCGCGTGAATTGAAACTTTATAGTCGAAACATTAGGTTGAGCAATGGCAAGGTCGCGCCCCTCGCGGGCGCGTGAATTGAAACTGCAGACGCCGCTTACCTATCCGACGGTCGATATGTCGCGCCCCTCGCGGGCGCGTGAATTGAAACAAAGGAGTTCAAAATGTCTTATTCTTTCGCAAATGTCGCGCCCCTCGCGGGCGCGTGAATTGAAACTCCTCTACAGTCGTAACATTAGGTTGAGCAATGGCGTCGCGCCCCTCGCGGGCGCGTGAATTGAAACCGCGTCAAGCCCGGAAAGTTCACTCTCGGCACGGGTCGCGCCCCTCGCGGGCGCGTGAATTGAAACAGCAAACGCACGTGCGACAACTACCTCGCGCTCTAGTCGCGCCCCTCGCGGGCGCGTGAATTGAAACTCGGCGATGCCGGGCGACGACGCGGCGCGCGTCCTGTCGCGCCCCTCGCGGGCGCGTGAATTGAAACCTGGGCGTCGCGAAGGTGCTGCGGGCCGTCCGCGCGGTCGCGCCCCTCGCGGGCGCGTGAATTGAAACTGGTTGCGGGTCAGATGAAGTCGTCGTCCCGGGGGGGTCGCGCCCCTTGCGGGCGCGTGAATTGAAACCGCACGATTTGCCCAGATTATCGCCTCCAGCGTGTCGCGCCCCTCGCGGGCGCGTGAATTGAAACGTCGCCGTCGCGGAAGACGCGACGACGCGCACCGTCGCGCCCCTCGCGGGCGCGTGAATTGAAACGCGGCCTCGGCCTTGGCGTCTGCGACGAGGGCGCGTCGCGCCCCTCGCGGGCGCGTGAATTGAAACGGGCGTGGAGAGCGCCGCGCAGACCTCCGCCACCGTCGCGCCCCTCGCGGGCGCGTGAATTGAAACCGTCGCGTAGCCGTCGAGGGACGGGACGTTCACGCGTCGCGCCCCTCGCGGGCGCGTGAATTGAAACGAACCCTCCTCGCGCCCCTCCTTGCGGTCTTCGCTGTCGCGCCCCTCGCGGGCGCGTGAATTGAAACCCGTCCTCGCGGCGCGGCGGCGGAAGGCCGTAGGGTCGCGCCCCTCGCGGGCGCGTGAATTGAAACGCGGACCAGCTGGAGGTGCTCGTCGGCAAGGCGCGTCGCGCCCCTCGCGGGCGCGTGAATTGAAACTCCGGGGAGGCGACGGTCTTCGACGAGGCGTCGTCGCGCCCCTCGCGGGCGCGTGAATTGAAACCCTTCGGCGGCGAGCCAGATTTCGCCGTTTGCGGCGTCGCGCCCCTCGCGGGCGCGTGAATTGAAACGCGTCGCGCTCGCCCGTGAAGCGGACGTGGCCGCGTCGCGCCCCTCGCGGGCGCGTGAATTGAAACCTCGTGCCCGTGCTGACGACGCGCGCCGGCCTCCCGTCGCGCCCCTCGCGGGCGCGTGAATTGAAACAAATATCGCGTGAAATCTCACGATGCTCACCTGTCGCGCCCCTCGCGGGCGCGTGAATTGAAACCCGCCGCCGGCGAAGGCCGTGGACTTCGCGGAGGTCGCGCCCCTCGCGGGCGCGTGAATTGAAACTGATCTCAGTCGCGCTGTACCTCGTGTACCTCGCGTCGCGCCCCTCGCGGGCGCGTGAATTGAAACTTGAGGGATTCGTTTTAGCAATGGGACATCAATGTCGCGCCCCTCGCGGGCGCGTGAATTGAAACAGGCCGTCCGCGATCTTGATTGCGGTGGCGGTCGAGTCGCGCCCCTCGCGGGCGCGTGAATTGAAACTCGTCCACCTCGGCCTTTGTGTAGACGTTCACCTGTCGCGCCCCTCGCGGGCGCGTGAATTGAAACTTCGCCAGTTCGTCCGCGTATGCGCAAGCGCGTTGTCGCGCCCCTTGCGGGCGCGTGAATTGAAACACGGGGACGGTCGTGGCCGGGGAGACGCTTATGTCGCGCCCCTTGCGGGCGCGTGAATTGAAACCTGCGGCGCGCGTCCGCAAAAGCATTGAACAGGCCGTCGCGCCCCTTGCGGGCGCGTGAATTGAAACTTTCACGCCGGCTACCCGATTGATATAAAGGAGTGTCGCGCCCCTTGCGGGCGCGTGAATTGAAACGTCGCGTAGGGCGAGAGGTCGGGCGCCGGGATGGCGTCGCGCCCCTCGCGGGCGCGTGAATTGAAACACGCTGTAGCCGATCGCGCGGAGGAAGCCGTCGTTGTCGCGCCCCTCGCGGGCGCGTGAATTGAAACGCCGCCTCGATCTCCTGGAAGATCCAGTGCAGCCGTCGCGCCCCTCGCGGGCGCGTGAATTGAAACTTCATCTCGTCGAACGCCGATTTCTTTTCTCCGTCGCGCCCCTCGCGGGCGCGTGAATTGAAACAGGGACGAGAACCTTTGCCCCGCCCGTCCCGTTGTCGCGCCCCTCGCGGGCGCGTGAATTGAAACAACGTTGTCTCTCCCGATGCGCGGCAGCAGAGGCGTCGCGCCCCTCGCGGGCGCGTGAATTGAAACGCTTATGCACCTCCATCCCGAGGATTTCTCTCTGTCGCGCCCCTCGCGGGCGCGTGAATTGAAACTCGCCCGCCTTGCCGAGCAGGTGAAGGCGGATGGTCGCGCCCCTCGCGGGCGCGTGAATTGAAACTGCTCTACAGCCGCAATATTAGGTTGAGTACTGGCGTCGCGCCCCTCGCGGGCGCGTGAATTGAAACTCACGGTCTCAAGACTACGTTTGATAGCGGCTATGTCGCGCCCCTCGCGGGCGCGTGAATTGAAACTCGTCCCATGCCGTTGTTCGGCGTGCCCGGTCTCGGTCGCGCCCCTCGCGGGCGCGTGAATTGAAACTGGCTTTTGCCCGATTGGCAGTTTGACGCGTAAGAGTCGCGCCCCTCGCGGGCGCGTGAATTGAAACATCACTGGTAGCCATAAGGGTAAGTTGCTCGAAGTCGCGCCCCTCGCGGGCGCGTGAATTGAAACTCGGCCGCAAGATCCAAAATGTCCTGCTCGGCCTGTCGCGCCCCTCGCGGGCGCGTGAATTGAAACAAGCTTGATGCTAACCTTGGCAGTCTCGAAATGATGTCGCGCCCCTCGCGGGCGCGTGAATTGAAACGGCTATCAAGAGAGATATGCCGAGTACCGCTACAGTCGCGCCCCTCGCGGGCGCGTGAATTGAAACTGGTTATGCCCCATATCGGTGCAGAAGGTGACATGTCGCGCCCCTCGCGGGCGCGTGAATTGAAACTGGCTGCTATGTCAATAAGTCTGTTGCAGCCCGCGGTCGCGCCCCTCGCGGGCGCGTGAATTGAAACGGCGTCCAACGGCGATGTGGTGTTTCGCAAGTCGTCGCGCCCCTCGCGGGCGCGTGAATTGAAACCGTGATGAGAACCTTTGTGATGAAATCGTGTTTGAGGTCGCGCCCCTCGCGGGCGCGTGAATTGAAACCGATCCCGGCATGGCGAAACAGGTCAAGGCTGAGGTCGCGCCCCTCGCGGGCGCGTGAATTGAAACAGTCAGCTTTTGAACTCTGCCCAGCAGCGTGAGAGTCGCGCCCCTCGCGGGCGCGTGAATTGAAACGGTCTTTCGCCGCAACCATAATCTTAAAACCACGATGTCGCGCCCCTCGCGGGCGCGTGAATTGAAACACGCGCAAAGTCTACCACTTACCGCGCCGCCGCGCGTCGCGCCCCTCGCGGGCGCGTGAATTGAAACAACATCAAACCAGCAGGGGGAGTTATTGGGTTCGTCGCGCCCCTCGCGGGCGCGTGAATTGAAACTACTTCCACGCCTCCGCGATCCCGGAGAAGCCGGTCGCGCCCCTCGCGGGCGCGTGAATTGAAACATCGCCCGGGACAGTCACGGTAGCGCCGGAGAAATGGTCGCGCCCCTTGCGGGCGCGTGAATTGAAACCGCTCCATGTCCTTCCGCCCGTTCACGGCGCGCAGTCGCGCCCCTCGCGGGCGCGTGAATTGAAACCTGCTGGACCTGTTCTACCGCCGCCACGGCGACGCCGTCGCGCCCCTCGCGGGCGCGTGAATTGAAACGTCGCGTAGGGCGAGAGGTCGGGCGCCGGGATGGCGTCGCGCCCCTCGCGGGCGCGTGAATTGAAATTCTTTATCTCGCCACGCGCCGACAAGTTGGACGCCCCATCTTTTCCGCCGCCGCGCCCCATACGCCGCCCCTTGAGGATCTTTGCGAACAAGTTTCCTGCACCGTTCCCGACATTGCCGGGAACGCCGCCTAGCCTCTTCAGCGTTCCCGAAAGGTCGCCGACGTTTCCGATAACCTGTTCGCCTGCAGAACGCATCTTGCTGACGCCGCATGAGTCGATCACGGCGAGGCACTTGTTTTTGCAGGGTTTCTGCAGGGCCGAATATGGTATACTGGCCCGCATGAAAGCAAAACTTGGCTTCTTTGGCGCCGGGAAGATGGCGGAGGGTATCCTTTCTGCCGCTGCACATGCGCCGGATTTCGATCCGCAGCGTGTGCTCATGGCCGAAAAGGTACCCGCGCGCGCGCGCGCGCTTGCGCGGCGCTATGGCGTGCGGACGACGGCGGATGCGCGTGAGGTCGCCCGGACGGCATCCCTGATTTTCCTCGCGGTGCGTCCGCAGGACCTGGCTTCGCTTGCCGCCGATGTGAAGCCGCTGCTCACGAAGAAGACGCTCGTCGTCTCCATCGCGGCAGGGAAGTCGCTCGCCACGCTGCGGAAGGCGCTTGGCCGAGAGGTGCGCCTCATCCGCGTGATGCCGAATCTCGCCTTGCGCGCCAAGGAGGGCATGTGTGCGATCTGCCCGGCCAAGAACGCGACGGTTTCCGACGTGAAAAAGGTCGCCAGAATCCTTGACGGGGCCGGGCGGACGCTCGTCCTCGCCGAACGCCACTTCGATGCCGTCACGGCGCTTTCCGGAAGCGGCCCCGCGTTTTTCGCCTACATGGAGCAGGCGATGGCCGCCGGAGGCGAGGCGCTGGGGCTTCCCCCGCCCGCCGCGCGCCTTCTCGCCGAGCAGACGATGCTCGGCACGGCCGCCTACCTGCGCCAGAGCGGCGCAGATCTTGAGGCGTTCATCGCGGGCGTCGCCACGCCGGGCGGGACGACCGCCGCCGGCATGGATGTTCTGCGCGCCTCCGACTTCTCCGCGTGTGTCGCCGCGACCCTCAAGGCCGCCGCAGACCGCTCGACGGAGCTTGGAAGACGCTAGCCAAGGTGCGGGCGAATTGTCCGGCGGCGCGAAAAGAACGTGGTAGGATGGCGGACATAGCTGCGAGAACGGTTTCCGTCATTATTCCGACGTTCAATCGCGCCGCGATGGCCTGCGACTGCGTCGCGAGCGTCCTCGCGACGCGGTATCCCGCGCTGGAGGTGATCGTCGTCGACGACTGCTCGCCCGACGACACGGGGGCGAAGATCGCGGCGCGCTTTGGCGGCGATTTCCGCGTGCGCTACCATCGGAATGGCGTCAACAGGCAGCTTGGCGGCTCACGGAATGTCGGCGCCTCGCTGGCAAGAGGAAAGTATCTCCTTTTTATCGACGATGACAACCTCGTCGAGCAAGGCATCCTGTCCGCGATTGTCGCTGATTTCGAGTCGCATCCCGAGGCAGGGCTCATCGCGCCGATGGCGGTCAATGCCGGCGGCCGGAAAGACGGGCTCATCTGGACGTTAGGCTGTGACTTCAATCGTTGGACGTCTCAGCCTCGCAACTTTGGCGCGAATCTTCCTCTTGGGCAGTTGCCGAAAGACAGGATTCGTTTTCCGACGCTCTACTCGCCAAATGCTTTCGCGGTCCCAAAGGCAGTCCATGATGAAGTCGGGGGGTTCTGCGAGCGCCTTCCGTTTTATTTTGACGAGTCTGACTATGGGTGGCGGATTGCCGATACGGGACGAAAGGCCTGGATCTTGTCCACGGCGGTGACGCGTCATCAGAATTTTCTGGCGGCTGCGGATGTTCCGGCATTGCGAGACTTGGGCATCAACGCTCCTTGGCGCGCGTTTCGCCTGGGCCGCAACCGCCTGCGCTTCGCCCGGCGGCATTTCGGCTTTCTCCAGGTCCTCTCGGTCGCGCTGGTCTTCGCGCCGCTCTCGGCGCTCTGGTACGGGGCGGTCGCCTTGCGCTGCTGCCGCCCCGGCATCGCGTGGGCGTACTGGCGCGGGACCCTGCGCGGGCTCGCGGAGACGGCGCTGCGGAAAGAATGGCCGTGAGCAAGCGCCTCCTCTTCGTCTCAAGCTCGCGTTTCCCCTGGTACGCCAAGGGGACGTCCGCCGCCGCGCATTTCGCCGCCGCGCCGTACAGCATCGACGCGATCGGCTACAACCTCGAACGCATGGGCTGGACGGTCGCGTGGCTCGGCTGGCGCGACACGGCGAATCCGCTTCGCCTCGCGAAGGAGATCGACGCCTTCAGGCCCGACATCGTCTACACCTACGGCTCGACGGCGGCGGTCTGGCCGATCGTCCTCAAGCGCGTCCTCTGCCACCATCGCCGCTTCCTGGTCGTGCATGGCTGGGACGACCACTACGACCGCATCTGGAACGAGCTGTTCGGCTGGCCGGGCAAGGTCCTCATGCGCGCCGTGCAGAAGTTCCTCGTCACGCGCTCGGACGCGGTCGTCACGCTGAGCCAGGCCCTGCGGAAGCTGGGGCGGTCGTGGGGCGTCGATTGCGCGTACATCCCGAACGGGGCCGACCCGGTCGACCGCAAGGCCGTGCGCGGCGCGATTCGCCTTGAGGGGCGCTTCAAGCTCGTCTACACGGGGGACAAGGCGAGGTGGAAGCGCACGGCGGACATCTGCCGCGCGATGCGCCAGCTGCCGGAAGACGTCAAGCTCTACCTGACGGGCCGCGACGAGGACTACCTGAAGCCGTACCTCTCCGCCAACTGCATCTCGCTCGGCTGGCTCACGAAGGAGGAGCAGCTTTCGGTGATGAGCCAGGCCGACGCCTTCGTCTGCACGTCCGACCAGGACTGCAACGCCAAGCTGCAGGAGTACCTGCGCTGGGAGCGGCCGATTCTCGCCCTGCATGGCGAGGCCGACAACTTCTTCACGGACGGCGAGAACGCGCTTCTCGCGACGGACGGCGACTACGCGCCGCTGGTTTCGCGTCTTGCGGACGACCCGCAGCTGTGCCGACGGTTGGCGGAAAACGCCGCGCGGCAGCTTCCGGTCTGCTCCTGGGCCGAGATCGCGCAGCGCTTCGACGCCCACTTCGCGAAGCTGCTCGCCGGCTGCGGCGTCATGAACCTTCTCTTTATCGACCATGAGTTTCATCGGCGGACGCGGTCGGCGGACTTCTTCGTCGAGATTCTGCGAAGCGCATTTGCGGTCACGGAACACCATTACCAAAAAGCCTATCGCACGGGGGCTCGGGCGGCGATGCGCGGGCAGGACGGCGCGGTCGTCTGGGAATTCCCGATCGCGCGTGGCCGGTTCTACTTCCCCGGCAAGGTCAACGTGTTCGTGCCGATGTACGACAACGAATGGGGCAGCGTCTGGCAGTGGAGGCGCCTTGCCGCGAGCGGCATGGGCGTCGTCTCGTTCTGCGGGAAGGTGTCGGCGCACGCGCGGCAGTGCGGCGTGACGAATCTGCTTGACGTGCGCTACTTCCCGGACCCGGCGGCGCTGCCGCAGGCGGCGGGCGATCCGAAAAAGGTCTTCCTGTGGGAGCGCGGCGGCGTATCGCGCGAACAGGCCGAGAGGATGTTCCCGGCATCCGATGGCTATACGCTCGTCGTCAAGGGGGCGAACGAGTTCCTGCCGCGCGCCGACTACCTGGCGCGCTTGGCGTCCTGCGGCGTCGTCCTTGCGCCGCGCCGCAAGGAGGGCATCGGCATGGCGTTCCTGGAGGCGATGGCGATGGGCACGTGCGTCGTCGCGCACGACGACGCGACGATGAACGAGTACATCGTCGACGGCGAAAGCGGGCTGCTTGTCGATTTCGACCGCCCCGCGCGCATTGCGCCGGAACGGGTCGCGCGGACGCGGGCGGGCGTCGCGGCGGCGGCCGCGCGCCACCGGGTGCGTTGGGTCGAAGACGCGGCGAAGATCGTGCCGTTCGTCCAGAGCCTCGCGCCGTGCCGCCCGGGGCTTGCCGCGCGCGCGAAGATCGCGCTCGAATACCCGCTCTATCTCGCCGAGGGGGCGCTCTGGAGGCTGCGCCATGGGTGAGGCGCGCCGCGAGACGATTCACCGCATGACGCGGCGGTGCGACGGCTGGGACTACCGCCAGCGGGCGATCTACCAGGTGACGCTCGTCCAGGCCGACCGCGCGCGGCCCCTGCTGGGGCGGCTCGTGATCGACGAACCGAAGGCGCCGCCCGAGGCGGTGACGGCGCGCGTCGAGCCGAGCGAACTGGGCGCGGCGATTCTCGCGCACTGGAAGCGGCTGGGCGACTTCACGCCCGAGATCAAGCCGCTTTTCTGCCAGCTGATGCCCGATCACCTGCACGCGATTCTTGAGGTGACGCGGCCGATGGCAAAGCCGCTCGGCAACGCGATCGGCGGGTTCAAGACGGGGTGTGAGAGGATCTACCGAGAGCTTGCGCTCTCGGCACAGAACAAGGCGCCCTCGGAACGGAACAGGCAGGCTTGTTCGGTGCCCGAAGCGCGAGCTTCGGGGGCTCCCCGCCTCTGGGCGCCGGGCTTCCAAGATTCGATTCTCTTTCGCGCAGGGCAGCTCGACGCGATGTTCAACTACCTGCGCGACAACCCGCGACGGCTCGCGGTCAAGCGGCTCTTCCCCGATCTCTTTCGCGCCGTCGCCGCGCTGCGCCGCCCCCTGCCGTCGCTGGGCGTCGTCGGCGCGTTCGCGGCCCTCGGCAACCGTTTTCTGCTCGACCGCCCGCTCGTTCAGGTTCAGGTCTCGCGGCGCGACTTCGCCTATCGCCGCGAACCGAAGGCGGGCGGCGGGCTCAAGATTGCGCGCGACGCGGCGGGCGAGCCGCTGGTCGCACAGGAAAGCGCGGCGTTCACGGCGAAAGCCGAAGCGCTGCTCGCGCGGGCGCGGCAGGGCGCGGCGCTGCTCTCGCCGTGCGTGAGCGAGGGCGAGCGCGAAATCGCGCGCCGGGCCTTTGCCGAGGGTCTGCCGCTCGTCGTCTTGCGCAACAAGGGCTTTGCGCCGCTCGAAAAGCCGGGCGGGCGGCATTTCGACGCCTGCGCCGCCGGGCGGCTCTTGATGCTCGCGCCGGCGGCGTGGCCGCACATGCCGGGCGAGAAGCCGATGACGCGCCGCGACGCGCTGGCCCTGAACCGCCTCGCCCAGGCGCTCGCGGAGGGGGGACGGGGACCGGGGGCTTGTGCCCCCGGCACAGAACAGGGCGCCCCCGGCACAGAACAGGGCGCCCCCGGCACAGAACAAGGCGCCCCCGACACAGAACAGGGCGTGGCCCCAATCGCCTATCGCGGCGTGACGTTCGCCGAGGTCGATGATTGGGCGCGCGCGGCGGTCAATCTCGCGCCTCGCCCGCGCGCCTGCCCCGTGCCCGAAGCGTGCGCCTACCCCGTGCCCGAAGCGCACGCCTGTCCTGTGTCCGAAGCGCGAGCTTCGGGGAACGGCCGCGAACGTCGCGCTGAAAGGCTCTGCCATGGCTGAATTCGATTGCGCGCCCGTTTTGCTGATTGGCTTCAACCGCCCCGTCCAGGCGCGCGCGGCGGCAAAGGAGACGTGAAGATGAAACCGTGGTTGCTTTCGTTCTGCTCGTCAAACCTGGACGGATGGATCCGCAGTCCCCTGAAACGCATTCGAAGGCAGGCCGAGGCGATGGGCGTCTTTGACGATCGCCTGCGCGTCTGGACCGAACGGGACCTGGACGCCGGTTTCAGGGAACGGATGGGCGCGCGGCTGGATGGGAATCCGCGCGGCTATGGCTATTGGTCCTGGAAGCCCCAGATCGTGCTTCAGGCCCTGCGGGAGATGCCCGAGGGGGACGTCCTCCTTTACATTGACGCGGGCTGCCATCTGAATCCAAGGGGACGGAAGAGGCTGCTGGAGTATTTCTGCCTTGCGCAGAAGCATGGCATCGTCGCGTTTCAGTCGCGCTCGCGGGACGAGGCGCGGAAGGGCGACGCATCGCAGCATTTCCTGACGGACGGAGCCTGGTGCAAGGGCGACTTGCTGGATTTCTTCGGCGTGCGTGGCGACGCGTCCGTGACGGCGACCGGCCAGCTCGGCGGGACGGCGTTTCTCGTCTGCAAGACCGCCGAGACCCTCGCGTTCTTCACGCGCTTCCTGTCCGTGTTCGAAGGGCATTTCGAGCTTTGCGACGACTCTCCCTCCCGGCTGCCGAACCTTCCGGGGTTTGTCGAGAACCGGCACGATCAGTCGGTCTTCTCGCTTCTCGGCAAGGAGAAGGGGGTCTTCAGCCTTTCCTGCGGGGAGTACGCGCGGATCAACGGCTTTGCGCCCAGGGCGGAGCGTCGGGACGTCCGGCATTGGCCGCGCCGCTGGAGCGACCTGGCTGACTGCCCGATCTGGGCGCGGCATGACAAGGGCGGCATCCGCTCCCTGGTCCCCGAATGGGCCAAGAATGCGGCACACCGGATGACGGGGGGAAGGATATGACCGTCGGCGCGAACGACGTGACGTTGGATTCGTGGCAGAGACGTGTCACGCCGCGCCTGGAGCGGGAGCGCTTCCGCCCCTCGTCCATCGGGGACGTTACGCTGCTGGCCTATTTCTTCTGGGACGACGACCGCATCCGCACGAAGTTCTACACGATCAAGAACACGTTCTTGTGCGCGTTCCACAGCCTCGGGCTGCTCCCGTCGAAGCTGGTCGTCAACCGCCAAACGGACGAGATGGCGGCGTTTTGCGGGAAATACGGCATCGACATCGACTTGGACCCGACGTTGACGGGCGGGCTCCCGCGGATGAGCCGGGACTGCATCCAGTCGCTTCACGAACGCTTCTCGACAAGGTACGTCCTCATCATACAGGCGGACGGCATCGTGGTCAGGCCCGGACTGGAGCGGTTTCTCGGCAAGTATGATTATGTCGGCGCGCCATGGCCGGGGCACATGAAATGGTTCGACTGGTTCCCGTATCCGCAGTATGCGATCGGAAACGGCGGGCTTTGCCTGCGGTCCAGGGCGATCTGCCAGGCCGCGTCGGAGGCCTATCGCCGCGTGTTCCGGCATCTCCCCTACTCGTGGTTCCTGTGCGACGACGTCTTCTACGGGAAGACGATGAGGTTCTTGAGCCCGTCCTGGCGGCGGCGCTTCAGGTACCCGACGGTGGAGGAGGCGCTTTTGTTCTCAACGGAAGGCCGGTCCAGGAACTTCGAGCTTCCCGAGACGCCCCCGATGGGCTTCCACAACCCACAGGCCTTCCGCGAGTATGTCGGGCGCTACGGGATTCCCCTGCGCGACTTCTACGGCGAGGACGAGGAAGGGCCCGCGCGGTGAACGCGCGGCCCGGCAGAGAACGGAGAAAGGAGACCAAGATGTTCGCTCACGCATTCAGGGCCTTGCGCCGCTCGGTCAGGGATCCCGGGTATCTGCTCTATTTCCTGCGGAACGTCGACGTGCTGCACGACCGCTTCCCGCGCGTCTGTCGGTGGTGGCGCATCGACCGAAAGAGCCTGCGCCTCGGCGGCCCGCGCGCCTTTTCCCGTCTGCACGTGATCTTGCGGACGACGGACCGGGTGCTGAACGTGAACGCCTCGCGGGACCTCCGGGAGATGGGTATCGAGACGAAGGCCGACGTGATTCGCGTCGGCGCGTGTTCGCTCTTCCCGGCGGCCCGGAAGTTCGTCGGCAGATACGGCGCGTCGGCGCTCAAGGTGACGGTCGTCGCGGACCGGCTGTCGGAGGCGGGCCGTCGGCTCTACGAGCGGGCGGCCGAAGGCCATGCGCTGCCGCTCGCGTTCGTCGCGTCGCGGGGGGAGGGAAACGGCCCGAGCTTCCAGACGCAGGTCGACGTGGCCCTGCACGATTCGGACGACACGCTGGCCTTGATCCTTGAAGACGACTACCTCCTTGACCCCGACGCGCTGGTGACGGCGTATTCCGTCCTGAGCGGCTGCTCGAACGTCGTCGGGCTGAACCCCCATTTCCATCCCGACCGCATCCGCTTCCAGGACGTCCGGCGCTTCTGCGCGATCGGGGGAAGGGTCTACGGCCGCGTCGGCAGCACCTGCTGCACGTTCTTCATGCCGGTTGCCGAGATGCGCCGGCACGAGAGGCGCCTCAGGCGCTATGACGGCTGGGAGGCGGGGTCGATCGGCGAGGTCTGGAAAAGGTCGATTTGCCTCGCCCCGTTCGGCTGGACGATGGCCGAGCACCTGCACCGCCCGGATCTCTCGCCGGCCTGCTCCGCGCGGTTGGCGTCATCTGTTCACGGCGCGCGCGAGCCAGGCGGCGGCGGGCTTCGGCAGGACGAGCCGGGCAATCGGACGGACGAGTTGCCGACTGCAGCGCAGGAGCCATTTTCCGTAGGCCAGCAGCCGTGACAGTCGCACGCGCCGCAAGTAGGCGGCATCAACGGGATAGACGAGCGAGGGGAAGTCGGCGAGGGCGGCGGGGAAGCCGCGCGCCATCCGCTCGGCGAAGTATCTTTCGCCGCGATGGTAGATGTCGTCGCCGCGGGCGATGCAGTCGGCGATGAACGTGTCGGAGATCGAGCCCGCAATCCCGCCTTCGACGATGCTGTCCAGCTTCTCGCGAATCCTTGAAACGCCGCCGAGGTACGAGAAGTGCCATCCGCCGTTTCGCAGGACGCGGATTCCCCGGAGGGCGCGCACCTTGCTTGCGGAGGGCGCCGCGAGCCGGGTGGACGGAAAGGCGACGCCGGTCTTGATGCGCCGGTAGGTCCGCGGGTCCTTGAAGTCGCGAAAGGCGAGGGCGACGGAGCCGTACCAGAAAGGGTCCGTGCAGTTCCGGCAGTTGGCGAAATAGTAGTACATCTTCTGCCGGAAGAGGACAGGCCGCCCGATCCGCCGGGCGGCGCGGACGGCATCGGGCGCGGGGATCTCGTCAAGGTCCGAGACGATGAGCAGGTCGTCGTCTTCGAGTTGCGGGAGAATGGCGTCGATCGTGGCATTGCGCTGGGCGTTCTCGCGAACCCAGGAAGGACGTTGGTCGTTGGCGTCGTAGCGGAGGTCGTCCGGGTCGGGCGCGACGACGTGGATGATGCGGTCTGCGAACGCGGCAAAGCGGGCGGCGTTCTCCTGGTAGTAGAGCGGCTTCGGATTGCCCGTGTGCGTGTAGCGCGACTCGGCGAGGACAAAGCGGTCGACGACGTCGGAGAGCGTCCGCAGCCGGATTTCCAGCAGGTCCAGCTCGTTGAAGAAGCTAAAGCAGTCGTAGATCATGTCAGCCTCTCCTTGAGCTCGTCCGGCACGCGGTCGGGGAAGTCGCGGCGGCAGATGCACTGAAGCCGAAGGGCGTTGGGGAGCGAATGGGCGAGGCGCGCCTTGATGCGCGCGACGGCCGACGGCCGTTCGCCCACCACGCGCCCGAGGCGTTCGGCGATTTCGGAATTCGTGATGTCGGTCTCGAAGCCGAGCCGGGCGAACGTGCGTTCGAGGGCGCGGCCACGACATTTCGTCTCGGCGAGCGTCCGATACGCGAGGTCGAGGCGCGGGGCGAAGACGTCGAGCGAATAGCGGCGGATGATGCTGTCGCGGCAACGTT
Organism: uncultured Kiritimatiellota bacterium; assembly: GCA_934643865.1. Classification (GTDB taxonomy): domain Bacteria; phylum Verrucomicrobiota; class Kiritimatiellia; order RFP12; family UBA1067; genus RUG572. Next base: position 57,673 of record CAKUCX010000003.1, read on the forward strand.
CGCTCTGCTCAGGTGCGGGCGGCGTGTCCGCACAGGCCCGGATGACCCCGAAGGCCGCTTCGGCCGTGCTGACGGGATAGGCCCCGAACCGGGCGTCGGCGATCTCGACCTGGGCGTTGTCGTTTCGCGGCTTCGAGTGCGCGATGACGGGCGTGCCGCAGGCCATGGCCTCGGCGACGACGTAGCCGAACGACTCGCCGATGGGCGAGAAGTTCAGCGTGAGGTCGCAGGCCGAGTAGAAGGCCGAGAGCGCGTCCGCGCCGCGAAGCGCGGGGACGCGGACGACGCGCGCGCGGCAGTCGACCGGCCAGCCGGCGAAGTCTTCCGTCGCGCCGGAATAGTCGTCGACGGACACGAAGACGACGCGCGGGCAGTCCCGAAGGGCCGGAATCACGGCCTTGCGAAGCTCGGCCCAGTCCGTCTTGCCGATGCGCCCGACGACGAGGGCCTCGCCGGGGATTCCGTGCGCGCGGCGGAAAGCGTCGGGCGGCACGGGGCGGAACGCCGCCGTGTCCACGCAATAGGGAAGGTAGATGCCCGGCCGCCGGAAGGGCCAGAGCCACCGCCGCCAGCGCCAGAGGTCCCAGCGCGAGATGTGGGCGTGCAGGTCGATGGGGTCGGGGACGGTCAGGTCCGCCGAACCGAAGACGTTCGTCTCCAGAACGCGGCAGCCCGTCTTCCGCTTGAGGAGGCGGAGAAACGCGGTGTCGCGGTCGGAGACGCCGCCCGCGCGGTGGACGTGGACGACGTGCGGGGCGAAGGCGAGGGCGTCGTCGAGGGCGTCGAGCCCGATGCGCACGGGGATGCCGTGTTCGGCACAGGCCCTCTCGGCCGCGCCGCCCTCTTGGAGGCCCCAGACAAGGGCCTGGTGCCCGGCTTGGCGCGCCAGGGCCGCGCAGTTGACGAGGAACCGCGGCGTGCCGCGATAGCCGAGTTCGTTCGTGATAAGGAGAACGTTCATGCGCGGCGGCCTTTCGTGCGACACAAGGAGAACGCGGCCATCGCGGACAGCAGGAGCAGCCCGAAGGCCAGCGACAGGTAGACGAGCGTCGAAAGGCGGGCGACGTGCAGGGAGGCCATCCAGTCCACGAGTGCGTCGGGCGCAAGGCCCCTGAAGGCCTCGCATCCCGTGAAAGCGATGAGCAGCGCGACGTAGGCGAAGTTGAGGGCGACCATGAGGGCCAGCGCGCCGAAGCGACTGCAGGCGAGTTCGTAATTGGCGATCGCGCCCGCCGCGACGCCGATGCCGGACGAGAGGCAGAGGGCGGGCAGCAGCCCGGCATGCGGCAGATACGCGCGCCAGGTCTCGGTCAGCGCGAAGAGCGGCCGCGCCGCGAGCGCGAACGCGAGGGCGAGCAGGGCGCCGCCGCCGAGCGTGGCGAGGACGGTCTGCCCGAGAAGCCGGCGGTTCTCGCGGCCCCGCTCGTGCGCCTCGGACGCGAGCGGGAAGAGGATCAGCGCGAAGGACGACCCGACAAGCCCCGCCAAGTCCGAGAAGCGCGTCAGCATATAGTAGGCGGCGGACTCGGCCTCGGGCAGGCGCTGGCGGTAGACGGTCGCCGTCAGGGAGGCGACAAGGGAGCCGAACAACGAGCAGACGGCAAAGGGCACGAGGAAGCGCCCGATCTCCGGCAGGTCGCGCCGCCAGGCCGCGTCGGGCGTGTGGCCCTTGAGGGCCTTCCGGATGTCGAGGACGGAAAGGAGCGACGTCGTCGCCGGCGGCGTCGTCTGGCCGAGCAGGTAGCCGGAGAGCGCGCGATAGGGCATTGCGACGAGGAGCGTCACGAGCCGGATCGGCGCGCTGATGACGTTCATCGCCGACAGGGTCTTGAAGCGCTTGAGGCCCTGCTGCGCGCTCGTGACGACCGTGCTGACGTTGGCGGCCAGCCCGCACAGGAGGATGAGGAGCGTCAGCGAGCCGGAGGCGATGCGCAGGCGCTCGTAGAAGAATGGCATGACGAGGTAGGCCCCGCCGATGCAGAGGGCGAAGAGGACGGCCGTCGCGGCGAAGACGTCGCGGATGAAGCCCTTGACCTTGCCGTACTCGCCGCGCGTCGCGTAGACGCTCACGTACTTCGCGAAGACGGTCGCGAGAATGGCGAGCGGCACGGTCAGGAACGACGTCAGCTGCTGGAGCGGCAGGACGGCCCCCAGCTCCTCCGGCCCGACGTACTTCGGCACGAGCCAGAGGCCGATGAACGCCTGGATGACGTCGCCCGACCGGCAGGCGACGAAGATCATCAGCGAATACCACCACAAGTCGCCGACCTTGGCGTGGAGCGTTGAAAGGACCCGTCTCATTCCAGAAGATTATACCAAAATAAGCATGTCTCGAAGGGGGACTTGGCTTATTGTGGTGGGCGCCACTGGACTCGGACCAGTGACCCCTACCGTGTGAAGGTAGTGCTCTAACCAACTGAGCTAGGCGCCCGATGTTTCCTTCGCGTTCGCGGAAAACGAAGGAGAGTCTATCAAAAGACGGTGGCTGGAACAAGGAGAATTTCGCGGATTTTTGCTATACTGTCCGCATGGCAAGAAAGATCGTCATCGGGGTCTCCGGTTCGATTGCCGCCTACAAGGCGTGCGAGCTGGTGCGGTTGTTCGTCAAAAACGGCGACGACGTCCATGTCGTCATGACGGATCACGCGAAGGCGTTCGTGACGCCGCTCACGTTCCGCACGCTGAGCCGAAATCCAGTCCAGAACGCCATGTTCGCGGATCCGCTCAACTGGAAGCCCGGACACATCGGGCTTGCGGAGAGTGCGGATCTTCTCGTGATCGCTCCGGCGACGGCGAACATCCTCGCGAAGATGGCGCATGGGCTTGCGGACGACCTGCTGAGTTCGGTCGCGCTTGCGACGCACGCGCCGATCCTCGTCGCGCCCGCGATGAACACGGGCATGTGGACGAACCCCGCGACGCAGGCGAACCTTGCGCTGCTGCGTGCGCGCGGCGTGTACGTTGTCCAGCCGGGCGACGGCGATCTCGCCTGCGGCGTGACGGGGCCGGGGCGCATGGCGGATCCCGGTGAGATCTATGCGGCGGTCGGCGGCCTTCTGGAGGAACGGAAGTGAAGAGCGGGCGCGCACGCGCCTGCGGCCCTCGTGCGCGTGGCGCCCGTCGCGGTGGCCGCACGGGTTGAACCTGCGCCCGTAGAACGTTCCGGCGCGGCGGGATCGACGCCGCGAAAAAAGTTTCTTTCCCCCCCTTGCGCGCCACAAGGAGGTTTGCTATACTGACTGCGCCTTCACCGAACGGGCTCATCGTTCATCGGTTAGGACCTCGGACTGTCGATCCGAAGAGGGGAGTTCGATTCTCCCTGAGCCCGCCACTTAAAACCGCCGAAAGGCGGTTTTTTGGTATCACGCCCCCGCTGTCCCAAACGCCTGCTCTTCCATGATGAAAGACTTCCTCGACGTGACGATTCTGGCCGTCTTGCAGGGCGTGGCGGAATTCCTGCCGATTTCCTCTTCGGGCCATCTCGTTGTCTTCCAGCATCTCCTTGATGTTCCAGAAGCGCTGCGCCTGCGCCTTGAGATCTTTCTGCATGCGGGCACGCTCGTGTCCATCCTCGCGTTCTACGCCGTCCGCCTGCGCGCCCTTTGCCGGGGGCTTGTGCGGCGTGAGCGTGCGGCGTGGCGTTACGCGGCGACGCTGTTCGTCTCGGCGCTTCCGGCGGTGGCGGTCTACTTCACGTTCAAGGACGCCATCGAGGGCCTTTTGGGGAACGTGCGCATGGTGGGGGCGCTCCTGATGTTCACGGGCGCCGTCCTGGCCGGTACACGCTATCTGCCGCGCGGGGCGCGGGACGTGTGTTTTCTGCGCGCGCTCTTCATGGGCGTCGGCCAGGCGATTGCGCTGCTGCCGGGCGTCTCCCGCAGCGGCATGACGCTTGCGGCGGCACGGGGCGGGCGCGTCGATCCCGAACGGGCCGCCGAGTTTTCCTTTCTCATGAGCGCGCCGCTCATTCTAGGCGGTACGCTCCTTGAACTCGTCCGCAGCGCGGGCGTCGTCCAGGCGGAAAGCCTCCACTGGAGCGTTCTCGTGTGGGGCTTCGCGCTTGCGGCCGTCGTCGGCTATGCGTCGCTCGCCGTGCTCGTCAAGGTGTTGAAGGGGCGTTGGTTTTGGCTCTTCGGCCCCTATTGCGTCGCCGTCGGCCTTGCCGTTCTCTGTTTCTGCTGACGTCTGCCGCAGCCCGCTCCCGCCCTCCCGGCCCGCGTGCGGCCCCGGTCGGGCTTCGATCGGCGGGCCGCCCGGCGGCCGAATTTTCCGGGAAATTCCCCCTTGCGCGGGAGGCGGGGGGTGTGGTAAACTAAGCCGCATGGGACAGCAATTGAGACAACGTGCCAAGAGAAGCCGCCGGAAGGCATACGCCAAGCGTGTGAATGCGCGGCTTCTCGCGGCGAAGAAGGCCAAGTAAGGCCCTTCGATCCCGGTGGGATGGCCGAGCGGTTAGGTAGTGGACTGCAAATCCACGTACAGCGGTTCAACTCCGCTTCCCACCTCCATTGACAAGCGAACCCGCGCAAACAGCGCGGGTTTCGTGTTTCGACGTGCGAACGAATGAAGGAGGATGCAGGAATGAAGTTCCGTCTGTTTCTAGGCCTGGTGGCCGTTTCCGTCGCGGCGTGCGCGGCGGCGCCGAAGTACGTGTTCCTCTTCATCGGCGACGGGATGTCCACGCCGCAGCGCATGGTCGCGGAGGAGTTCAGCCGCGCGACGGGGACGGGGCCGCTCGCGATGAACGCGCTGCCCTGCCAGTGTACCACGCGCACGCGCGCGGCGAATGCGGTGATTACGGACTCTGCTGCGGCGGCGACGGCCATTGCGTGCGGCGAAAAGGCGAACAACGGCGCGCTCGGCATCACGCCGGACGGGCGGCGCCTTGAATCCGTGGCGGCGCTTGCGAAGAAGCGGGGCATGAAGGTGGGCATCCTGACGACGGTGCCGATCGTCCACGCCACGCCCGCCGGGTTCTACGCGCACCGCACGAGCCGGGGCGATTCGTACGGCATCGCGCTCGACCTCCTCGCCTCGAAGTTCGACTTCTTCGCGGGCGGCGGCGTCTACGACAAGTTCGACGACAAGTCCCACGCCGAATACCGGGGCAACGTCTTCGACCTCGCCGCGCGGGACGGCTACGCGGTCGTGCGCGACAAGGCGTCCTTCGCCGCGCTCAAACTCGGCTGCGGGAAGGTGTGGGGCGTCTTCGCGAAGGACGCGCTCGCGTACGCCATCGACGGCCGGACGGCGAAGCAGCCCGAGCTTTCGACGATGGTGGAGAAGGCGATCGAGCTGCTCGACGGCCCGCAGGGCTTCTTCATCATGGCCGAGGGTGGCGCGCTCGACTGGGGCGCGCACGCGAACGACGCGGCGACCGTGCTGCGCGAGGCCGTCTCGCTCGACCAGGCGGTGAAGGTGGCGCTGGCGTTCCAGAGGCGGCATCCCGCCGAAACGCTCGTCGTCACGACGGGCGACCACGAGACGGGTGGCATGGCGATGGGCTTCGCGGGCCTCGGCTACAAGCTCTACGTGAAGCTGCTCGCGCACCAGACGTGTTCGGCGGAGGTGTTCTCGTCGCGCATCGCCGAGCGGATCAAGAACGATCCGGACCTTTCCTTCGACGCGGTGAAGCCGCTTGTGACGGAGAGCTTCGGCCTCCTCTTCGACGCGGCCCGGGCCGACACGGAGGAGAAGAAGCTGCTGCTCCTCACCGTCGGCGAGGTCAAGGAGCTTGAAAAGGCGTTCCAGGCGGACGTTGCGTTCGCGAAGGCCCGCCGGAAGGAGACGACGAAGTACGACGAATCGCGCCGCCGCAAGTTCGCCTCCACGTGCCGCCGCCTTCTTTCCAACCACGCCGGCATCGGCTGGACCTCGGGCGCGCACACGGCGCTGCCGACGATGACGACGGCCCAGGGCTGCGGCGCGGAGGGTTTCGTCGGCTTCCTGGAGAACACGGACATCGCCGCGCGGCTGAAGGCCCTGCTGGCGAACTAGGCCGCCATGCGCCTCCGCCGCCGCGACGTCCTCCCCGTCCTCGCGCTCGCGCTCGTCTGCGTGGGCCTGTGGTTGATGCCGTCGGCGAAGACCGTCGCCGGCGAGCCGGGCAGTGCCGTGCGGGCGCGCGTGACGCGGGTGGATGATGCGGACGTCAAGAAGCTCGGCCTTCTCGACTACGGTTCGCAGCACCTGGAGGTGAAGGTCCTCGCGGGCGCGGAGAAGGGGCGCACGCTCAAGGCGAACAACGAGATCCGCGCGCAGCTCGATCTCGACAAGCACTTCGCGCCGGGCGACACCGCCGTGGTCGTCATCCCCCCGGGCGGCGTGAAGGACGGGGAGACCGTCGTCGCGCGCGACCACTGGCGGCTCGGCTGGGCGGGGCTCCTCTTCGGCGCGTTCTGCGTCCTCCTCTGCGTCTTCGGCGGGTGGACGGGCGCGAAGGCGCTCTTCAGCTTCCTCTTCAGCTGCCTTGTCGTGTGGAAGCTCGTCGTGCCGCTTGCCCTCGCCGGGTGGTCCGCCCGCGCCGTTTCCTTCGTCGCGGTGTGCGTGCTGACGGCGGTGATCATGTACCTCGTGGCGGGGCCGACGCGGAAGGGGGTGGCGGCGACGCTCGGTGCGCTTCTCGGCGTTCTCGCCGGGCTCGTCCTCGCGGACCTCTTCGCGTGGCTGATGAAGATCAACGGCGCGACGCTCCCCTTCGTCCAGACGCTCCTCTATTCCGGTTACGAGACGCTGGACCTTGCGGACATCTTTGTGGGGGCGATGGTGCTCGCCTCGTCTGGCGCGGTGATGGACCTCGCGATGGACATCGCCGCCGGCATCGAGGAGGTCGCGCGGCACAACCCCGCGCTGCCCCGGCGCGAACTCTGCCTCTCCGGCCTGCGCATCGGCCGCAGCGTCGTGGGGACGATGACGACGACCCTGCTTCTCGCCTACTCGGGCGGCTACCTCACGCTTTTGATGGTGTTCGCGGCGCAGGGGACGCGCCCGCTCGACTTCCTCAACTCCACGCTCGTCTCGGCGGAGGTCGTGAAGACGCTCGTGGGAAGTTTCGCGCTCGTCCTCGTCGCGCCGTTCACGGCGTTCGTCGGCGCGCTTGTCCTTGCGTCCGCGCCGCAGGGCGCCGATCGAAGCGGAAAGGATGGATGAGCGATGGCGGAGAGGGCGAGGGCGGAGACGATGGCGGGCGGGGGCGCGCGCCTTTCCCGGCGGCAGCTGGTGGGGGGCGTGTGCGCGGCGCTCGGCGGGCAGCTGCTGCCGGCCTGGGCGGGGGCGGACGAGCGGCCGCAGCTGGCGTTCGGCGTCATCAGCGACGTCCACATCGGCGGGCGCCGGGAGGCGCCGCAGCGCCTCGCGTGCGCGCTGCGCTGGCTCGCGCGCCGCAACGTCGACGCCGTCCTGTGCCCGGGCGACGTCACCCATACGGGGCGCATCGCCCAGCTGGAGCAGTTCGCCGCGATCTGGCACGCCGTCTTCCCCGGCGGCCGCGCGCCGGACGGCCATGCGGTTCCGCTTATGATCTCCACCGGCAACCACGACGCCGACGACGCCTTCTGGCGGAATGCCTCCGAGGCGACGATGCGCGCCACGCGCCTGACCTACGGCGACAACGCGGCGAAGGCGTGGGAGCGCCTCTTCGGCGAGAAGTGGGCGCTCGTCTGGCGCAGGGAGGTGAAGGGCTACACGTTCATCGGGTCCCAGTGGCCGCAGCTCAACCCGCAGCTGGAGGCCTTCGTCAAGGCGCAGGGCGGGACGTTCGACCCGTCCAGGCCCTTCTTCCACTGCCAGCACGAGCATCCGCGCGGGACGTGCCACGGCGCCTACGGGCGCTGCGGATGGGACCAGGGGCAGAGCGTGGCCGCGTTTTCGCCGTACCCGAACGCCGTGGTGTTCTCGGGCCATTCCCACTGCTCGCTCGCCGACGAGCGGACCGTCTGGCAGGGCGCCTTCACGTCGATCGGCGCGGGATGCCTGCACGAGGGCGGGCTCGCGTTCGGCTACGACAACTGCTCGGCGTTCTGGCACCGCAGCTTCAAGGAGAATCTCATGGCGCCGCTGAACGACGCGGCGGCGGCGTGGGGCGGCGATCCGGACGGCGGGTGCTTCGAGTACGTGGAGGTCTTCGCGCGCCACCTCGTCGTCCACCGGCGCTCGTCCGTCTACGACCGCCCCATCGGGCCGGCGTGGGTGGTTCCCGTCCCCGTGGCGCGCGCGGCGGCCTACGCGCCGTCCCGCCGGGCCGCTGCGCGCCGCGCGCCGCAGTTCGCGGCGGACGCCGTGCTGGCGGTCGAGGTCTGCCCGCGCGGCAGCCCGCTGGAGAGCCGCGCGCGTGCGGGCGAGCCCTGCGTGCGCGCGGTGATTCCGCCTGCGGGGGCCGTGGACGGCTGCCGCGTGTTCACCTACGACGTCGCCGTGCAAAGCGGCGCGCGCACCGTGGCGTCCGGCAAGGTGTTCGCGGCGGGCTTCTCGCTGCCGGACGCGGAGGCGGCCCGCCCGACGGACTGGCTGGTCGCCCTCAAGGACCTGCCGCCGGGCGAGGATCTCGTCGTCGTCGCCACGCCGCGTGAGTGCTTCGGCCACGCGGGGCGGCCGCTGCGCTCGGCCCCCTTCCGTATCCCGTCCCGCCCGTCCCTGGCCCCTGCCATTGAAAAAAAGGAGAAAACATGAAGATCCGTCCCGTTTCCCACCTGCTGCCCGCCCTCGCCCTCGCGGCCTTGGCGGCCCTGCCGCTCGCCGCCGCGCGCACGGCCCCCTGGACGAAGGAGAAGGCGTGGGCGTGGTACAACGCCCAGCCCTGGATCCGGGGTTGCAACTACATGCCCGCGAGCTGCGCGAACCGCGTGGACCAGTGGCAGGCGTACGGCAGCGAGGCGCGCTTCGCCGAGATGGAGCGCGAGGTGGCGCTGATGCAGCAGGACGGCTTCAACGCCGCGCGCATCGTCCTCGGCGACCAGGGCCTTGCCGTGTGGCGCGCCGAGCGGGACGGCATCCTGCGGCGCTTCGAGCGCATGCTCGACATCTTCGACCGGCACGGCGTGCGGGTCATCCTCGTCTTCGGGAACGACTGCTCGCGTCCGAAGCCGCTCTGGTCGCTGCCCCAGATGGGCGAGCAGACGTGGGACCTCGGCTACCACGGCGGGCGGCGGCTTTCGCAGCACGGCAGCTTCCCGGGGCAGGCCGGCTACACGGCCGTCGACGATCCCGCGCTCTGCGGGGACTTCTTCGGGATGTGCGAGGCGTTCCTGACGAAGTACGCGCGCGACCGGCGCATCCTCTTCTGGAACCTCTGGAACGAGCCCGGCAACAACGGGCGCGGACGCATCTCGCCGCCGCACATCCGCCGGCTCTTCGAGCTGGCCTGGCGTATCGATCCCGACCAGCCGCTCACGGCCGACATCTGGACGGGCGAGGCGAACTGGACGAACGGCGTCGCCGAGGCCGTCGGCGCGGAGCTGAACGACATCGTCAGCTACCATTCGTACCAGCCCCTGTCCGCGCAGATCGCCTACGCGAAGAAGCTGAAGGCGCGCTTCGGGCGTCCGCTGGTGAACACGGAGTGGCTGGCGCGCCTGTTCGGCTGCGGCGTGCAGGACGTCTATCCGTTCTTCGCGCAGAACCGCATCGGCTGCACGATGTGGGGCTACGTGAACGGCAAGTACCAGACGCACGAGCCGTGGGAGTCGATGTGGCGGAAGGTCGACGGCCATCCCGAGCGGCTGGGCCGCCTCGATTTCACGAAATGGTTCCACGATCTCCGCCGTCCGTCCCTGCGCCCCTACGACCCGAACGAGATCGCCGTCATCCGCCACGTCAACGCGGAGATGGACGCCGAGCGCGCCGGGCAGTCGCTGCGCGCGCGCATCGCGGCGGCGCACCGCATCGTCGGCGAGGACATGTGGTATGGCTACCGCCGGACGAAGTTCGACTTCAACGGCCGCGTCGGCTGGGTCGTCGAGCCCTCCGTGGCGCCGCTTCCGGGGACGCCCTGGACGTGGACGATGCAGTGGGCCGAGGCGTTCGTCGACCGCACCGGCGTCCCCGACCTCCTGAAGAAGGGCTACCACCACGTCACGCTGGAACTCTTCGACACGCGGATGGACGACGCGGGCGTCGCGGCGGCGGCGGCCTTCCAGGCGTTCCTCGTGAAGGACCTCCGCTTCGCCCCGCAGGCGAACCTGATCGGCATGAGCTGGGGCGGCTTCTTCTCCACCCGCTACGCGGCCGCGCACCCGCAGAACGTGCGGCGGATCTACTACGATGCGCCGCTCCTGAACTTCCAGTCGTTCGCCCGCGCGAACGCGAACGGACTGGGTCCGTGGAAGGCCACGGCCCCGAAGGACGGCGCGTGGGCACAGGATCCGCGCATGCCCGTCAACCTCGCGGAGCGGATTGCGAAGGCCGGCATCCCCGTCCTCATCCTCTACGGCGGACAGGACCAGACCGTCCTGCCGGCGGAGAACTGCGAGCCCTTCGCCGCGCGCCTCAAGGCGGCGGGCGGGAAGGTGGAGGTGGAGAAGCGCGCGCTCTTCGGCCACCACCCCCACGGCGTCGACCCCGACAAGACCGCCCGCATCGTGAACTTCTTCTCCCATCCGTGACGGGCCCGCAGAAGGCTGCACCGCGCAACGGGCGAGCCCCTTGCGTCCATCCCCCGATTTGAGTTGAGGCGAGAAGACGGATTTGGTAGAATAGGCGGCGTTTTACGCGAATAAGGCTGAAAAGACGAAAATGACGAAGAAGTGCAAGGACCGCAGGGTCGAAAACACGGTGCAGGGCCTGAAGGAGGACTTTGCCTGGCATCTCCGCTACACGCTCGTGAAGTACGACGGCACGGCGACGCCGCGCGACCAGTACGCCGCCTTCGCGTACGCGATCCGCGACCGCATCGTCGAGCGCTGGATGAACACGCAGGAGCGCTACCACGCGCGGAACGAGCGCCGCGTCTACTACCTCTCCCTGGAATTCCTCATCGGCCGCCTCCTCGGCAACAACGTCATGAACCTCAAGCTCGACCGCGAATGCTCCGAGGCGCTGAAGGAGTACGGGATCGACTGGAACTCCCTGCGCGACTTCGAGGTGGACGCCGGGCTCGGCAACGGTGGCCTCGGCCGCCTCGCCGCGTGCTTCCTCGACTCGATGAGCACGCTCGACCTCGCGGGCATGGGCTACGGTCTGCGCTACGACTACGGCATCTTCCGCCAGCGCATCGTTGACGGCCAGCAGGTCGAGGAGCCGGACAGCTGGCTCAAGGACGGCTACCCCTGGGAGCTTGCGCGCCCCGAATACGCGCAGCTCGTCCACTTCGGCGGCCACGTCGACTGCATCGAGGAGCATGGCGCGCTCAAGTGGCGCTGGGTCGGCGCCGAGACCGTGCGCGGCGTCCCCTACGACCTGCCCGTCGTCGGCTACGGCAGCGCCGTCAACACGTTGCGGCTCTGGAGCGCGAAGGCGACGGACGAGTTCTCGCTCGCCGAGTTCAACAAGGGCTCCTACGTGGAGTCCGTCGAGAACAAGGTGCTCGCCGAGAACCTGACGAAGGTCCTCTACCCGAACGACAACACGATGGCCGGCAAGGAGCTGCGCCTCCGTCAGCAGTACTTCTTCGTGTGCTGCTCGCTCGCGGACATCCTGCGCCGCTTCCGCGAGGACGGCAACGACTGGTCGCAGCTCCCCGAGAAGGCGTTCATCCACCTCAACGAGACGCACCCCGCGCTCATCATCCCCGAGCTCATGCGCATCCTCGTGGACGAGGAGGGGATCGGCTGGGAGGCGGCCTGGGACCTCACGTGCCGCACGACGGGCTACACGAACCACACGATCCTCCCGGAGGCGCTGGAGAAGTGGCCCGTCGCGATGATGGAGCGCCTGCTGCCGCGCCACCTGCAGATCATCTACGAGATCAACGGGCGCTTCCTCAGCCGCGTCTCCGGCATCTACCCCGGCGACCAGGCGCGCCTCGCGCGGATGTCGCTCATCGACGAGGGCGGCGAGCGCTACGTGCGCATGGCGAACCTCGCGATCATCGGCTCCTCCAGCGTGAACGGCGTCGCCGAGCTGCACACGCAGATCCTCAAGGACACCCTCTTCAAGGACTTCTACGAGCTGATGCCGGACCACTTCCACAACGTGACGAACGGCATCACGCCCCGCCGGTGGCTGCTGAAGGCGAATCCGCCCCTCGCGCAGCTCATCACCGAGAAGATCGGCACGCGCTGGATCACCCACCTCGACGAGCTGAAGAGGCTCGAAGGCGAGAGGGACGACGCCGTGTTCCTCGAATGCCTCGCGAAGATCAAGCGCTCCAACAAGCGCGTCCTCTCGAACTACGTGAAGTCGACGCTCGGCGTCGCGCTCGACCCGGACGCGCTCTTCGACGTGCAGGTGAAGCGCCTCCACGAGTACAAGCGCCAGCTCCTCCTCGCGCTCTACATCGTCATCTTCTACAACCGCCTGCTGGCGGACCCGAAGTACGACCCCGTGCCGCGCGTCTTCCTCTTCGCGGCGAAGGCGGCGCCGGGCTACTACATGGCGAAGCTCATCATCCGCCTCATCCACGGCATCGCGCACGTCGTCAACGCGAACCCGCGCACGCGCGGCCGCCTCACGGTCGCGTTCCTGCCCGACTACCGCGTCTCGCTCGCCGAGAAGATCATGCCGGCCGCCGAGGTCAGCGAGCAGATCTCGCTCGCGGGCACGGAGGCCTCCGGCACGGGCAACATGAAGTTCATGGTGAACGGCGCGCTCACGCTCGGCACCTACGACGGCGCGAACGTCGAGATCAACCAGGAGGTCGGCGACGAGAACATGTTCCTCTTCGGCCTGCGGGCGGACGACGTGGCGCGCCTGCGCCCGACGTACCGCGCGCGCGACGTCTACCTGCGCGACCCCGAGATCCGCCAGGCCGTGGACATGATCCGGAACAACGTGTTCTCGCTCCTGAACCCGGGCCTCTTCGACCCGATCGTGCGCGCCCTCCTCGACTACAACGACCACTATATGCTCCTCGCCGACCTGCGCGCCTACTGCGAGGCGCAGGACCGCGTGGACGCCGCCTACCGCGACCCGGGGCGGTGGAACCGCATGTCGCTCGTCAACATCGCCCGCTCCGGCCGCTTCTCCAGCGACCGCGCGGTGATGGAGTACGCGCGCGACATCTGGCACGTGGGGCCGGTGACGTTTGGGGATTAAGTGGTTAAGTAGTTAAGTGGTTAAGTGGTTAAGTGGGTTAAGTGGTTAAGTGGTTTAAGCAGTGGCGTAGTTGAGTGGTTAAGTAGTTAAGTGGTTAAGTAGTTAAGTGGGTTAAGTGGTTAAGTGGTTTAAGCAGTGGCGTAGTTGAGTGGTTGAAGTAGTGAAGTGGCTAAGTCGGTGAGTGGCCAGTGGTTGAGCGGGGACAACGACGTGAGAACAGCGAGGAAGATGCGATGAAGAGAATGGTTCTGGTGGCGGCACTGGTCGTGGCGGGCATGGCGTCGGCCGCGAAGGTGGCGTCCGTCTCGGTGAAGGCCGCCGACGGCGACACGGGCGACGCCGGCGACGTCGCGGCGCGTTGCCAGGTCAAGGCGGGCGACGAGTACGATCCCGCGCAGTGCGCGCGCGACGTGCAGGCGCTGCGGGACGCGGGCACGTTCGACGACATCACGGTCAAGGTCGAGCAGGGCGCAGGCGGCGTCGACGTCACCTACGTCGTGAAGCGCAAGATGCGCTTCCAGGGACCGCTCGCCGTGAAGGGCTGCGACTACTGGAACGAGGGCAAGATCGCGAAGCTCTCCGAGCTGAAGGACGGCTACGCCTACGGCGAGGCGGAGATCGCCGCCGCCGCCGGCCGCATCCGCCAGGCGTACCAGAAGAAGTTCTTCCCCGACGTGAAGGTCACGCCCGTCGTCGAGCCCGTGGAGGGCATCGCCGGCGCGGTGAAGATCACGATGGAGATTGAGGAGGGCGCGCGCGTCGAGGTCTCGTCCTTCGAGTTCGACGGGAACGAGGCCTTCGAGGCGGAGGAGCTGCGCGCGTCCTTCAGCCAATACCCCTGGTGGAACCCGCTCGGATGGTTCAGCGACGTGCCCGCCACGCCGCAAGACCTCGCGGAGGCCCGCGACAAGGTCGTCGCGTTCTACCGCGACCGCGGCTACCTCGACGCAGAGGTCTCCCTGCCGGAGGCGCGTGCGGACGCGGACGGGACATGCACGCGCGTCTTCCAGGTGCGTGAGGGGCCGTGCTACAAGGTGGGCGCCATCTCCGTGACGGGCGTGAAGGCCTATCCGGCGGACGTGGTGGCCGCCGCCGTGAAGCGGATCGCGCCGGGCGACGTGGCGGGCGCCGCCGCGCTCGACGAGGCCGCACACGAGATCGAGGTCTTCTGCGGCTCCGGGCGCGCCGCGCTCGCCGACACGCGCGTGACGGTGCGCCGCCTCCCCTCCGAGGCGGACCCCGCGACGCTCGACCTCGTCTTCGCGGTCGAGGAGGGCGTGCCCGTGACGGTCAACCGCGTCCTCGTCCGGGGCAACGACTACACGAAGGACAAGGTCATCCGCCGCGAGATCGCCCTCTCCCCCGGCGACCCGATGCTCGCGGACAAGGCGGAGCGCTCCAAGAAGCGCCTTGAGAACCTCCGTTACTTCGAGCGCGTGCGCTACTACCTCGAAAAGGTGGACGGCGGCGAGGCGAAGGACGGCCAGCCGGAACGGCGCGACCTCGTCTACGAGCTCTCCGAGAAGAACACGGGCAACTTCCTCATCGGCATCGGCGCGGGAACGGAAAGCTCCGTCTTCGGGCAGGTCGAGCTGAGCGAGTCGAACTTCGACCTCTTCAGCCCGTGGCGCTTCCGTGGCGCGGGACAGAAGGGCCGTATCTGCGTGCAGGCCGGCCCGCGCGTCCAGACCTACGAGGCGTCCGTCACGGAGCCGTGGTTCCTCGACCGCCAGCTGGAGCTGACCGTCGAGGTCTACCGCCGCCAGCGCTGGTACGACGACTACGACGTCATCCGCAACGGCGTCGCCGCCATCCTCAGCTACCCCGTCAAGTTCTGGCCCACATGGGACCCCTTCGGCCGCCTCGGCGTGTCGCTCGCCGCCGAGTACATCGAGTACGACGACATGGACGGAGGGTACTACTACGACCCGAAGCGCGGCGACCGCTTCCGCATGCTCAAGGAGGAGGAGGACCGCCATGGCGACAAGGTCGAGGTTCCGCTTGAGCTCTTCTGGGCCTACGACACCCGCGACCGCTTCATCTTCCCGACCCGGGGCGAGAAGGTCAAGATCTACGGAGACGTCGTGGGCGGCGACAACGAGTACTGGCGCGTCGGCTTCAACGTGCGCAAGTACTTCCCTGTCTGGAAGAAGTACGGCCACGTGTTCCAGATCGGGATGCGCGGCGAGACGGTGGACGCCTTCAACGACGACCTGCCGCTCTACGACCGCCTCTTCCTCGGCGGCTCCCGGTCGATCCGGGGCGTGGACTTCCGCGAGATTGCGCCGCGCATCTACGCCCACGAGAACAAGAAGGGCCGCTACGTCGCCTGGGGCGGCCAGACGTCCTGGTGCATGAACATGGAGTACTCCGTGCCCGTCGTCAAGATGCTGCGCGTCGCCGTCTTCTCCGATCTCGGCAGCGTGGGCGAGGACGACTTCGACTTCGACACGGCCTGGTTCTGCTGGTCGGTCGGCCTCGGGCTGCGCCTCGACCTGGAGCAGTTCCCGATCCGCCTCGACTTCGCCACGCCCGTCGTCGCCCCCGACGAGAGCGTCGACGAGAAGGTCTTCACCTTCTCGGTCGGGTACGACTTCTAGAGGGATTAAGTGGTTAAGTGGTTAAGTAGTTAAGTTGTCACGTTATTAAGCGGTTAAATCTTGGAATTGCGTGAAGGTCCTTACTGGTTGGCGACTTAATCACTTAACCACTTAACTACTTAACTACTTAACTACTTAAAGCGAAGCGGCTTAACTACTTAACTACTTAAAGCGCAGCGTCTTAACTACTTAACTACTTAAAGCGAAGCGGCTTAACCACTTAACTACTTAACTACTTAAAGCGCAGCGGCTTAACTTAAAAGAAAAGGATGACGTCAATGAAGAAGATGATGATGGCCTTGGCCCTGGCGGCCGCGATGGGCGCGACGGCAGGTCTGAAGGTCGCCACGGTGAACATGGTGGACCTCGTGCGGCTGCACCCGAACCATGCCTCGAACCGCGCCCTCGTGAAGTCCACCGACAAGGACTACAAGGCGAAGCTTGAGCGCCAGCAGGAGGCCGCGAAGGCAATCGCCGACGAGGGGAAGAAGATGCAGGCGGACCTCATGAACCCGATGCTCTCCCAGAGCGCGAAGGCGGACGCCCAGAAGAAGCTCGAAGACGTGCAGCGCCGCTTCCTCGCCGCCCAGCAGGAGCTCCGCGCCGCGGCGCAGCACTTCCAGAACGAGCTGACGGACCTCGAAACGCGCCTCCTCAAGCTGGAGACCGAGGACATCCGCGCGAAGATCAACGCCTTCGCCAAGGCGAACGGCTACGACATCATCGCCGATTCGACGATGCTCGCGTTCTCGAAGGAGTCGCTCGACGTGACGGACGAGATCCTCAAGGCGCTGAAGGTCGATCCCGCCAAGCGCGCCGAGGCGAAGGCCGACGCCGCGAAGTGAGGTCCCCGATGAAGGCGTCTGAACTCGCGGCGAAGCTGGGCGGCGTCCTGGAGGGCGCCGACGTCGAGCTCTCCGCCTGCGGCGGCCTCGAAGAGGCGCGCCCCGGCGATTTGAGCTTCTGCAAGGACCCGAAGCACGTGAAGCTCGTGGAGACGACGAAGGCCTCCTGTGTGCTGCTGCCGCCCGACTGGACGCACGGCGCGCCGTGCGCAATCATCCGCGTGGCGGACCCCAACCATGCCTGCATGAAGGCGGCGGAGTTCTTCGCGCCGCCGGCGCCCGTGCGCGCCCCCGGCGTCCACCCCACGGCGGTCGTCGACCCGAGCGTGCGCCTCGGCGCAGGTGTCCACGTGGGCGCCTACACCGTCATCGAGAAGAACGCCGTCATCGGCGACGGCTGCATCATCGAGGCGCAGGTCTTCATCGGCGAGAACTGCACGGTTGGCGCCGGCACCCACATCTATCCGCAGGTCACGCTGCGCGAGGGCACGAAGGTCGGCCGGGGCGTGATTCTCCATTGCGGCGTGCGCCTCGGCGGGGACGGCTACGGCTACAACACGACGTTCGAGAACGGCATGCCGAAGATCGAGAAGATTCCGCAGCTCGGCATCGTCGAGCTCGGCGACGGCGTGGAGATCGGCTCGAACACGACGATCGACCGCGCGCGCATCGGGCGCACGTACATCGGCCCGATGACGAAGATCGACAACCTCGTGCAGATCGGCCACAACGTGAAGGTGGCCGGCTATTCGGGCATCATCGCGCAGGCGGGCGTCGCGGGGTCCACGCAGATCGGCACGGGCTGCCTCATCTGGGCGCAGGCCGGCATCTCCGGCCACATCAAGATCGCGGACGGCGTGCAGGTGGGCCCCCAGGCCGGCGTGCCGCAGTCGCTCGACGGGTCGCTCAAGTACGTGATCGGCGCGCCCGCGATGTCGATGAAGGACCTGGCCGCGATCACGCTCGCGCCGAAGATGCTCCAGAAGACGCGCGCCGAGCTGAAGGCCCTCAAGGCCGAGGTCGCGGCGCTCAAGCAGGCCTGACCCATGCGCGCGCTTGCGGACATCCTCGCCGAAGTGCAGACCACCGTCGCCGACGCCTGCAGGGTGTCGGGCCGGCGTGCGGACGACGTGGAGATCGTCGCCGTCACGAAGACGCACGGACCCGAGGTCGTGCGCGAGGCATGGGAGGCGGGGCTGCGCATTGTGGGCGAGAACAAGGTGCAGGAGGCGGCCTGGAAACAGCCGCTCGCCGTGTCGGGTCCCGAATGGCACCTGATCGGGCATCTCCAGAAGAACAAGGTGCGCCCCGCGCTCGCGCTCTTCTCGACGTTCCACTCGATCGATTCGATCGGACTCATCGACCGTCTCCAGCTCCTGGCGGACGAAATGGGCGCGCGCGCGCGCATCCTCCTCGAAGTCAACATGAGCGGCGAACGGTCGAAGGACGGGATGCGCCCGGCGGACGTCCCCGCCGCCGTCGAACGCGCGCTCGCCGCGCCGAACCTCACGCTCGAAGGCTTCATGACGATGGCGCCGTTCACGCCGGCGGACAAGATCGAGGAGACGCGCCCCGTCTTCGCCGGCCTCCGCGAGCTGCGCGACGCGATGGAGGCCGCGTTCGGCGTCTCCCTGCCGCGCCTCTCGATGGGCATGTCGAACGACTACCGCATCGCCGTCGAGGAGGGCGCCACGTGGATCCGCCTCGGCACCGTCCTCTTCGGCGCGCGCCCGAAGGTGAAGCCGATGCGTCCCGTGGACGCGGGCGACGCCGGCGAAAGCGGCGAGGGCGGCGGCGCCTACGACCGCGTGATGGACTAGACTGCCGCCCGCGCCGTTGAGGTGTGTACCGCCGACAAGGCGGTTTCAGTGTGTTCGGTGGCCCGAGCGATGTTGCCCTCCCACAGTATCCCGATTTTTTCGAGGGGAGGGCCGTGTCGCCCGCCACCCGCGCTTCGCACGGGCATGTAGACCTTGACAGGAAAGTGATGGGCAAGAACCGGGAACGTGTCCGCTTCTTGCCGTGCCCGGGTCGCCGAGACAGACCCCGGGAAGGCCGCACGTGTCGAACCCGTCACGCCGCGCGGCGCGACGGGTTTCAAGATTATTACGCGGTGAAATCTCATCTTGCGGCGGCGCGGACGGGTTGCATGGCCTCCGGCCGGTTAACACGGAGCGCGAGGAGGCACGGGGACACGGAGAGGATTTTGAGACTGGCGTGCGCACCGCTTCATCCATCAAAGAGTGACGGGCTTCGAAGAGGGACGGGAATTGTTGCCGAGATGCGTGCAATCTCGTTCTGAAAACCTCCGTGTTGACCGGCCGGATGGCGTGAGCCTCTCGCGTGTCGGGCCCGTTCGGACGTCCTGCGCCAAGTCCCCCTCCTCACCGATGCCTGAGATTTCAGTGCGTAATAAAATCTCATCCATGGACAGAACCGTCATCTGCGAGAACGTCATCGTCTCGGCAATCAAATATGGTGGGCGCAAAGGACGCAAAGGCCGTAAAGATTCTCTGCGTTCTTTGCGTTACCTCTGCGTTCTTGGCGTTAAAACATCCCGTACTCCCTTTCAACGCAAAGTTCACAAAGAATTCTGACGCAAAGTTCGCAAAGCCTTTGCGGTCTTTGCGCTCGTTGTGGCAAAAAATGCCATGTTCCGGTTCCGAATCGACCGATTGAGGAATCGGCCGTGTAGAGGCGTACATGTAGAAGGGGCGCGGTCGCAACACGTGGCGGCCATCCTGCCGGAACGATCCCGAAATGAAATCGCGCGCCAACTTTGAGAAACAATCTCCGTGTCTTCGCATCTCCGCGCACGCCGTGTTGACCGGCCGGATGGCGTGAGCCCCTCGCGCGCCGGGCCCGTTCGGACGTCCTGCGCCGAGTCCCCGCCTTCCGTATGTCTGAGATTTCAGTGCGTAATAAATTTCGACCCTCCTGCACGACTGTTCCGAAGTGAAATCGCGCGCCAACGTTGAGAAACAATCTCCGCATCTTCGTATCTCCACGCGCTCGGTGTTGACCGGTCGGGGGACGCGGACTGCGCGGCGGAGCCGTGCGCCCCGTCGCGGAATCGGGATAAGCTGTCCCGAAAAAATCGGATAAGGGTGCTACAAGACCATTCTATGCCTGTAGGGCCGTCGTATGGTACAATATGCACATGGCGTTCAAGGACAATTCAGGGATTTCGGCCGTCACGGGATGTGCAGGATGCGTTCTCGCGCTGGTTGCGCTCGCCTCCGCCGTGTGCGGGGCGGAGGGCCTGCCGGCGCGGTCGCTGGCCGCCCGGATGCTTGACGCAGGCGAGCGCTTCGCGCCGCCCGCGCAGGCGATGCGCTGGGAGGCCGACCCCGCCGCCGACCCGAAGCTGTGGCCGTTCGACGTCGCGCGCATCGAGCGCCTTCTGGAAAAGCGGCTTGCGCGTGCGCCGGACGGAACCTACGCCCTCGTGCAGGACGACGGCGGAGGCGGCGCGGCGGCGCGTGCCGCGCGCGCGCGCGCCTACGTGAACAAGGTCGTTGCCGACTGGGCGGTGATGGAGCTGGACGCACGGTTCCCGCGCTGCGACGCGAAGACGGTCAAGGCGCTTGCGGGCTACCGCGTCGACCTCAATCCGGCTTTCTGGTCGTCGTTCGCGATCCTCACGAAGAAGGGGCTCCTCGGCGGCGGCTCGGCCACGGTGGGGGGCTGGATCGCGGGCTGGAAGGTCGCGGACAACCTGTACCTCCTCCTCACGAGCGAACTCGGCGCCGAAGGCCGCCCGCGCGACTACCAGTTTGTCATGTGGGACGGGAAGAAGGACTGGCCGATCGCCGGATTCGACACGTTCCCCGACGCGGCGCGCGCGCTCGTCGCCCTGCGCGTCAAGAAGAGCCCGATCGCCGCGAACAACCTCGCCGCGCTTCTCCACGCGCGCGACGCGAACCGCCGCCTCTATATGCCCGAATACGTCGAATCGCTCCTCCGGCGCGCGGCGGCGGCGGGCTGCGAGACGGCCTTCCACAACCTCGGCGTCCTGATGGAGGAACAGGGCGACGCCGAGCAGGCCAAGGCCTTCTTCAGCCGGGGGCGTTGACCTCGCCGAGGGTCATCGTGCCGGAGAGGAGGGCGACGACCTGCTGCTGCACCTCCGCGAGGTTTTCGAGGCGCAGGCGCGGGTCGAGGACGACGAAGCCCTCGCCCGTCTTGCGGTGTTCGTAGACGCGGATGATCGTGTGGTCGGCCTGTTCGCGCGCGTCGCGCTCGACGAGGACCTTCGCGCGCTCCAGCATCACCGCCAGCACGTAGACGACGTTTTTCATGGCGGGGTCGTCGAGCGACACGAGGCGCCTGAGCAGGTCGTCCGCCGTCTCCTTCTTCAGCGGCTCCTTGCGCGCGTCGGGCGGCGGGGGGGCGAGGTAGACGCCCTCCCAGAGGCTGAAGGGCTCCCAGCTGCGCGGGGCGGCCTTCCAGCATTCGGGGTGGCAGTCCAGGCGCTCGTAGCCGCCGGGGACCTCCTTGAGGGCTGAGACGACCGGGGCCCTGTCCACGAGCGGCTTTTGGCAGACCGTGCAGACGTGGCCGCGGCTCTTGATGTTCCATTCCTGCGACATGGCCGCCAGTATAGCACAAAAATCCCCCTTGCGCGCCGTTTCTCTTTGTAGTATCATATGTTTCTCCAAGGAGAAACTAGGACATGAAGGACGAAGGCGAGATCCCCTACAAGACCTACCTGGCCGAAGACGAGCTGCCGACGGCGTGGTACAACCTGCGCGCGGACATGAAGACGAAGCCCGCGCCGCTCCTGAGCCCCGCGACCGGGAAGCCCGTCACCGCCGGGGAGCTGGGGCGCGTCTTCTGCGACGAACTCGTGCGGCAGGAGCTGGACGACACGACGCCCTGGTTCCCGATCCCCGCGCCGATCCGCGACTTCTACCGGATGTTCCGCCCCAGCCCCCTCGTCCGCGCCTACTTCCTGGAGCGCGCGCTCGGCACGCCCGCGAAGATCTACTACAAGTTCGAGGGCAACAACACCTCCGGCTCGCACAAGCTCAACAGCGCGATCGCCCAGGCCTACTACGCGAAGGCGCAGGGCCTCAAGGGCGTGACGACCGAGACGGGCGCGGGCCAGTGGGGCACGGCCCTCTCGATGGCGTGCGCCTTCTTCGGGTTGGACTGCAAGGTGTTCATGGTGAAGTGCTCCTACGAGCAGAAGCCGTTCCGCCGCGAGGTGATGCGCACGTACGGGGCCGCCGTCACGCCGTCGCCCTCGATGGAGACGGCGGTGGGGCGCGCGATCAACGCCGCGCATCCCGGCACGACGGGCTCGCTCGGCTGCGCGATCTCCGAGGCGGTGGAGGCGGCCGTCTCCACGCCGGGCTACCGCTACGTGCTCGGCAGCGTCCTCGCGCAGGTGCTGCTGCACCAGTCGATCATCGGCCTGGAGGCCCACACGGCCTTCGCGAAGCTCGGCGTGCAGCCGGACGTGATCATCGGCTGCGCGGGCGGCGGCTCGAATCTCGGCGGGCTCATCGCGCCGTTCATGGGCGAGAAGCTGCGGGGCGAGAGGGCCTGCCGCTTCATCGCGGTGGAGCCGGCGAGTTGCCCCTCGCTCACGCGCGGCCGCTACGCCTACGACTACTGCGACACGGGCCGCGTCTGCCCGCTCCAGAAGATGTACACGCTCGGGCACGACTTCATCCCCTCCGCGAGCCACGCGGGCGGCCTGCGCTACCACGGCATGAGCGCGTCGCTCAGCGAACTCTACGCCGAGGGGCTCATGGAGGCGCGCGCCGTGGAGCAGACGGGCGTCTTCGCGGCGGCGCAGCAGTTCGCGCGCGCGGAGGGCATCCTGCCGGCGCCGGAGTCGAGCCACGCGATCCGCGCGGCGATCGACGAGGCGCTGCGGTGCAAGGCGGAGGGCCGGGCGGAGACGATCCTCTTCGGCCTCACGGGCACGGGCTACTTCGACATGACGGCCTACCAGAAGTTCAACGACGGCGTGATGTCCGATTCCGTCCCGACGGACGCCGAGCTCGTCGCGAGCTTCGCGAAGCTGCCCGCCGT
The DNA here is from genome assembly GCA_934643865.1 of uncultured Kiritimatiellota bacterium. GTDB lineage: Bacteria > Verrucomicrobiota > Kiritimatiellia > RFP12 > UBA1067 > RUG572. The sequence goes on from CAKUCX010000003.1 coordinate 80,351, forward strand.
GGCGGGCTGAGCGGGCCGGCGTCGCGGGCGGCAACGGGTTTCGGGGCGGCCCGCCCCCTTGACCCGCATGGGAAGGCAGAGTACAATATGCCCTGCAATCTCTGCCGACAAGAAAAGGAACCCCGCCATGAAGAAAGCCGTCAAAATCATCCTCTGGACGCTGGGGGCGCTGCTGGGCCTTGGCGTCGTGCTGCTCCTCTCGCTGCCGCTCTGGATCGGGCCCGCCGTCAAGACCGTCGCGCAGGCCGTCGTGCCGTCCTACACGGGGTGCGACTTCCGCCTGGCGTCGTTCAGCCTCAACCCGTTCACGGGCCGCCTGCAGCTCGTCGAGGCGCATCTTTCAAACCCCAGGGGCTTTTCGCAGCCGGAGGCGTTCAGCGTCGCGACCGTGCGCGTGGACGTGGCGGTCGGTTCGCTCCTCACGTCGACGATCCACGTGCGCGAGATCGCGATCGAGGGCCCGTTCGTGGGCTACTTCAGCGCGAACGGCACGAACAACTTCGCGGCGATCCTCGCCCACGTCGAGGCGAAGACGGGGCCGTCGGAGAAGAAGCCGAAGGAGGCGGGGGCGAAGGAAGGCGCCGGGAAGAAGGTCGTCATCGACCGCTTCCGCCTCGCGGGTACGCGCGTGAACCTCGGCATGCTGCCCCTTGCGATCCCCACGATCGAGCTGACGGACATCGGCAAGGACACGGGCGGCGCGACGTTCAAGGAGGTGTGCGACGCCGTATGGGCGAACCTCGAGAAGTTCGTGACGGGCGTCGGCAACATGGCCTCGGAGCTTCTCAAGGGCACGGGGAACGCCGCCTCGAATCTCGTCAAGGGCGCCGGCGACGCCGCCTCGGGCCTCGTCAAGGGGGCCGAGGGCACGGCCAAGGACCTCGTGAAGGGGGCCGGCGACACGACCACGGGCCTTGTCAAGGGCGTCGCGGACGGCGTCGGCACGGCCTCCGGGAAGACGGGCGAGGCAATCGGCAAGGGCGTGAAGAGCGCGGCCGAGGGCCTGCGCAAGATCAACCCGTTTGGAAAGTGAGCCGTGCCCCAGGCCATCCATCTCGTCGGCATCGGGGGCGTGGGCATGAGCGCCCTCGCCCAGGCGTATCTTGATGCGGGCTTCGCGGTGACGGGTGCAGACCGTGCGCTGGGCGCGCCCGGCCCGCGCCCGGGCGTCCTCGCCGCGCTTGCGCGCCAAGGCGTGCGCCTCTTCCCGGACGACGGGTCGGGCGTCGGCGCCGGCACCGCGCGCGTCGTCGTCTCGACGGCCATCGAGGAGACGAACCGCGACCTCCGGCGCGCGCGCGCGCACGGCCTCCCGGTCGTCCACCGCGCCGCCGCGCTTGCGGACCTGCTCGCGCCGCGCCGGCTCGTCGCCGTCGCGGGGACGTGCGGCAAGTCGACCGTGACGGCGATCCTCGGCCATCTGCTCGCGGAGAGCGGCTTCGATCCCGTCGTCGTGAACGGCGCGCAGGTCGTGGGCTGGGACGCGGGCGGCACGCGCGTCGGCTCCGCGCGGAAGGGGGCGGGCGCCTACGCCGTCGCCGAGGTCGACGAGAGCGACAAGTCGCTCGTCGCCTTCAGGCCCTACGCCGCCGTCGTCACGAACGCCTCCGCCGACCACTATCCGAAGGCGGAGATGGACGCGGTTTTCGACGCCTTCGTGCGCGGGGTGCCGGGGCCGGTGGTCGACGGCCGCCGCACGCCGATCGTCCCTTCCGCCGTCGCCCGCACGATTCCGCTCTCCGGCGAACACAACGCCGTGAACGCCGAGTGCGCGCTGCGCATGGCGGCGGCGCTCGGGGCCGACCCGGCGCGCCTCGCCGCCGCGATCCGCACGTTCCCCGGCGTCGAGCGCCGGCTGCAGCGGGTGGGGACCTGCGGCGGGGCGGCCGTCTACGACGACTACGCGCACAACCCGGAAAAGCTGCACGCGATGCTCGCGACGCTGCAGGCGGCCTACCCGAAGGGCGTGGCCGTCGTCTGGCGGCCGCACGGCTACGCGCCGCTCCGGAAGACGCTGGAGGCGCTGGCGGCGATGTTCCGCGCGGCGCTGCGGCCGTGCGACGAGCTGCTCGTGCTGCCCGTCTACGACGCCGGGGGCACGGCGGAGCGCGCGCTCAATTCGGATGCGCTCGTGGCGCGGCTGGACGCTTCGCCCGTGCGGCTCGTCGAGGATCTTGAAGACGCGGAGGCCCGTCTCCGCACGCACGCGCCGGCGTTCGGCGCATTGGTCGTGGCCGGCGCGCGCGATCCGGGGCTCCCGGTTCTCGCCCGCCGTCTCGCAGGAAAGGAATGAAGACGATGAAACGGAAACTCGCGTTCGCGCTCGCCGCCGTGCTTGCGGCGTCGCCCCTCTTGCCGGCCGCCGCCGCGGAGGAGAAGAAGGAGGCCGCCGCCGCCGAGGCCGCAGGCCCCACGCCCGCGCAGCTCAAGGCGCGCAAGGCGAAGAAGCCCTCCTACACCAAGTTCGCCGAGGCGCAGGCCGTGGCGGAGAAGTGCGCGCAGCCGCTCGTCGTCGCGCTGCTGCCCGACGGGCGCCCGGACGTCCAGTTCCTCAAGCAGAAGATCATCAACCGCAAGGAGTTCCTCAAGGACTTCGCGAAGGCGAACTGCGTCCTGGCGTTCATCAAGATCAAGCCGGACAACAGGGACGCGAAGAAGATCGAGACGCGCGGCATGAAGGAGCCCGACCTCAAGTTCCTCGAAAACTTCGCCGTCTCGGAAAAGGCCATCGCACAGGCGAAGCAGCAGAACAAGGACGAGCCGAAGTACACGGACCTGGCGTGCTACCCGGCCGTGATCTGCGTGGACGCGACGGGCCAGAAGGAGCTCTTCCGCCTCGCCCCCTACGACAAGGAGGGCGGCTTCGGCGTGTGGCTCTCGCAGGTCGTCGACAGCTTCCGCTCGGCCGGCATCGAGCCCGCCGTCTCGGAGATCGTCAACAAGATCATCGAGAACCCCGACGACCCCAAGAAGTGGAAATAGCCTGATGGCCGCCGCCTTCACCCCTCCCGCCTATCCCGCGTGCCGCCTCGTGCGGGGCTCGCAGGCCTCGCTCGACGCGGCGCGCGCGCGCTTCCACGCACAGGCCGTCGACGACGTGCGCCTCGCGGCGGCGAGCGGCTGGTCGCCCCGGCGCACGACCCTCGCGGGCACATGCGCCGTCGAGGGCGTCGGCACGTTCCGAGGGCGCGAGAAGCGCACGATCACGTTTGCGCCCTCGGCGCGCCCGGGCTGGTGGATCCGGCGGACGGACCAGCCGGAGCAGCTCGACACGCTCGTCGACATCGCGAACCTCTGGACGTCCGCCCGAAACCTCGTCCTGCGCAGCGGCTCGCCCCACAACTACCTGCGCATGGTCGAGCACATCGTCGCCCTCAAGGCCGGGCTCGGCCTCGACGACGTGGTGCTGGAGACGAACAGCGGCGACCCGCCGCTCTTCGACGACTCGTCCGTGCCGCTCGTGGAGGCCGTCGAGAGGGCGGGCGTCGTCGAGACGGACGAGGCGGCGACCTACGTGACGGTGAAGGAGCCGCTGGCCTTCGGGGGGACGCGCGGCGACTTCCTCCTCTTCCTGCCGGACGACGGCTCACGGCGCCTGCGCCTCGACGTGGCGATCAGCTGGAAGACGGTGATCGGCGACCAGCGCATCGTCTTCGACGTCACGCCCGAGACGTTCCGCTACGGCGCGTGGGCGCGCACGAACGCGACGCACCGCCAGTACCAGTTCGCGAAGACGTTCGGCCTCCTCTTCGCCGACACGCGCAACCTCGGCTACAACACGGACAACATCCTCATCCACGGGCGGCGGCGGTGGTATGGGAAGCCGCGCTTCCCGCTGGGCGGCACGGACAAGTTCCTCGAACCCGTGTGGCACCGCGCGGCGCTCGACTTGCTCGCCGCGCTCGCGCTCACGGGCCCCGACCGCTTCGTCGGCACTGTCGTGAGCTACCGCAGCGGCCACACGCAGGACTGCGACGCCGTGCGCGCGCTCTACCGCAACGACCTGCTCGTCTCCGCCTGATCCCTTGAAGATTGAACGAAAAAAAGAAAGAAAGCAGAACAGCGGCATGGCATACGACAAAATCACGGTTCCCGCCGGCGAGAAAATCACGATGAAGGACGGTGCGCTCGTCGTCCCGGACAACCCGGTCGTCCCGTTCATCGAGGGCGACGGCACGGGCCCCGACATCACGCGCGCGGCGATGACCGCGTGGAACGCCGCCGTACAGGCGGCCTACGGCGGCAGACGGAAGATCAGCTGGATGGAGGTCTACGCGGGCGAGAAGGCGAACGCCGTCTACGGCCCGAACACGTGGCTGCCGCAGGAGACGCTCGACGCCTGCCGCGCGCATCTCGTCTCGATCAAGGGGCCGCTCACGACGCCCGTCGGCGGCGGCATCCGCTCGATCAACGTGGCGATGCGCCAGGAGCTCGACCTCTACGTGTGCCTGCGCCCCGTGCGCTGGTTCAAGGGCGTGCCCTCCCCGGTGAAGCACCCGGAACTGACGGACATGGTGATCTTCCGCGAGAACACGGAGGACATCTACGCCGGCATCGAGTGGATGGACGGCACGCCGGAGGTCGAGAAGGTGAAGAAGTTCCTGCTGGAGGAGATGGGCGTCACGAAGATCCGCTTCCCGAAGACGGCCTCCATCGGCATCAAGCCCGTCTCGCGGGAGGGGACGGAGCGCCTCGTGAAGGCGGCGCTCGACTACGCGATCGCGAACGACCGCACGTCCGTCACGCTCGTCCACAAGGGCAACATCCAGAAGTTCACCGAGGGCGCGTTCCGCGACTGGGGCTATGCGCTCGCCCGGCGCGACTACGGCGCGACGCTCATCGACAAGGGCCCGTGGTGTACGTTCAGGAACCCGAGGACGGGCCGCGAGATCGTGGTGAAGGACTGCATCTGCGACGCTTTCCTCCAGCAGATCCTCACGCGCCCCGCCGAGTACGACGTCATCGCGACGCTGAACCTGAACGGCGACTACGTCTCCGACGCGCTCGCGGCGACCGTGGGCGGCATCGGCATCGCCCCCGGCGCGAACATCAACTACCAGACGGGCGTCGCCGTCTTCGAGGCGACGCACGGCACGGCGCCGAAGTACGCGAACCTCGACAAGGTGAACCCCGGCTCGCTCATCCTCTCCGGCGAAATGATGCTGCGGTACATGGGCTGGACGGAGGCGGCGGACAAGATCGTGGAGGCGATGGACAAGGTCATCGCCGCGAAGACCGTCACCTACGACTTCGCCCGCCAGATGGAGGGCGCCACGGAAGTCTCGTGCTCCGCGTTCGGCAACGCCCTCGCGGCCGCGATGGCGTAGCGCGAACGGGAAGCGAAAGCGGAAGGGGCGGCAGGATGTCCACACAGGAGACGAAGGCGAGCCCGCTGGCCTACGCGGTCATCATGGCCGGCGGCAACGGCGAGCGCTTCTGGCCGCTCTCGACCCCGGAGCGCCCGAAGCAGTTCCTCGACCTCTTCGGGGGGCGCGCGCTCATCCGCCAGGCGGTGGACCGCCTCGCGGGGCTGATTCCGCCCGCGCGGACGTTCGTCGTGACGGCCGCGCGCTTCGTCGACTTCACGCGCGAGGCGCTGCCCATGCTCCCGCCGGAGAACGTCGTCGGCGAGCCCTGCCGCCGCGACACGGCCGCCGCCGCCGCGACGGCCTGCGGCCTCGTCCTCAAGGCGGGCGGGCCGGACGCCGTGGGGTGCATCCTCACGGCGGACCAGCTCATCTCCCCCGCCGAGGCGTTCCGCGCGACGCTCGCGGACGCCATCGCGGCGGCAGCCCGCACGGATGCCATCGTGACGATGGGCCTTGTGCCGACGCGCCCCGAGACCGGTTTTGGCTACATCGAGTGCGGCCCCCGCGTCGAACTCGGCACGCGCACCGTCTTACACGACGTCCGTCGCTTCGTCGAGAAACCGAACATGGAGACGGCGCGCTTCTACCTCGCGACGGGCGGCTTCCTCTGGAATGCCGGCATGTTCATCTGGAAGGCCGCCGCCCTGCGCGCGGCCTTTCTGGAAAATGCGCCGGACCTTTCCCCGCTCGTCGAGGCCGTCGCCGCCGGCGATCCCGCCACGGCGGTGCGCGGCCTCTATCCCGGCCTGCGCGCGATTTCGTTCGACTTTGCCGTGATGGAGCACGCGAAGAAGATCCTTGTGGCCGAGAGCCGGTTCGACTGGGACGACGTGGGATCTTGGACTGCCGTCGAGCACCACTTCCCCCAGGACGCGGCGGGGAACACCGCCTTGGGCCCGACCCTGCTGCGCGACGTCTCCCACGCCGTCGTTGTCAACGCCCCGGTCACGAAGGCGGAAAACGGCCACCTTGTCGTCGTCGCCGGCCTTTCGGACGTGGTCGTGGTCCACACGCCCGCCGCCACGCTCGTCTGTTCGCGCGACCAGTTGAAGAACCTCAAGGCACTTGTGCGGGACGCGACCTAGTATATTAAGCCGCCGCTGCGCGGCTTTGAGTGGTTAAGTCGGCCTTCGGCCTTTAAATGCCTTCGGACAATCCATACACGTCCTTCGACGATGATTGCGGACGCGACAAGCGCGTCCCTCCCCGAAAGGGCGCATCTTACCGGTTTTGCGAAGATACGGGAGGGGCGTATCTTGTCAGTCCTGCGAATGATACGGGAGGGACGCGCTTGTCGCGTCCGGGTTTTGCCCTGGTAATTTAAAGCCGCGCAGCGGCGACTTAACCACTTAAAGGCCGAAGGCCGACTTAATATTTCCATGAACTGTCCCCATCAGCCCCCGCATACCTCTTCCTGGTACGTTCTTCATGTGAAGCCGCGCACGGAGAAGAAGGTTGTCGCCTATCTCGCCGCCTACGGCTGCTTCCGCCATCTGCCGGTGTATGTGAAGGTCACGAAGGTGCAGCGGCGCAAGGTGCGGACGGAGCTGCCGCTCTTCCCGGGGTACGTGTTCACGCGGCTGGACGCCGGCGGGCGGCTGAAGATGCTCCAGACGAACCTGCTCGTGCGGGCGATCCCCGTGGCGCGTCCGCGCGCGATGATCCACCAGCTGCGCCAGATTGCGCGCATGGCGCGCGGTGCGCCCGCCGTCTACACGGGCCCCCAGTTCAAGGCCGGCGACCTCGTGCGTGTGGCGGCGGGGCCGCTGCGCGGCCTTGAGGGCTATGTCCGGCGCGCGGGGACGGCGGCGATGATCGTCGTGAACCTCGACATCCTCGGACAGTCCGTCGCCACCTCCATCTCGCCCGCCGACTGCGAACCGGCCCGTGAACTGCGGGGCGCGGACTGCGGGGGTGCGGGGGACTGACCGTGTGGCGGGTGTCTCCGCGATGTGGTATACTGCAGCATCATGATCAGACTTCTTCTTTTGGGCGCGTGCGGAACGGCCCTGTGCGCGTGTGCGCTCGATGCGTCGTCCTTCGCCCGCCCGGCGGCCGCGCGCCATCCCGAGACGTGGTTCCACCTGATCGGCGGCAACGTCGCCAAAGAGGGCCTTGAAGCGGACCTCGACGCGATCAAGGCCGCCGGCATCAGCGGCATCCACCTCTTCCACGGGCAGATGGGCAAGGACGTGGCCTGGCCGGGTGTGACGAAGCGGATCCCCTGCCTGAGCGCCGACTGGGACGACCTCGTGCGCGCCGCCGCTGAGGGCTGCGCGCGGCGGGGGCTCGTCTTCAAGATGCAGAACTGCCCCGGCTGGTCGATGAGCGGCGGGCCGTGGATCCCGCCCGAGATGGCGATGCGCAACCTGGCCTATTCGCGCGTGGACGTGCCGGGCGGCGCGGCGGCCGGCGCGCTCCCGACGCCGACCTGGCAGATGGAGTGCTACGTCGGCCAGGAGCAGCGCGACTACCGCGACCTCTTCGTCCTCGCCTTCCCGACGCCGGAGGGCGGCGACGGCCAGACGTGGACGCCGGCGCCGGCCGAGGCGACGGACGGCGCGGGCGTGATGCGGCGCGTCTTCCGCTTCGACGCGCCGCGCCGCGTGCGCGCGATCACCCTCCCCAGCCCGCGCCAGATGAACCACGACTACGCCTATCGCCCCGAGGCGCGCGTGACGCTCGTCGCCGTGGCGGGGGCGGTGCGCACGCGTGTCCTCGACCAGGAGGTCCCGCAGGGCGTCTGGCAGGACTCGGTGCCGATGACGTTCGCGTGCGACGAATGCGTCGCCGACACGTGGGAGTTCACGCTCGAACACCGCCACCCGATGCACGTCCCCGCCGTCACGTTCCATGCGGGCGCGCGCCTGAACAACTGGGAGGGCCTTGCGGGCTGGGTGCTGCGCGGACTCGTGGCGCGCCCCGCGTCGAAGCAGGCGCCGACCGGCTACGTGCGGGCGGACGAGGTCGTGGACCTGACGGACCGGTTCAGGGACGGTGCCCTCGCGTGGACGGCGCCGACGGGGCGGGCGTGGACGGTCCTGCGCATCGGCCACGTCAACAACGGCACGCGCAACGGGCCCGCCCCCGCGGAGGCGACGGGCTGGGAGTGCAACAAGATGGACCGCCGCGCGATCGACCTCCACTTCGCCTCCTACATCGGCCGCCTCGCGAAGGGGCCGCTTGCGGGCGGGCTTCTGAAGGGCTTCGTCGTCGACAGCTGGGAGTGCTGCCGCCAGACGTGGACGGACACGCTGGAGGCCGACTTCCGCTCCGCAAACGGCTACGACTTCCGGCGGAAGCTGCCGGCGGTGTTCGGCTGGGTGCTTGACGACCCGGCGGCGACGGAGCGCTTCCTCCTCGACTGGCGGCGCACGCTCGGCGAGCTCGTCGAGCGCAACTACTACGCGCGCATGAGCGAGCTTGCGCGCGAACACGGCATGACGGCCCAGTACGAGACGGCGTTCGGCGACGTGCTGCCGGGCGACTTGATGCGCTTCTGGAAGTGGTGCGACGTGCCGATGTGCGAGTTCTGGCATCCGCGCGCGGCGGGGAGCGTGGGGCAGGACGACTTCAAGCCCGTCCGCCCCTGCGTGAGCGCGGCGCGCGTCTACGGGAAGGGCCGCGTGGCGGCGGAGGCCTTCACCTGCGGGGGGTTGACGTGGAAGGAGGACCTGAAGGCGCTCAAGCGGACGGGCAACCACGCGCTCGCGCGCGGCGTCACGCACCTCGTCTTCCACACCTACACGCACAACCCCTGCACGAACGCCCTGCCGCCGGGGACGAGCTTCGGCTATACGATCGGGACGCCGTTCCTGCGCGGGCAGACGTGGTGGGGGGCGATGAAGGCGTTCACCGACTACTTCGCGCGCTGCGAGGTGCTGCTGGAGGCGGGCCGCCCGTGCAGCGACGTCCTCTGGTTCCTCGGCGACGCGGTGGGGCACAAGCCGAGCGAGACCTCGCCGCTGCCGGCGGGCTTCGCGTACGACTACTGCAACCCCGACGCGCTCCTGACGCGCGTCGCCGCGCAGGACGGCCGGCTCGTCCTCCCCGACGGCGTCTCCTACAAGGTGCTGTGGGTACACGAGGGAACCTACGTCGCGCCGAAGAGCGAGGCGAAGCTGCGCGCGCTCGCGGCGGCGGGCGCGCGCGTCGTGCGGGGCGCGCCGCAGGCGGCGGTGGCGGGGCTTGAGCCCGACGTCGTCGTGGGCGCGAACGCGCGCGCGGGCGCGGCGCCGTGCCTGGAGCCGCCGCTTGAGTGGATCCACCGGGCGGACGCGGACGGCGACTGGTACTTCGTGAGCGCGAACGGGCCGGAGGGCTACAAGGGCGAGGTGGACTTCCGCGCGGCGGGGGCCGTGCAGCTCTGGGATCCCGTCACGGGCGAGACGGCGCCCGCGCCGGTTGTCGCCGCCGCCAACGGGCGCACCACGCTCGCCTTCGACTTCGCAAGCGGGGAATCCGCCTTCGTGGTCTTCGACCGCGCGCGCGCGCCCGGCGCGGCGGCGGCC